>NZ_JALPRY010000018.1:0-248349 GCF_023223505.1 Neorhizobium turbinariae
CGGATGAGGGGCAGGCTCATCTTGGCAGGATGAGCGCAAGTTAATGAGGCAACGGCCAGTTCAGCGACCGCGGCCCGGAATGAAACGGAAAACGCCGCAAGCGGCCTAGAGTTCGACGACCTTGCCGCCTTCGATCGTGACGCGGCGGTCCATGCGGCCGGCAAGTTCGTGGTTATGGGTGGCGATCAGTGCGGCAAGGCCAGACTGGCGAACCAAGGCCTCCAGGGCATCGAAGACATAGGATGCCGTTTCCGGATCGAGATTGCCGGTCGGCTCATCGGCCAGCAGCACACGCGGGGCATTGGCGACGGCGCGGGCAATCGCGACACGCTGCTGCTCGCCGCCCGACAGTTCGGAGGGGCGGTGATCGGCGCGGTGCCCGATGCGCATGTAATCGAGAAGCTGCCCTGCCCGCTCCTTGGCCTCCGCCTTCGAAAGCCCGGCGATGAGCTGCGGCATCATGATGTTCTCGACCGCAGAGAATTCCGGCAGCAGGTGGTGGAACTGGTAGACGAAGCCGATTTCGGAGCGGCGGATGGCGGTGCGTTCGTTATCGGGCAGGCCGTTGCAGGACTGGCCACCGATATAGACCTCGCCGTCATCCGGGTGCTCGAGCAGGCCAGCGAGATGCAGCAGCGTCGACTTGCCGGTGCCGGACGGCGCGACAAGCGCCACGATCTCACCGCTGCGAAGCTCGAAATCGGCGCCCTTGAGGATCGTCAGCGTCGTTTCGCCCTGGCCATAGTGACGTTCGACGCCAGAAAGCTTCAGGACGGTTTTGCGAGGTGGCATCGGGCGTTCTGTTCCTATTCGTATCGGAGGGCCTGGACGGGGTCGAGCCTGGAGGCTCGCCATGCCGGCAGGATGGTCGCGATGAAGGAGAGCGTCAGCGCCATGAGGACAACCGATACGGTCTCGCTCAGGCTCATTTCAGCGGGCAGCTGGCTCAGGAAATAAAGTTCGGGATCAAACAGCACCGTGCCGGAGACCCAGGAGAAGAACTGGCGGATCGACTCGATGTTGAGGCAGACGACAACGCCGAGTAGGACGCCGGCGAAGGTGCCAACGATGCCGATCGCAGCACCCGTCATGAAGAAGATGCGCATGATGGCGCCCGATCCCGCCCCCATGGTGCGCAGGATGGCGATATCGCTGCCCTTGTCCTTCACCAGCATGATGAGGCCCGAGATGATGTTGAGCGCTGCGACAAGCACGATCAGCGTCAGGATCATGAACATCACGTTGCGCTCCACCTGGAGGGCGGAGAAGAAGGTCTGGTTGCGCTGGCGCCAGTCGGTGATGAAGATCTGCCGCCCCGCCGCCGCCTCGACGAGTGGCCGCAACCCGTCGACATTGTCGGGATTGTCGATGAAGAGCTCGATCGACTGCACAAGCCCGTCGGCGTTGAAATAGATCTGCGACTCCTCGAGCGGCATGTAGATGATGGTCGCATCATATTCCGACATTCCGATTTCGAAGATGCCGGACACCGGATAGGACTTGACGCGCGGCGTGACCCCCATCGGCGTCACGTCCCCTTCGGGCGAAATCAGCGTGATTTGGTCACCGGCATTCAGCCCGAGTTGGGCGGCAAGGCGCGAGCCGACCAGCACGCCCTCGCCCGAGGCGAAACCGACCATGTCGCCCGACTTGATGTTGGTCGAGACCTCGGTGAGTTTTTCGATGTCTTCGGGACGCACGCCCCGAACCAGCGCGCCGGAGCCTGCACCACCGCGACCCGATGCAAGCGTCTGCCCTTCCACGAGCGGCAGGGCCATGCGCACGCCCGGGACGGCTGCGAATTTTTGTGTGAGCTCCGCATAGTTCGTCAGCGGGCCGTCAATCGGCTGGACGATCATGTGGCCGTTGATGCCGAGGATGCGTGAGATGAGCTCGGTGCGAAAGCCGTTCATCACCGCCATGACGATAATGAGGGTGGCCACGCCCAGCATGATGCCGATGAAGGAAAAGCCGGCAATGACGGAGATGAAGGCTTCCTTGCGCCGGGAGCGCAGGTAACGCCAAGCCACCATGCGCTCGAATGCCGAAAATGGTCCCGCAGATGCAGCGCGTGCCGCCTCGCCACTTCCAGTCTCTGCCGCGACGCCCGCCATTCCGTCTCCTTCAGCGCGTAGGGCGCGCAATAACCCGCGCCCATCTCGTGATCCGAACCCGCCGGATCAGCGACCGGCGAGCTTGTTCATTGCCGCTTCGACGGTCAGCGTTTCGCGCTCGCCCGTCTTGCGATCCTTGACTTCCACTTCGCCGTTGGCGGCGGAGCGAGGTCCGACGATCACCTGGTACGGCACGCCGATGAGGTCGGCGGTGGCGAACTTGGTGCCTGCCCGCTCGTCCGTGTCGTCGTAGAGCACGTCCTTGCCGATGGTCGCGAAGCCGCCATAGAGCGTTTCACAGATCCGGTCGCAGGCTTCGTCGCCGGGCTTCATGTTGATGACCATCACGTCAAAGGGAGCGACGGAGGCCGGCCAGATGATTCCGTTCTCGTCATGCGATGCTTCGATGATGGCGGGAACAAGGCGTGTCGGGCCGATGCCATAGGAACCCATGTGGACAAGGTGTTCCTTGCCGTCCGGACCCTGCACCTTGGCGCCCATCGGCTCGGAATACTTCGTGCCGAAATAGAAGATGTGGCCGACTTCGATGCCGCGGGCCGAAAGACGATCGCTCTCGGGGATGGCGTTAAAAGCTTCCTCGTCATGCATCTCCGACGTTGCGGCATAAACCGAGGTCCACTTGTCGAAGATTGCCTGCAGCGCGGCGACATCATCGAAATTGGTGTCGGTGCCGGGAATGTCGAAGTTGACGAAATCCTTGTGCGAGAAGACTTCCGACTCGCCCGTGTCGGCGAGAATGATGAATTCGTGCGACAGGTTGCCGCCGATCGGGCCGGTATCGGCACGCATCGGGATGGCGCGCAGGCCAAGCCGCGCGAAGGTGCGCAGATAGGCGGTGAACATCTTGCGGTAGGAGTGCTCGGCGCCTTCCTTCGTCAGGTCGAAGGAATAGGCATCCTTCATGAGGAATTCGCGCGACCGCATGGTGCCGAAACGCGGACGGATCTCGTCGCGGAACTTCAGCTGGATGTGGTAGAGGTTGAGCGGCAGGTTCTTGTAGGACTTGACGTAGGACCGGAAGATGTCCGTGATCATTTCCTCGTTGGTGGGGCCGTAGAGCATCGGCCGGTCCTGGCGGTCCTTGATGCGCAGCATTTCCTTGCCGTAGGCATCGTAACGGCCGCTTTCCTGCCAGAGTTCGGCCGACTGCAGCGTCGGCATGAGGAGCTCGATGGCGCCGGAACGGTTCTGTTCCTCGCGGATGATGTTGTTGACCTTGTCGAGAACGCGCTTGCCGAGCGGCAGCCAGGAATAGATCCCCTGGCTCTGCTGGCGGATCATGCCCGCACGCAGCATCAGCCGGTGCGAAACGATCTCGGCCTCCTTAGGATTTTCCTTCAGGATGGGCATGAAATAGCGGGAAAGACGCATCGACATATCCGAGGTTGCCGGGCCAACTCCACCGAACCGGGAATCGACCATTTTCTTGAACAATATGGGCAGGCTACATAGCCCTTCTGAGGTGCCATGGGAACCCGGCTCGCAAGGATTTGCACGGGCCTGATGCCGCTGCCCAACCACCTGCCAAAGACAGGATGACGGAGATTTGGTGACGAAGCTGACACGAAGCTGTCAACATGAAAATTTTTGCGGACTGTGTCTAATTTACAAAAATAGCTGGTGACAAGGCATATACTTTGGGCTAGGTTCAGCTCACAAAACAGGCAAGGAGTTCAATTTCTTGCCACCTTCGCGGTCAAGTCTTGGGAGGATCAGGTCTTAGGCGCGTTTATTCGCAGCCCCGGCAACGGTAAAAGATCACGCGATACTAAAAACAAGGCTTCCATGCCTTGTTTTTTTTTGCCTTCTCGCAGCCCCTCCCCGCGATCAGCCAGCCACGGCTGGATGAGCGTGCGTTCTCGCGCCGCAAGATGTTCTCGAAGGTTAGTTCGGCCGGTAACTGGGCACGATATTGGGAAGATCGGTGATCCCGATACCCAGGTAGGTCGAGGCCACGTGGTAGCTCGCGTAGAGTGCCGCTGAAATGAGCGTGGTCAACAGCACGACCCGCCCGCCCCGAAACTTTGCCGGCGCACTTTCGATCGTCCCGTTGGTCACCTCACCTTCATCGCCCTGGCTGCGATAGCCGAGCGGCAGCACGATAAAAAGCACGGTCCACCAGAGGATGAAATAGATGGCGGCGATCGTGAGCAGCGGCATGGTGTTACTCGGGGTTCAGGTAAAGCAAGGCGCCTTATAGGCGTTATGGCCGGCAAGCTCCAGTGCCCGCCGGTGGACCGGATGCCGCATGCATGCGCGGAAACAGCGAGGCCGGATGGCGATAACGAGCTACCGCAACTGACAGATTGATTCCGGAGATGGAGTTAAGTCGTTGACGGAACAGCCATCAGACCTGTTCGAGCTCCACCAGCGTGCCGTTGAAATCCTTCGGGTGGAGGAACAGGACCGGCTTTCCGTGGGCGCCGGTTTTCGGCTCGCCGTCGCCCAGCACGCGTGCGCCTGACGCCTTCAGCCGATCGCGGGCGCCGAGGATGTCGTCCACTTCGTAACAGATGTGGTGCATGCCGCCGGACGGGTTCTTGGCAAGGAAGGCGGCGATCGGCGAGTCTTCGCCCAGCGGCTCCAGCAGCTCAACCTTGGTGTTTGCCAGTTCAACAAACACCACCGTCACGCCATGTTCGGGAAGCCGTTGCGCCTGCGAGACGCGGGCCCCCAGCGTGTCGCGATAGGTTGTCGTGGCCGATACCAGGTCCGGCACTGCGATGGCGATGTGGTTCACGCGTCCAAGCATTTGTTTTCCTCCCAAAGTCTCCACGACGATCCCCTCACCAGCAAAATCTATGACTTAGCTGAAGCTAAGATCATGATTTTGTAACCTCTCCCACAGGGGGAGAGGACAGGTGCCGAGCCTGCCGCCCCGGTCTCTCCCCTTGTGGGAGAGAAAGCGACTTCGAGATCTTAGCCAAAGGCTAAGTCTCAGAAATCGCAAGTGAGGGGGCAAAATCCAACCTCATACCTTCGTGACGAACACCGTCACGACCGGCTTCTTGCCCCAGGCCTCGTTGGCAGCACCACGCACCGCGCGGCGAACCGACTCGCGCAGCATGTCGAGATCCTTGCGGCGGGCGCGCGGAATGCTTTCGATGGCGCCGAGGACGGCGTCATAAAGCGTATCTTCCATATCCTCGCCCTCGTCGTCGAACTCCGGCAGGCCGAAGGCCACAACGTCGGGATCCGTCAGGAAGTCGTAGCGGTTGTCGAGCAGCACATTGACCGAGACATGACCGACAAAGGAGAGCTTGCGGCGGTCGCCGATGCCCATTTCCTCGAAGTCGCCGATCAGCTTGCCGTCCTTGAAGATCCGCCCATGCGGGGCGTCATCGATGATCTCAGCCGGACCCGGCGCCAGACGCAGGATATTGCCGTTGCGCACGCGCGGGATGGTCTTGATGCCGGCGGAGGCACCAAGCTCGGCCTGCGCCATCAGGTGGGCGGCTTCGCCATGGACGGGCACGAGGATCTGCGGGCGGGTCCACTCATACATCTGCAGCAATTCATTGCGGCGCGGGTGGCCCGACACATGCACGAGGCCATCGGCGTCGGTCACGACCTTGATGCCCTGCTCGATGAGGCCGTTCTTGATGTCGAGGATGGCCTTTTCATTGCCGGGGATCGTGCGGGATGAAAAGACAACGGTGTCGCCCTTGGAGAAGGCGACGTTGCGCATCTCATCACGAGCGATCTTGGCAAGGGCCGCGCGCGGCTCGCCCTGGCTGCCGGTGAGGATCACCACCACCTTGTCGCGCGGGATGTAACCGAACTCGTCTTCGGCGATGAAGGGTTTCAGGCCTTCCATGATGCCGATGTCGCGAGCCACGTTGACGACGCGCTTCAGCGACGATCCGAGCAGCAGCACTTCGCGGCCCGCCGCTTCCGCCGCCTGGGCGATGGAGCGGATGCGGCCAACATTCGACGAGAAGGTGGTGATCGCCACCCTGCCCTCGGCCGCCTCGATGATCTTGCGCAGACCTTCGGAGACTTCTTCTTCCGATGGCGAGACGCCTTCGCGCATGGCATTGGTGCTGTCGCACATCAGCGCCAGCACGCCCTCGTCGCCGAGCGCGCGGAAGCGGGCCTCGTCGGTCAGCGGGCCGAGCGACGGCGCATGGTCGATCTTCCAGTCACCGGTGTGGACGACATTGCCGAGCGGCGTGCGGATGACGAGCGACATCGGCTCAGGGATCGAATGGTTCACGCCAACCGCCTCAACCTCGAAGGGTCCGATGTTGATCTTGTCGCCCGCCTTGAAGATGTTGACCGGAATATCGGCGCGCGAGCCTTCGTAGTCGCGCTTGGCTTCCAGCATGCCGGCGGTGAAGGGCGAGGCATAAACCGGCACGTTGAGGCCCGGCCAGATGTCGTTCATCGCGCCATAGTGATCCTCATGCGCATGAGTGATGATCATGGCCTTGAGGTTGTTGCGCTGGGTCGCGAGATAACGGATGTCCGGCAGGACGAGATCAACGCCCGGCAGATCAGGACCCGGGAAGGTAACGCCACAGTCCACCATGATCCACTGGCGCTTCTCCGGCGTTCCATAGCCGTAGAGGGCGAGGTTCATACCGATTTCGCCCACGCCGCCGAGCGGCAGAAATACCAGTTCTTCTTGGTTTGCCATTTCTTCTTCTATTCCATTCTTTGAAAAAAGACATCACCGGCGGCAATCGGCAAGGCCGCGCCGTCTTCAGTGGCAAGCATCAGAAATCCACGTTCATCGATACCTGCGAATGTACCAACAAGCGAGCGGTCCGGCAGGTTCACGGTGATTTTTTCGCCCAGGCCGCAGGCAACCTCGCGCCAGCGGCGGATGATGTGTGCCAGTCCGCCGACCTCAGTCCATGATTCCAGAACCTGCGCCATCTCGTTGTAAAGATGGGCGAAAAGCTCTTCCGGCGAGACGGCAGCACCGTGATCGGCAAGGCGTGTGACCGGATAAGGTGAACCCTCCGGCATGTGGCGAATGTTGATGCCGATGCCGATCACCAGGGCACGCCGGCCATCCGGCAGGGTCTCGGCTTCAAGCAGGATGCCGCAGGTCTTGCGGCGACCGATGAGGATGTCGTTCGGCCACTTCACCTCCAGCGGCGCGCCATCCGGAGGCAGCACCTTGGCAATCGCCGCATGCACGGCCACGGCAACCGCGAGCGGCAGGGAGGCCATGTGTTCCGGCGAGGCAGGATTGATGAGAAGCAGGGAGGCGTAGAGATTGCCGGGTTCGGACGTCCAGGCACGCCCACGGCGGCCGCGGCCGGCCAGCTGGCGGCTTGCTGTCAGCCACAACAAACCGGGATCGCCCGCGCGAGCGCGGGCGAGACATTCGCTATTGGTTGAACCGACCTCGCCCAGCGCCTCGTGGCGAAACGCATCGAGCGAAAAGCGGCTCCGGCTTGCCGTCATCCTCAGAAGAAGGACTTCGCAGCAGCGTTTGCAGCGTTCCCGATCGGACCGCCAAACAGCACGTAGGCCGTGACGAAGAGGCCCGACAGGCCAAAGACCAGGCGCAGCTCGCCGGAGATACGGGCAAACTCGCCCTTGGCTTCGTCGAACCACATCACCTTGACGATGCGCAGGTAGTAATAAGCGCCAACAACCGAGGACAGGACGCCGACGACGGCCAGTGCATAAAGCTTGGCCTCGATGGCGGCCACGAAGACGAAGTACTTGGCGAAGAAGCCTGCAAGCGGCGGGATGCCGGCCATGGAGAACATCAGCGCCGTCAGCACGATCGCCATGAAGGGCTTGGTGGAGGACAGGCCAGCGAGATCATCGACGTTCTCAACATTCTCGCCTTCCTTGCGGCGCATCGCCATGATGCAGGCAAAGGTGCCGAGCGTCATGATCATGTAGATGGTCATGTAGAGCACGACGCCAGAAACGCCCGTCTCGGAACCTGCAGCCAGACCAACAAGCGCGTAGCCCATGTGGCCAATCGACGAATAGGCCATCAGGCGCTTGATGTTGCGCTGGCCGATTGCCGCGAACGAGCCGAGCAGCATGGACGCGATCGACACGAAGACGATGATCTGGCGCCAGTCGGCGAGGATCGGCATGAAGGCATCCGACACGAGGCGCACGAGGATCGCCATGGCGGCAACCTTCGGGCCTGCGGCGAAGAAGGCCGTGACCGGGGTCGGCGCACCTTCGTAGACGTCCGGCGTCCACATGTGGAACGGCACGGCCGAGATCTTGAAGCAGGCGCCGGCGAGCACGAAGACCATGCCGAAGACGAGGCCGAGGTTGCGCGTTTCCGCGTTCAGCACGCTGGCGATCTCGTCGAAGCCGGTGTTGCCGGTGAAGCCGTAGACCAGCGACATGCCGTAGAGCATCATGCCGGACGACAGGGCGCCAAGGACGAAGTACTTGAGGCCGGCTTCCGTGGAGCGCAGGCTATCGCGGTTGAAGGCAGCGATGACGTAGAGCGCCAGCGACATCAGTTCGAGGCCGAGATAGACCGAGATCAGGTCGTTTGCCGAGATCAGCAGCATCATGCCGAGCGTCGAAAGCACCAGCAGCACCGGGAATTCGAAGCGGTTGAGCTGGTCCGACTTGGCGTGGCCAACGGACATGACCATGGCGGTGATCGAGCCGATCAGCGCCAGCACCTTCATGAAGCGGCTGAACGGATCGAGGATGAAGGCGCCGCCATAGGCCTCGCCCTCGCCCGACATGAAGATGAGCCAGAGCGCGGCAACCGCCAGAAGCGCAACCGCGAGACCGGTGACGGTCGTCGACGACTTGTCGCCCGAGAAGACGCCGATCATCAGGAGAACGAGCCCACCCACGGCCAGAATAAGCTCCGGCATGGAGAGCTGCAGGCTGAGCGATAGTATTTCAGCGTTCATAACCAGTCTAATCCCGTCTCAGCGCGCGTTGAGCGCAAGGTTCTGCGCAGCCTGGAGAGCCGCAGAGTAGTTGTTGACAACGAGGTCTACCGAGGCCGCCGTCGCGTCGAAGATCGGTGCCGGATAGAAGCCGTAGAAGATGGTCAGCGCGATCAGCGGATACAGCACGATCTTTTCACGGGTGGAAAGATCGAGCAGACCCTTGAGGCTTTCCTTCTCGAGTGCGCCGAAGATCACCCGGCGGTAGAGCCACAGCGCATAGGACGCCGAAAGGATGACGCCGGTCGCGGCAAAGAGAGCCACCCAGGTGTTGACGCGGAACACGCCGATGATCGTCAGGAACTCGCCGATGAAGCCGGAGGTGCCCGGCAGGCCGACGTTCGCCATGGTGAAGACCATGAAGGCGACGGCGTATTTCGGCATGTTGTTGACAAGGCCGCCATAGGCCGCGATCTCGCGGGTGTGCAGGCGGTCGTAGACGACGCCGACGCAAAGGAAGAGCGCGCCCGAGACGATGCCGTGCGACAGCATCTGGAAGATGGCGCCCTGCAGGCCCTGGACGTTGGCGGCGAAGATACCCATCGTCACGTAGCCCATGTGGGCGACGGAGGAATAGGCGATGAGCTTCTTGATGTCGTCCTGCATCATGGCCACCAGCGAGGTGTAGATGATGGCGATGACCGACAGTGCGAAGACCAGCGGCGCGAAGTAATCGGACGCGAGCGGGAACATCGACAGCGAGAAGCGGATGAGGCCGTAGCCGCCGAGCTTCAGCATCACGCCGGCCAGAATGACGGAGCCTGCCGTCGGTGCCTGGACGTGTGCGTCCGGAAGCCAGGTGTGGACCGGCCACATCGGCATCTTGACCGAGAAGGCTGCAAAGCAGGCGAGCCAGAGCCAGGTCTGCATGCCGGCCGGGAAGCCGTATTTCAGCAGCGCCGTGATGTCGGTCGTGCCGGCCTGCCAGTACATCGCCATGATGGCAAGCATCATCAGAACCGAGCCGGTCAGCGTGTAAAGGAAGAACTTGTAGGATGCGTAGACGCGATCCTTGCCGCCCCACACGCCGATGATGACGAACATCGGGATCAGCGTTGCTTCGAAGAAGACGTAGAAGAGAACGATGTCGAGCGACACGAAGACGCCGATCATGACCACTTCTAGAAGCAGGAAGGCGATCATGTATTCCTTCAGGCGCTTCTCCACCGCCTCCCAGCTTGCGAGCACGCAGAAAGGCATGAGGAAGGTCGTCAGGATGACGAAGAGCATCGAGATGCCGTCAACGCCCAGATGATAGGCGATGCCGGTGCCGAGCCATTCCTTCTTCTCGACCATCTGGAAGCCCGGGTTCGAATTGTCGAAGCCGATCCAGATGAAGAGCGAGACGATGAAGGTGAACACCGTGGTGAACAGCGACACGTTCAGGATGTTGCGGCGGCCGTAGGGGCCGTCTTCCCGCGTCAGAAGCAGGAGAAGAACGCCAACCAGCGGCAGGAAGGTGACCGTCGAGAGAATGGGCCAGTCGGTCATTAGAAAGAGCTCCCGAGCATCATCCAGGTAACGAGTGCGGCGATGCCGATCATCATTGCGAATGCGTAGTGGTAAAGGTAACCGGATTGCAGCTTGACGACCCGGTTGGTCACGTCAGCCACGCGGCCGGCAACGCCGTTGGGGCCGTAATTGTCGATGACGGCAACGTCACCCTTCTTCCAGAGGAACCGACCCAGGGCCTTGGCAGGGCGGACGAACAGGAAATCGTAGATCTCGTCGAAGTACCACTTGTTGAGCAGGAACTCGTAGAGGATCCGCTGCGATTCAGCCAGGCGGCGCGGCGTCGACGGAGACTTGATGTAGAAGTACCAAGCGGTCACGAGGCCGATCAGCATGGCGACGAAGGGGCTCAAGGCGACCCATGCCGGCACGTGGTGGAACTCGTGCAGAAGCTCGTTGCTTTCAGCGGTGAACAGCGCACCCTTCCAGAACACGTCGTATTCGTGGCCGTAGAACAGTTCCTTGAAGATGAAGCCTGCAGCGATCGCGCCAACACCCAGGATGTAGAGCGGGATCAGCATGACCTGCGGCGATTCATGCACGTGGTGCATGACGTCGGCCGAGGCGCGCGGCTTGCCGAAGAAGGTGAGGAACATCAGGCGCCACGAGTAGAAGCTCGTGAACATTGCCGCGACAACCAGAAGCGTGAAGGCAAAGCCGGCAGCCGGCGAATGCGACGCGTAGGTTGCTTCGATGATGAAGTCCTTCGAGAAGAAGCCGGCAAAGCCGAGCGAAGTGAACGGAATGCCGACGCCGGTAATGGCGAGCGTGCCGATCAGCATCATCACGAAGGTCGTCTTGATGTGGGGGCGCAGGCCGCCCATGTAGCGCATGTCCTGCTCACCATCGACGGCATGGATGACCGAGCCGGCGCAAAGGAACAGCAGGGCCTTGAAGAAGGCGTGCGTGAAGAGGTGGAAGATCGCCGCACCGTAGGCACCGACGCCCAGCGCTACGAACATGTAGCCCAGCTGCGAGCAGGTCGAGTAAGCGATGACGCGCTTGATGTCGTTCTGCACGAGGCCGACAGTTGCCGCGAAGAAGGCGGTGATCGCACCGATGATGGTGACGAACAGGAGCGCATCCGGCGACAGTTCAAAGAGCGGCGACATGCGGGCGACGAGGAAGACGCCGGCGGTCACCATGGTTGCGGCGTGGATGAGAGCAGACACAGGGGTCGGGCCTTCCATGGCGTCCGGCAGCCAGGTGTGCAGCAGGAACTGTGCCGACTTACCCATGGCGCCCATGAAGAGCAGCAGGCAGACAACCGTCAGCGCGCCGCTCTTGGTGACGGTCATGCCGAAGATGTTGGCGATCGCCTGCGAGGCTTCCGGAGCACCTTCTGCCGGCAGGTAGGTCGCGGCAGCGGCGAAGATGGTCTCGAAGCTGATCGAGCCGAACAGCACGAAGATGCCGGAGATGCCGAGGATGAAGCCGAAGTCACCGACGCGGTTGACGATGAAGGCCTTCATGGCGGCAGCCGAAGCCGACGGCCGCTTGAACCAGAAACCGATCAGCAGGTACGAGGCCAGACCCACGCCTTCCCAGCCGAAGAACATCTGCGCCAGGTTGTCCGACGTGATGAGCATCAACATCGCGAAGGTGAAGAGCGACAGGTAGGCGAAGAAGCGCGGACGATGCGGGTCGTGGTGCATGTAGCCGATGGAATAAACATGCACGAGGGTCGACACGGTGTTGACCACCACGAACATGATCGCAGTCAGGGTATCGACGCGGAAGGCCCATTCGACATCGATGCCGCCGGACTGGATCCAGCGCATCACCGGAACCTTGATCACCTCGCCGGCATCGCCGTGAGCGAGTGCGACGTTGAAGAAGACGATCCAGGACAGGACAGCGGCGACGATCATCAGGCCGCTGGTGACGTATTCGGATGCCTTGGCACCGATCGAGCGACCGAAGAGGCCGGCAATCAGGAAGCCGATCAGGGGAAGGAAGACAATTGCCTTGTAGATCATGACCCGATCAGCCCTTCATCATATTGACGTCTTCGACCGCGATCGAGCCGCGGTTACGGTAGAAGACGACAAGAATTGCAAGACCGATGGCGGCTTCCGCAGCGGCGACGGTCAGAATGAACAATGCGAATACCTGGCCGACGATGTCGTTCAGGAAGGAGGAGAAGGCCACCATGTTCAGGTTGACCGAGAGCAGAATGAGCTCGATCGACATCAGGATGATGATGACGTTCCTGCGGTTAAGGAAGATGCCGAACACGCCAAGCGTAAAGAAGATGGCGCCGACCGTGAGATAATGGGAAAGACCGATTTCCATTTTCCTGTTCCTTTATCCGCCTCAGATGCCCTGGCCCGGCTTGACCTTGACCACTTCGACAGCGGTCTTGGGCGTGCGCGCAACCTGAGAGGCAATATTCTGGCGCTTGACGTCCTGGCGGTGACGCAGGGTCAGCACGATAGCTCCGATCATTGCGACCAGAAGGACGAGACCAGCGATTTCGAAGAAGTAGACGTAGTTCGTGTAGAGCACGTCGCCGAGCGCCGCCGTGTTGGAGCGTACCGCCGGGTTCGGGATCGGCATGGTGATCGCCTTGGTCGCTTCCGGCGTGATGACGCTGCCGCCGATGACGACGATCAGTTCGGCCGCCACGATGATGCCGACCAGGATGCCGATCGGTGCATATTGCAGCACGCCGGAGCGGAACTCGGCGAAGTCGATTTCCAGCATCATCACGACGAAGAGGAAGAGAACCGCAACGGCTCCGATGTAGACCACCAGCAGGATCATCGCCAGGAACTCAGCCCCCGTCAGCAGAAACAGACCGGCGGAGTTGAAGAACACCAGAATAAGGAACAGCACCGAGTGGACCGGGTTCTTGGCCGAGATGACCATGAACGCCGACGCCACCGCGACGAACGCAAAGAGATAAAAGAAGATAGCCTGCAGACCCATCGTGGTGCCTTTTCCGTCATCAGCCGGGCAAAGGCACAAGAGCCCTACCCTTCGAAACCCGGTGGACCGATGCTCACCGGGCATTTCATCCAGATCATGCCGGTGAAGCACTGCGAAGCAGCCTCACCGGAAAAAGCGTCCCGCCTCAGCGGTAGGGCGCGTCCAGCGCGAGGTTGCGCGCAATCTCGCGCTCCCAACGATCGCCGTTCTCCAAAAGCCGTGCCTTGTCGAAGTAAAGCTCTTCGCGGGTTTCCGTCGAGAACTCGAAGTTCGGCCCTTCGACGATCGCGTCGACCGGGCAAGCCTCCTGGCAGAAGCCGCAATAGATGCACTTCACCATGTCGATGTCGTAACGGACCGTGCGGCGCGTGCCATCGTTGCGGCGCGGGCCGGCTTCGATGGTGATGGCCTGGGCCGGACAGATCGCTTCGCACAGCTTGCAGGCGATGCAGCGTTCTTCCCCGTTGGGGTAACGGCGCAGCGCATGCTCACCGCGGAAACGCGGCGAGTAATGCATCTTCTCGAACGGGTAGTTGATCGTCGCTTTCTGCCGGAAGAACAGGTACTTGAACGCCAGAGCGAAAGCGCTGACGAATTCCTTCAGGAAAAGCGAATTGGCGGCTTGGGCCAAACTAGCCATCGTTATTCTCCGATAAAGCCGAGCGTGAAGGAAGGCACCATCAGCCGGCCCACCCCGTCAGCTTCAAAACAAATGCAACAATGATCAGCATGATCAGCGACAGCGGAAGGAAGACCTTCCAGCCGAGGCGCATGAGCTGGTCGTAGCGGTAGCGCGGCACGATCGCCTTCGCCATGGCGATACCGAAGAACACCATGATGACCTTCAGCAGGAACCAGATGATGCCCGGGACCCAGTTGATCAGCCAGAAGTCGAACGGCGGCAGCCAGCCTCCAAGGAAGAGGATCGTCGTCAGCGAGCAGATGAGCATGATGGCGGCGTATTCGCCGAGCATCAGCATCATGTACGGAGCGGACGAATACTCGACCATGTAACCGGCAACCAGTTCCGATTCTGCTTCCGGAAGGTCGAAGGGCGGACGGTTGGTTTCTGCCAGGCCCGAGATGAAGAAGATCACGAACATCGGGAATAGCGGCAGCCAGTGCCAGTCAAGGAAGGTGTTCGGCAGACCCATCATCGTGCCGAGGCCCGTCTTCTGGGCGTAGACGATGTCGGTGAGGTTCAGCGAGCCGACGCAAAGTAGAACGGTGACAATGACGAAGCCGATCGAGACTTCGTAGGACACCATCTGTGCCGCCGAACGCAGCGCCCCGAGGAACGGGTACTTGGAGTTGGAAGCCCAGCCACCCATGATGATGCCGTAGACTTCCAGCGACGAGATCGCGAAGACGTAGAGGATGCCGACATTGATGTTGGCAACCGCCCAGCCGTCGTTGAGCGGGATGACCGCCCAGGTGGCGAGAGCCAGCGTCACGGAAACGAGCGGCGCCAGGAGGAAGACGATCTTGTCGGCGCCAGCCGGAATGACGGGCTCCTTCAGGATGAACTTCAAAAGGTCGGCGAACGATTGGAACAAGCCGAACGGACCGACGACGTTTGGACCGCGGCGCAACTGCACGTTTGCCCAGACCTTGCGGTCGGCGAGCAGGATGAAGGCGATAAAGACGAGCAAGCAGACCAGCAGCAGCAGCGACTGCCCAATCATGATCAACGCCGGCCAGACGTAGCTCGAGAAGAATGAGTCCATGTTCAAATTACTCCGCCGCAGCCTGGAAATTGTTGCGGGCCAACGCGGAGCATTCCGCCATGACGGCAGAAGCGCGCGCGATTGGGTTCGTCAAATAGAAGTCTTTGATCGGCGACGCAAACCCGGACTTCGTCATCTCACCGGCTTTTTGGCCAAGTGCGGCAATTTCATTCACGGAGCCAGCGGCAATCTCGTCAATATCGGCGAAATGCGGGTGCGCTGCGTAGAGCGCCGCACGCAGAGCCTGCAGCGAATCAAACGGCAGCTTCTTGCCGAGAACGTCCGACAGGGCGCGAAGGATGGCCCAGTCTTCACGTGCCTCGCCCGGAGCAAAACCAGCGCGGTTGCCCATCTGGACGCGGCCTTCGGTGTTGACCCAGGTACCGGACTTTTCGGTATAGGCAGCGCCCGGCAGGATCACGTCTGCGTGGTGTGCACCGGCATCGCCGTGGCTGCCGATATAGACGGTGAACTTCGCGCCCTTGCGGGTGAAGTCGAGTTCATCGGCGCCAAGCAGGAAGAGGACGTCCATGGTGGCGAGCTGGGTGGCGGCATCCGCGCCGTTCGCACCCGGCACGAAGCCGAGATCGAGGCCGCCGACACGGGCAGCGGCGGTGTGGAGCACGCCGAAGCCATTCCACTCTTCCGTCAATGCGCCAACAGAACCGGCGAGCTGGGCAGCGGCAGCAAGGATCGCTGCGCCATCCGGACGGGCCAGAGCCCCCTGCCCTACGATGATCATCGGGTTCTGTGCACCGCGCAGCTTGTCGACGAAGCTGTTGGCTCCAGAGGAAAGCTCGGACAGTGTGTCCGGACCTGCGCCGAGATAATCATAGGCATAACGCAGTTCGCTTGCTTCGCCGATCACGCCGATCGGGAAGTTGCCACGGCGCCAGCGCTTGCGGATACGGGCGTTGAGGACGGCTGCTTCAAGGCGCGGGTTGGCGCCGATCAGCAGCAGCGCGCCGGCCTGCTCGATACCTTCGATGGTCGGGTTGAAGATGTAGCTTGCGCGGCCGAGCGACGGATCAAGCGCCGTCCCGTCCTGGCGACAGTCGAGGTTCTCGGATCCGAGCGAACGGATGAGCTCCCTGAGCGCGTACATTTCTTCAACAGCGGCAAGATCACCGACGATCGCGCCGATCTTGTCCGGGGTCGTGCCAGCGACCGCAGCCTGGATGGCGCCAAAGGCTTCACGCCAGGTGGCAGCCTGCAGGCGGCCGTCCTTGCGGACGTAAGGACGGTCGAGGCGCTGGGTCTTCAGGCCGTCCCAGATGAAGCGGGTCTTGTCGGAGATCCACTCCTCATTCACCTGCTCGTTGACGCGCGGCATGATGCGCATCACTTCGCGGCCACGGGTATCGACGCGGATGGCCGAGCCGAGCGCATCCATGACGTCGATCGATTCGGTCTTGCCGAGTTCCCAAGGGCGGGCGGTGAAGGCGAAGGGACGCGAGGTCAGCGCACCGACCGGGCAAAGGTCGATGACGTTGCCCTGCAGTTCCGACGTCATGGCGTGTTCGAGATAGGTGGTGATTTCGGCATCTTCGCCGCGGCCAATGAGGCCAAGCTCGGAAATACCGCCCACTTCCGTCGTGAAACGGACGCAACGCGTGCAGTGGATGCAACGGTTCATCACGGTCTTGACGAGCGGGCCGATGTACTTGTCTTCGACGGCGCGCTTGTTTTCGGTGTAGCGCGAGGAATCGATGCCAAAGGCCATCGCCTGGTCCTGCAGGTCGCATTCACCACCCTGGTCGCAGATCGGGCAATCCAGCGGGTGGTTGATGAGCAGGAATTCCATCACGCCTTCGCGGGCCTTCTTGACCATCGGCGTGTTGGTGAAGACTTCCGGAAGTTCGCCGTTCGGACCGCCGCGGATATCGCGCACGCCCATGGCGCAGGAGGCCGCCGGCTTCGGCGGGCCACCCTTCACTTCAATGAGGCACATGCGGCAGTTGCCTGCCACCGACAGACGCTCGTGAAAACAAAAGCGCGGAACCTCGGCGCCGGCTTCCTCGCATGCCTGGAGCAGCGTGAAATGATCCGGAACCTCGATCTCTTTGCCGTCTACCTTCAGCTTAACCATCGTCTCACTTACGTCCTTAGTTCCTCCCCTTGGGCTGGATCAGCCAAGGGAGACAATCTCTTACTTCACCAGAGCCTTTGCCTGGCCGACCCAATCGTCCCGGCCAATCCGCCCTTCAAGTCCCAGTTCCTGCTCGAACCGGGCAACATCTTCATCCGTCCATGCCGCGATCTGGGCAATGTTTGCGACGCCCTTGCCCTTCAGCACCGTTTCAAGCTTCGGGCCGATGCCGGAGATGCGCTTCAGGTCGCTTCCCACGCCGCGCCTGGCAGTCTTGGCCTTCTGCGCCGCTTCGCTCTTCAGCTTCACCGCAACAACTGCAGGCTTTTCAGCCTTCTTCCGGACCGGCGCCTTTGCCTTCACGACCGTGGCCGTCACCTCGGGCGTGGTCGGCGCGACGGTTTCCCTACGTGTCGACGGGCGAACCTCGGGCGTCACCGGCGCCTGCCGGTTGGTCGCCTCAAGCGCCGTCTGCATCACGCCGAAGAAGGCGTTCGCCATCTGGCTCGCAATGCCGAAACCGATCGCAGTGGCCGCGGCCATGGCAGCAGCGGGCTGTGCCAGGAACGGGTTGTTCGCCAGCGCTTCGGAAAAATGCGCCGCATCGGCAAACGGCAGGCGCGCGGAATCAGGCGCCGAACGATCCGTCGCCTCCCGATTCCGTTCGTTGCCGCTGGTGATCACGGTGCTTACTCCGCAGCTTCCATGACGGCGCCCTGCGCCGTGGCGTTGTGGGTGTACTGGTCGATGCGTGCTTCGATCTCGTCACGGAAGTTCCGGATCAGGCCCTGTACCGGCCAAGCAGCCGCGTCGCCAAGGGCGCAGATGGTGTGGCCTTCGATCTGCTTGGTGACCTGGAACAGCATGTCGATTTCGCGTTTCTGGGCATTGCCCTTCACCATGCGCTCCATGACGCGCCACATCCAGCCGGTGCCTTCGCGGCACGGCGTGCACTGGCCGCAGCTTTCATGCTTGAAGAACTGCGACAGGCGGGCGATCGCCTTGATGATGTCGGTCGACTTGTCCATGACGATGACGGCGGCCGTACCGAAGGACGACTTCTTGTCGCGCATGCCGTCGAAGTCCATGATCGCGTCGCCCATGTCCTCACCACGGATGACCGGACAGGAAGCGCCGCCGGGGATGACGGCGAGCAGGTTGTCCCAGCCGCCTCGGATGCCGCCGGCATGCTTGTCGATCAGTTCGCGGAACGGAATGCCCATGGCTTCTTCGACGGTGCACGGCTTGTTGACGTGGCCGGAGATCATGAACAGCTTGGTGCCGACATTGTTCGGGCGGCCGATCGACGAGAACCAGCCGGCGCCGCGGCGCAGGATGGTCGGGGCAACGGCGATGGATTCAACGTTGTTGACCGTGGTCGGGCAGCCATAGAGGCCCATGTTGGCCGGGAACGGCGGCTTCAGGCGCGGCTGGCCCTTCTTGCCTTCCAGGCTTTCGAGCAGCGCGGTTTCTTCACCGCAGATATAAGCGCCGGCGCCATGGTGGACGTAGATGTCGAAATCCCAGCCGTTCTTGTTGTTCGGGCCGAGCAGACCTGCGCCATAACATTCATCGATGGCGGCCTGCAGCGCTTCGCGCTCGCGCATGTATTCGCCGCGCACATAAATGTAGGCGGTGTGGGCACCCATGGCGAAACCGGCGATGACGCAGCCTTCGATCAGCGTATGCGGATCGTGGCGCATGATATCGCGGTCCTTGCAGGTACCGGGTTCGGATTCGTCGGCGTTGACGACGAGGTAGTGCGGACGGCCGTCCGATTCCTTCGGCATGAAGGACCACTTGAGACCGGTCGGGAAGCCTGCGCCGCCGCGACCGCGAAGGCCGGATGCCTTCATCTCGTTGATGATCCAGTCCCGGCCCTTTTCGAGAATCTGCTTGGTGCCATCCCAGTGGCCACGGCTCATCGCGCCCTTCAAGGACTTGTCCTTGAGGCCGTAGATATTGGTGAAGATGCGATCCTGGTCTTTAAGCATGGCTTATTCCGCCGATTCTGCGATTAGGTCGAGGCGCCCGTCCATATAAACCGGATTGGCGGCGCCTGCGAGCGTTGCGGCAATATTCGGAGCAACCTTCACGTGTCTTTCTCCGTCTTCTTGCGCGAGCGCTTCGGCTTCAGGTCGCCGGAAACGGCGCCGGGCTCCGGCGGCGCTCCCTCGGCGGCGCTGCCGGCGCTCTTCGGATCCGGCTCGCTCTTGGCGGTGGCGGACAGCGGCTGCTGTTCGGCGGCCTTCGCCTGAGCCTCGGCACCTTCCTTGTCAGTAACCGGCGTCTTGACGGCCGGATTGACTTCCGTTGCGGTGTCCTTCGGACGGCCGGCTTCGGCGGGCGGCATGGTTGCGCCCTCTTCCGCCGTCGGCTGCGGCTCAAGGTTCGTGCGAACCGGCTTTACGTCTTCCAGAAGCGTCTGCGGGCCACCTTCCGGTGCGGAGAAATAGCGGTTGATCTGCGGGCCGGGCTTGATCTCGTCACCGCGGCCAGCTTCAAAGGCGTCGATGATTTCTTCAA
The DNA here is from genome assembly GCF_023223505.1 of Neorhizobium turbinariae. Classification (NCBI taxonomy): domain Bacteria; kingdom Pseudomonadati; phylum Pseudomonadota; class Alphaproteobacteria; order Hyphomicrobiales; family Rhizobiaceae; genus Neorhizobium; species Neorhizobium turbinariae. Next base: position 19,823 of record NZ_JALPRY010000018.1, read on the forward strand.
GACGCTCCGGCGTCAGATCTTCATAGGCATCCTTGAAGATGATGACCATCGGCGCGTTGACGCACGCGCCCTGACATTCCACCTCTTCCCACGACAGGGTCCCGTCGGCGTTGAGCTCGAGCGGATCGTGGTGGATCTTGCGCTGGCAGACCTTCATCAGGTCTTCTGCACCGCGCAGCATGCAAGGCGTCGTGCCGCAGACCTGGATATGGGCGCGCTTGCCGACCGGCTTCAGCTGGAACTGCGTGTAGAATGTCGCGACTTCGAGGACGCGGATGAACGGCATCTCCAGGCGGTTTGCAACATATTCGATGCAAGCCTTGGTGACCCAGCCGTCCTGCTCCTGCGCCCGCATCAACAGCGGGATGACGGCAGACTGCTGCCGCCCTGCCGGGTATTTCCTGATCGTTGCCTCGGCCCAGACGGCATTCTCGTCATTGAACGCGAATGCTGCCGGCTGCACCTGGTCTTCGGCTAATCGACGAACGGACATTCTTTTCCACGCCTTATCAGTTTACGTATCCACACCGCGATCTCGTGACCGTCACGAATTCGCAAGCGTAGGCAGACTTGTCTTTCTGCATGAACACAATGACCTTGGTTCCGCTCTGAACCGAGGCCTTGATCTCGTAACCCTGCGAAACGAGATCACCCATGGACTTGGAGCCCGCACTCGCCGTTGAGCTGCCGACCGGCGGCGCAAGTTCGCCGTCCTGCGCAAGCGCAGCGGTCGAACCTACGAGCAGAGCGGAGATCAGGGCGATGGTGCGGATCATCAGCGATCCACCTCACCGAACACGATGTCGAGCGAGCCCAGAACCGCCGTTACGTCGGCGAGCTGGTGCTTCTTGCACATGTAGTCCATCGCCTGAAGGTGGGCGAAGCCCGGAGCGCGCAGCTTGACGCGGTACGGCTTGTTGGTGCCATCAGCGACGAGGTAGACGCCGAATTCGCCCTTCGGCGCCTCGACAGCCGCATAAACTTCGCCGGCCGGCACGTGGAAGCCTTCCGTGTAGAGCTTGAAGTGGTGGATCAGCGCTTCCATCGAGCGCTTCATCTCGCCACGCTTCGGCGGCACGACCTTGCCGTCGACCGAGGAGACCGGACCAGTGCGCTCGCTGCCAAGCAGCCGGTTGACGCACTGCTTCATGATCTTCACCGACTCGCGCATTTCCAACATGCGGATCAGGTAGCGGTCATAGCAGTCGCCGTTCTTGCCGACCGGAATGTCGAAATCCATTTCGCTGTAGCATTCGTAGGGCTGCGCACGACGCAGGTCCCAGGCAGCGCCGGAGCCGCGCACGAGCACGCCGGAGAAGCCCCAGCTCCACGCATCGGCAAGCGAGATCACGCCGATATCGACGTTACGCTGCTTGAAGATGCGGTTGTCGGTCAGGAGCGCCTCGATGTCGTCCAGCACCTTCAAGAACGGATCGCACCAGTTGCCGATGTCCTCGACGAGTTCCGGCGGGAGATCCTGGTGGACGCCACCCGGACGGAAATAGGCAGCGTGCATGCGTGCACCCGAAGCGCGCTCGTAGAAGCTCATCAGCTTCTCGCGCTCTTCGAAGCCCCAGACCGGCGGCGTCATGGCGCCGATGTCCATGGCCTGGGTGGTGACGTTCATGATGTGGCTGAGAAGACGGCCGATTTCCGAATAAAGGACACGAATCAGCTGGCCACGGATCGGAACCTCGAGCTTGAGCAGCTTTTCGATCGCCAGACAGTAGGCGTGCTCCTGGTTCATCGGCGCGACGTAATCAAGCCGGTCCAGGTAAGGAAGCGCCTGCAGATAGGTCTTCGACTCCATCAGCTTTTCGGTGCCGCGATGCAGGAGCCCGATATGCGGATCGACGCGTTCGACGATCTCACCATCCAGTTCCAGAACAAGTCGCAGAACGCCGTGCGCGGAAGGATGCTCCGGACCGAAGTTGATCGTAAAGTTGCGAACGTTGTGTTCAGTCATACCGCTTGCTCCATGCCCGACGGAAACACCGTACGAGGCGGGAAATATTGATGCCGGCGCAGGCGCCAGCTCTTACGACTTCGCCTTTTCGTCACCGGGCAGGACATAGTCCGTGCCTTCCCAGGGCGACAAGAAATCGAAGCTCCGGAACTCCTGGCGCAGTTCGACGGGCTCGTAGATTACCCGCTTGGCGCTATCGTCGTAACGAACTTCAAAATAACCGGTCGTGGGGAAGTCCTTGCGGAGCGGATGCCCTTCGAAACCGTAGTCAGTCAGGATTCGGCGCATGTCGCCGTGGCCGGCGAACGGAATGCCGTACATGTCCCAGGTTTCGCGCTCGAACCATTCCGCGCCCATGTAAACGGAGGTTGCGGACGGCACGAGTTCGTCCTCGCCCACCATGAGCTTGACGCGCACGCGCAGGTTCTGGCGTGGCGACAGCAGGTGGTAGACGACATCGAACCGCTTTTCGCGCGCCGGGTAATCGACGCCGCAGATATCGATGAAGCTCACGAATTCGCACTGCACATCATCGCGAAGGAAGGTGAGCAGCGGCAGGATGCTTTCGGTCGTCGCAATCAGCGTGAGCTCGCCATTGGCGATCACGGCATCTTCCACGAGAGAAGAGCGTGCTTCGCGCACATAGGTCGAAAGCTCGGCCAGGGCTTCAGTCATGTGTACGGTCCTCGAGCCTTAGCGTTCGATCGTGCCGGTGCGCCGGATCTTCTTCTGCAGCAGGAGCACGCCGTAAAGCAGCGCTTCTGCCGTGGGAGGACAGCCCGGAACATAGATGTCTACAGGCAGGATGCGGTCGCAGCCGCGCACCACCGAGTAGGAATAGTGGTAATAACCACCGCCGTTGGCGCAGGAGCCCATCGAGATGACATAACGCGGCTCCGGCATCTGGTCATAGACCTTGCGGAGCGCAGGCGCCATCTTGTTGGTCAGCGTGCCGGCAACGATCATCACGTCGGACTGGCGCGGCGAGGCGCGCGGCGCAACACCGAAGCGTTCCATGTCGTAACGCGGGCCGGAAACCTGCATGAGGCCTTCGACGGCGCAGCAAGCAAGGCCGAACTGCATCCACATCAGGGACCCGGTACGGGCCCAGGTGATCAGCGAGTCGGCCGTGGTGACGAGGAAGCCGCGATCGGCCAGCTCGTTGTTGATTTCACCGAAGTAAGCATCATCGCTGCCGATGGGCTTGCCGGTATTGGGATCGATAATCCCCTTGGGCTGTGGCGCAACGAGGGTGCTGCCGCTATCGACTACTCCCATTCCAGCGCTCCTTTCTTCCATTCATAGATGAAGCCGACCGTCAACACGCCCAGGAAGACCATCATGGACCAGAAGCCGAACCAGCCAAGCTCCCCAAACGAGACCGCCCACGGGAACAGGAAGGCCACTTCGAGGTCGAAGATGATAAAGAGGATCGAAACCAGGTAGAACCGGATGTCGAACTTGATGCGCGCATCATCGAACGCATTGAATCCGCATTCGTAGGCCGACAGCTTCTCCGGATCGGGAGCCTTGTAGGCAACTGCAAAGGGCGCCACCAGAAGCGCGATTCCGATCACCAAGGAGATTCCGATGAAGATCGCGATCGGGACGTAGGAAGTGAGAAGTTCACTCATGGCATTCAATCCCAGCCTGCCAAGAAGCGTCGGGCGACACTTTGGAGACGCAATGCGCGGGCAAGCAAACGTGCATTGCAATAATTACGCCGTGACTAGCGCAGGCGACGCCACCGCGCAAGCACTTTGAACAACAGATCTTGTGCCATTTCAGCACAAGCGGGAGGGCAAAAGAAGACGTCCACAGACTTCACGGCGAAAGACCCACCGCGAGAGGGCGCAGCAGGAACCGGGTCCTATAAAGAAGAGACCAAGGCAGCAACCGGGAGGCAAACAGCAGAAAGCGGCCGCACGGGATCGTGAAGCCACTCGAAAAGGAAGATACCGGATCTGTGAAAAGAATGGCGCGAGTGACGGGGCTCGAACCCGCGACCTCCGGCGTGACAGGCCGGTACTCTAACCGACTGAGCTACACCCGCGCAGAGTGCCCAGAGGGGCGGCCCGCCCAGGCTCGGAAGCCCGGACGGGAGAGTTTCGAGGAAGAGAATGGCGCGAGTGACGGGGCTCGAACCCGCGACCTCCGGCGTGACAGGCCGGCACTCTAACCGACTGAGCTACACCCGCGCATAGTGCCCAGAGGGGCGGCCCGCCCAGGCTCGGAAGCCCGGAAGGGAGAGTTTCGAGGAAGAGAATGGCGCGAGTGACGGGGCTCGAACCCGCGACCTCCGGCGTGACCGGCCGGCACTCTAACCGACTGAGCTACACCCGCGCAGAGTGCCCAGAGGGGCGGCCCGCCCAGGCTCGGAAGCCCGGAAGGGAGAGTTTCGAGGAAGAGACTGGCGCGAGTGACGGCGCGCGACCCCGCGACCTCCGGCGTGACAGGCCGGCACTCTAACCGACTGAGCTACACCCGCATCCTTCTCGAGAGGCAAGCCCCTCGCCCGTCGGCCTCGACCGGTCGGGTGAGCGGGTCTCTAAGAGGTTCGGCTGCAGGTGTCAAGCAGGTTTCCCGACAAAAGAATGAGGCCGATGCGCTTTCCCCATGCACAGGCACAATCCGGTGGGGCATGTGCAAAAATTTCAAAAAAACATCATCTAGGCTCTTGCGGTTTTTCTGCGATCCGAATAGATCACGGCCACCGACGCGGCGGGCTTCACCAAGCCTCAGCACAGCGGACGGGCGATTAGCTCAGTTGGTAGAGCGCTTCGTTTACACCGAAGATGTCGGGAGTTCGAGTCTCTCATCGCCCACCATTTTTCCTCCTCTTCTTGAATATTCTTCGCCCGTCCAAACGCGCAGCATCGTGTGCTTTGCGCGTGGACGTATTTTTTTGCTGTCTCGGTATCCCGCGCGTCACCTGATCGCACCCTCCTCAACAGAATCAGCAACGTAACGCCACCTGCCTCGGTGATTCACGCTGCCTGACGGCACGCGCCTCCCGTTTTTTTCCACGCCCATCCACGGCTCCTTACACTCGGCTCCATCCGGGCATGCCTGCCCGCACATCCAAAGGAACGCTCATGCTGGATCTCAGTCTTTCAACAACGGGCCTGCCCTGCCGCCGAACGGGGGCCTCTGCAACCGGGGCCTTTGCCGCACTGGCACTGGCCGCGACCCGGCGCGTCGATATCGTCAGCCTCGGCGACAGCAACATCCGTTCGGGCGGTTCCGGCTGGGACGACGGAATCGCCTACGCCATGGCGCAGCGGTTTCCACAATACGCTACTCATCTCGGCATCGTCGGCAGCGACAACGACGGTTACCTTGAGGCCGATGGGTTGTTTCCGAGCGGCGTCTTTGGAGCGGCGTCTTTGGAGCAACGACCGGCATTCCCACCGACCTTGCCCCTTTCGCGCTGCCGAGCACCGGCAACATGGGCCCGTACCAATATTATACCGGCGCGAATGTGAGCACTGCGGGCAACGGGCTGGTGCTCGATGCCGGCCACCCGATCGGTGTGACCGGGATGCTGCGCGCGCATTGTGGGTTCGGCACCTTTGTTTCGGGCGGCGGAAGCTTCAAGCCATCCTGGCGGCGCGACAACAGCCCGTTCAGTGGGCTCATCGAGGGAACAAGTGTTTCAGCCCAAACCGGGGCTTTCGGTTCGACCCGCACGACACTCGATCTTCCGGCAGATTCGCTGCGCAACTACCCCGTTCGCGCCCAGTGGTCCCGGCCTGCATCCGGTATCGATACGATGGAGCCGAACTTTCTGCTGTTGTGGCAGCGAATCGAACGACCGGACCGTACCGCCGGCTGGAGCCATAACACGCTCTATGGCGTCGGCGGCCAGTCGCTGTATGACATAGCCGCCTGGCTCATTGCCCAGAGCGATGCGTCGCTCACCAACTATTTTGCGCTGCTGCGGTCCTTCCACACGGCGGTCGGCCAGGATCCGGTGATCGTCATCCGCATCAATTCCGGCGCGAACGATCGCAATGAAACGGCCATGCCGTCACTTGGCCCGGCGCCCTCGTCTGATCCGGATAGTGCGCAGGCTTATGTGGACAATCTCGCGGCAATCGTGCTTCGCATCGAATCGATCTTTTCGATGAACGGCTGGGCGCTTTCTGAACTGCATTGGCTGATCACGCCGACGCACCGGCTAAGCGATCCCGATGACGCCGAGCTTGTGTCCTACCGCGACGCGGCCAAGGCATGGGCCGCGGCCCGGGCGCGGACATCGGTCGTGGATTTCGCCGGGATGATGAGCGCGGCCGAGGCAATCGCTTCAGGATGGTACGACGCCGGCGGCGCAATCCACCTCACGCAGGCGGGCTACCGCGCGCTTGCGGTGCGCGAACTCGCCAGCGGACTTTAGAAAATCAGCCTGCAGCGACCGGGTGGGAAGCTGCAGGCTGCGCTCCTTGCTTCAAGCGATCTCAACCATCGGCACTGTGCGCCGCGGCGCGCGGGCGGCCTCCGCCATGTCCCAGGCCCGCGTTCGGCCAGCGATCCTTGATCCGGACCGCCGGGTTACCCGCGTAAACACCATTCTCTAGCAGGTCACCGAATGCGACGGCACCGGCGCCTAGCACGCTGTTGTCTCCCACCGTGACGCCGGGACCTACGATCGCCTTAGAACAGATCCAGGCATTGCGGCCGATCGTGATCGGCTTCGTGACCAGCGGGAAATCGGGATGTGTATAGTCATGCGTGCCAGCGCAGAGATGGGCGCCTTGGGAGACAAGTGCCTGACGCATCAGCGTCACCTGTGCGGTGTTGTAGATCTCGGCACGGCCGCCGATGATGGACCGCTCCATCATCACCAGGTTGGACGGGAGCCAGATCCTGGCGCTTCCATGAACATTGGCGCCCTTCTCCATTCGTGCGCCGAACGCCCTGAGAACCAGACGGCGCCAGCCGCCAAACTGCCTCGGCGTCCAGGCACAGGCGAGAAGCCAGACGATGTTCCAGCACAACCGCAGCAGTCGATGTCGCAGAGGGTATGTCGGCCCTCCGTCAAACAGTGTTTTGGTAGAGCAAGATGCCTGCATTGGATCAGCCCCTTCCCACTGCTCGATGGAGAACGTCCAGGAGGCTCTGTGCCGCAGCATCGATCTGGAAATGCTTTTCGTAACAACGCCGCGCAGCCACCCGCATCCCCTGCTTCCGGTCCCCTTGAAGCTGAAGCCACTGTTCGAGCAGGCGCGAGACACCGTCGACGGTATCAACCTCGACCAGCCCGCCGCCACTTGCCTTCACCTGTGGCCAGATGTTCACCTTGTCAGTGATCAGCACCGGCACGGCGCAGACCAGTGCCTCGGCAACCGCGATGCCGAAATTCTCCTGGTGGGAGGGCAGGATGAAAGCATCCGCGCCACGGAACGCGCCCCACTTCGCATCCCCTTGCAACATGCCAGTCCAATGCAGGCGGGAGCCGACGCCCAGGCGATCCGCCTGCGCCTGCAGGCGTGGCCGGAGACCGGACTGGTCCGGTCCCGCCAGAACAACCTGAAGGTCCGGCGCATGGCCGGCGATCCGCGCGAAAGCCTCGATCAGGAGGTCGCAGCCCTTCTTCTCGTGAATGCGGGACAGGAAAAGCAGGTAAGGACGGCTGTTCAAACGAGGCACGGCGGCTTGGAATGCGCATAGTTGTGCCTCCGACGATGGAGGCGGCTCGGCGATGCCGTACCGCACGACTTCTTCGCAGTAGCGATAACCGCTGAAGGTGCCACTGGCCAGACGGCGCTCCTCCTCGGTGGTGAAAAGGACGGCGCGGGCATCCCGAAGCGCCCGCCCCTGCGCCAGCGTCCACACCACCTGCTTTGCCAGTTGCTTGGCTGGATAGGCATGGCCAAACCAGGGATCCATCATGCCGTGGACGATCTGCACATATGGCAGGCCCGCCTGCCGCAGCGCCAGCCACCCGCCCAAGGATGCCCAGTTCCAGAGGCCGTGGATCACGGCCACGTCGAAGCGATGGGCGTTTCGACGGATCCGATCGGTGAGTTGAAACGGAAATCCCCTGCGGCCGTGGCCACCGCAGGCGTGGACAGGCAGGCTGACCTCTCCCAGGAACCTCTCGGAGGGATCATCAAGGCTGACGATTTCGCTGCGGTGACCCCAGTCACCCATCTTCTCAGCGCTGAGCCTCAGGCCCTCGATCGGGCCGCCGCTTTTCGGATCAACCGTCGCGATGATGTTCAGCACGTTCATGCCGCCCCCACCAAAGAAGTTACAGCCGCGGCGAAAGCTGCGCTGTCTCCGCGCGCGCTGCCCGCCAAGCTGCGCTCAGCGAAGGTGGACCAGAGGGCTTCGTCTTCCGCCAAAAGCTTCATGAAGAAAGCTGCACCCTCAGGATTGTCCGGCTCGACAACAAAGCCGTTGTAGCCGCTGCGGACCAATTCATCGCGCGCGCCACAGCGATCCGACACGATGACCGGCACGCCAATCGCCTGCGCTTCGATAACGACATTGCCGAACTGTTCCTCGGTGCTGAGCAGGAGCAAGGCGAGCGTGGACCCAAGCCGCTTGGCGATGTCGGGCGACTGCAGGAAACCGTCGAACACGACCTCCGTTTGCAGACCCATAGAATTGACCTTCTCCCGGAGATCCGCCTCCAGCGGACCCGATCCGCAGATGCAAAGCTTTTTTGGGTGCGCGGTCATCCGGCGGTATGCCGCGTAAGCCTCCAGCGTGACGAAAAGATTCTTCTTTTTGATCAATCTGGCGATGACGGTGAAATGCCGATCGGCAGAAGGCGTGCCCGACGGTGCGGGATCGCTAGCTCCCTGCTCCCGCACTCTTGCCAGCGAAAGGGTGTTGTAGCCCGGTTCGACACGTTTGATACCGAGCCACCGGAGATAGTCCTGCGATCGCTTGCCGGCGGCGATCGCACCATTATACGGCAGCATGAACAGGCGCTTTCCAAGCTCACGGCCGATATGGCGTCGGCTGTCGTCGAACTTGGAGCAGGCCATCGTATAGACCTTCATGTCACTCAGCCGCATGAGGACCACCGCGAGAAAAATTGCGGGCATCTCGTAGTGGCTGAGAAAGACGTGGGTCGCGCGCTCCCGGCGACAGGTCCTCCAGATCCTCCACGCCGTCACCCAGGTGGAACGGCTTGCTGGCTTCTCCGGGTATAATGTCATTTTCCTGAATAATGCGGCTGGCGCATCCCAGCCGTAGGTCGGGCTGGTGCCAAAGAGTTCGACACCGATCATTTTTGCGCCGGTCGCCGCCACGGCTTCGCATCGATCCACATGCATCGGCCCAAAATTGTCCCAGACGAAAGCGATGACGGGCCGGTGCGTGTTCTGCATCTATCGCCCCGGCGCTGGAACGATGGTTGAAAACGGCATCCTCTTTTGTGGCGTGGCGTGAAAGGCGTAGAGGGCAGCGACGAGGCACGCCGCCTCCGCCACGGCGAGCGCTACACCGGCACCCGACAGGCCTGCCGCCGCCGCACCCAGGAAGATCAGCAGAGCATTCAAGGGTGTGAGCGCAACCAGAAGTGCCGCAAAACCACTATGCGAGTTCGTCGCCATCAGAAGATTGGCGGCAACGCTCCATCCGCCATGGGCAACCATTCCCAGGGCCATCACAACCATGAAACCCTTGCCTGGCTGGATGCCCGCGGTCCACCAGGCGATCACGTCACTACCAAAGAGGGCGAGAACGGCAGCAGAGGGTAACAGGATCAACGCAACCAAAAAGCCGTTGAGGTGAACCAGGTGTTGGCGCCGCTCACGCGAACCAAGGGCAGTCGCGGAGGCAAGCGACGGCATGGTCGCCCGGCTGACGACGCCGATACATTGGATCGGAATGCGGCTCACCGTGCGCACCGTGGCGAAGACAGCAGCGGCAGCCGGCGAAAGCAACGCGCCGATGATCAGCACGGATGTTTGCAGCATGATCGACAGGCTGGCGGCAACTGCCATCCCACTGAGCGCCGGCTTCACGAGCCTGCGAAGTTCAGCCAAGGAAACCGCCCTGAGGCTCAATGCCAACCACGGCACGCGGTGCTTCAACAGGGCATGGACCACCAAGATGTTGACCAACCGACCGGCGATCATCACCAGGCAGGCTTCCGCATAGTCCCCGCCGGCCCGAACCACCAGCAGCGTCACCATCAGCTCGGCAAAGGTCAGAATATCATAGGTCAGGGTGCCGACGGCATACGCTCCATTGGCGCGCAGGACCGCGAGACTGACGCGGGAAATCAAGGCAAGCCCGGAGTAAAGGAGCAGCAGGTGCAGAACAGCAACATGATCCGCCAGCCACGGTGCACCTGTGATCGCCCAAAGCGCCAGACCTCCAATGAGGTTGATCGCAGCCGCAACGGAAGCCACGAGGGCGGATAGCGCGTTGAACAACCGGCGGACGCCATCCTTTTCGCCGCGTGCTGCCCGTGCTGTCATCTCGCTGGTACTGGCGGCCAGGAAGCCCAGGTCGGTGAGAGCGAGATAGGCAGGGATGGTCGTCAACATCAGCCAGGTGCCGTAGCCGCTCGCGCCCCATGCCCCGACCATCACCGGTATGCTGACGATCTGGCCCACGGCAACAAGAACAAGGCCCAGGGCATTGGCGGCAGAGGCACGGGAGATTTCGCCGGTTAGGCTCATGCGCGGAAGACCTCCGCGAGTGCCTTCATGGCCGTAATCTTTGAGAGTGACTGCGCCAAGCCTGCCTGCGATCCGGAAAAGTCTGCCTGTTTCCTGGAGGCCGCAAGAATCGCCTCAGCAAGTTGCGCCGGATCATCAGGAGGCACGATGTACGCGGAACCCATCAGGAGGCCGGCGAGCTCGGTTCCCGCGTCCGCCGTGACCAAGATCGGTCTGCCGCTCGCCACCATCGCGTTCAGCTTCGAAGGTAGGCCCATGTCCGCCACGACTTTCTCCTGCGGCAAGATATGGAGATCCGGCATGTTCATGAGTTCGTTCAGCCGCGACCGAGGCTGGAACGGCATGAATCGAACATTCGGCAGCTCTCCCGCTCGGGCCTCGAGTTCGTTCCGCAACGGCCCCTCGCCCACGAGGACGAAGTGGATGTGAGCGTCATCACGAAGCCGTGCGGCGGCGTCAATCAGACCATGCAATCCCTGCTTTGCGCCGAGCGTCCCGGCATAGAGAACAACAAAGTCACCGGCATCGAAGCCCAACTGGCTCCTGTAGGTACTCGTCCGTTCGAGCGGATAAATCTCTTCAAGATCAACCCAGTTGCGAACGAGCGAAAGCTTGGCGGGTGCCACGCCGCGCGCGAGCAGTCTCGTCCTCATATGTTCGGAAATGGTGACGAGTTGATCGACGCCTGCCATCGTCATCTTCTCGAATGTCTCGGCGAGGCGCCTCACCCAGTGCCGCTCCCTCAGGTGCCCGACAGCAAAGGCTGCATCCACTTCGAGATCCTGGACATGCAGGATGACCTTGGCGCCGACCAGCCTGGCAGCGACGATCGCCACGGGAGCGGCGAGTAGCGTCGGCTCGATGCAGAACACGATCTGCGGCCGCCGGCGGAGGATCTGCCAGACCGCGATGGGCGCCGAGGTGACTGCGAAGGAAAGCGGCGCGAGAAGCCGCCAGATGCCCTGCATCCGGTCCCTGAGGATGAGCGGTGTGCGGAAGACTCGAATGCCATTGTCTTCTGTCCGGGAGTAGCTATTGCGGTAGCCCTTGGAGACCTGCCAGGCCGGATAATGCGGCGGCGTCGTGACGACGGTGACATTCCAACCTTCGTCGGAGAGATGCCGCGCAATCTCCCCCGTGTACTTGCCAACGCCGACAAGTTCCGGCGTGTAGTTCATGCCGTAGACGACAATGCTCCTGGCAGGTGCCGTGGCTGCTGCCGTGGCCCGGCCGTTTGTAGCGACCGCTGCATTCCCATCAAGACTGTCAGCGGTCGTCAATGTCATCCAGCATCTCCCTGGCTACGTTCAAGATATTCGCCCTTGAGGAACGCGGCGTAAGCATCTGCCACCCCCTCTTCCAATCCGATCTTCGGTGACCAACCCATTCCACGCAGCTTGTCGGCGCTCATCAGCTTGCGCGGCGTGCCGTCGGGCTTGGTCAGGTCGTGGACAATTTCACCCTCGTATCCGACGACCTGGCAGACGAGCTTCGTGAGATCGAGGATAGTGATGTCTTCGCCCGAGCCGACATTGACGTGGGTGTCGTCGGAATAGGTCCTCATCAGATGTACGCAGGCATCGGCACAGTCATCGACATGCAGGAATTCACGCCGCGGCGTGCCAGTGCCCCAGACGGTTATGGAGGTAGCACCACCGACCTTTGCCTCATGCGCCTTGCGGATCAGCGCCGGCATGACATGGCTGGACTTCAGGTCGAAGTTGTCGCCCGGGCCATACAGGTTGGTCGGCATGGCGGAGATGAAGTCGCGGCCGTGCTGGCGCCGGTAAGCCTGGCAGAGCTTGATGCCAGCTATCTTGGCGATCGCATACCATTCGTTGGTGGGCTCGAGCTCGCCCGTCAGAAGCGACTCTTCGCGGATCGGCTGCTCGGCAAACTTCGGATAGATGCAGGAAGAGCCGAGGAACAGCAGCTTTTCGACGCCGACCCTGTGGGCCGCATGGATGATGTTGGCCTCCAGGATGAGGTTGTCATAAAGGAAGTCGGCTGGGTTGGTATCGTTGGCAAGGATGCCGCCGACCTTGGCCGCCGCGAGGAACACGGCGTCCGGACGGTTCTTTTCCATCCAGGTCTCGACATCGGCCTGGCGGGTCAGGTCCAGTTCCGAGCGGGTGGCGGTCAGGAGCTCGCAACCCTCCGAAGCGAGCCGCCGCACGATGGCCGAACCCACCATGCCGCGATGGCCGGCGACATAAACCCTCTTGCCCTTGAGGTCATAAGCCATGCTCATCCCTCCAGGCTGACGGGCAGGTTGAGCCCGTGTTCCTTGAGGAGCGCATGGCGGCGCGCGGCCTTGTGGTCTTCGGCGACCATCTCGGCGCACATCTCGCGGGCGGTGATCTCCGGCTCCCAGCCAAGCTTCTGCTTCGCCTTGGCGGAAGAACCGAGCAGCGTATCCACTTCAGCCGGGCGGAAGTAGCGCGGGTCGATCCGCATCACGACGTCGCCTACCTTCAGCGCCGGCGCCTTGTTGCCCTCGATCGCGGCAACCGTGGCAATCTCGTCTACGCCCTCGCCGGTGAACTCCAGCGTCAGCCCAAGCTCGCTCGCAGTCCACTGGATGAACTCACGCACCGAATATTGAACGCCCGTGGCGATGACAAAATCTTCCGGCTCGTCCTGCTGCAGCATCATCCACTGCATGCGGACATAATCCTTAGCGTGGCCCCAGTCGCGCAGGCTGTCGATATTGCCCATGAAAAGGCAGGATTCGAGCCCCATGGCGATGTTGGAAAGGCCACGGGTGATCTTGCGGGTGACGAAGGTCTCGCCGCGGCGCGGTGACTCGTGGTTGAAGAGAATGCCGTTGCAGGCATACATGCCATAGGCTTCGCGGTAGTTCACCGTGATCCAGTAGGCGTAAAGCTTGGCAACCGCATAGGGCGAACGCGGATAGAACGGCGTCGTCTCGCGTTGCGGTGTTTCCTGCACCAGGCCATAAAGCTCGGATGTCGACGCCTGGTAGAAACGGGTCTTCTTCTCAAGGCCTAAGAACCGGATTGCCTCCAGGAGGCGCAGCGTGCCGATCGCATCAACATCGGCGGTATATTCCGGGGCCTCGAAGCTGACTGCCACGTGCGACTGAGCCCCGAGGTTATAAACTTCATCCGGCTCGATATCGCGGATGAGGCGGGTCAGATTGGAGGTATCTGAAAGGTCGCCATAATGCAATTTGAACTGCGCGTCCTTCATATGCGGATCTTCGTAGATATGATCCACACGCGCCGTATTGAACAACGAGGCGCGGCGCTTGATGCCATGCACCTCATAGCCCTTGGCCAGCAGAAACTCCGCAAGATACGAGCCGTCTTGACCGGTCACGCCGGTAATCAGTGCTCTCTTTTTCATGGTGTTACTCATTCTTGTGCCTGACGCAGGTCCACGACCGTCATATCCGGATCCTCGTGATGATATGCGTTGTGCGGGGACGCGTAGTATTGAGACGATCCATATTCGCGATAGAGCTTCATCTTGCGGCTGTCCACTTTGTTGAGGATGACGCCGAGGCACAGTTCCTTCAGTTGCGGTTCCGCCGCCAGTATCTCGGCGACAAGCTTGCGCGGCGTCTTTCCCCATTCCACCACGAGCACGAAGGCATCGAGATGCGGCATGACCGCTCTCGCATCGATGATCGGGGCGACGGGCGGCAGATCCAGGAGGACATAGTCGTGTGCCGCGGCAGCCTGAGCCAACAGGCGAGCCATGTGACCCGAGGCGAGAAGCTCGGACGAGCGCGGGATGCGACGCTTCATCACCGTCGGCAGAAAGAGCGCACCGCTCTCCGGATCCCTCAAGGCCCGCGAAGAGGGCGGGTCGCGCGACAACAGGACCTCAAGCAAACCTTCTTGCGCGTGCTGGGCGATCGCCCGAGTCGCTCCCGGATTGCGCAGGTCGGCATCGATCAGGATCGTGCTGGCGCCTTGCGCGAGCAGTTTTGCTAGGTTGATTGCGACCGTGGATTTCCCCTCACCCGCGACCACAGAGATGATGCCAATCACCTTGCCGCGCTTCGAGATCTCGAGTTCAGCAGCCAGTCGGACGTTGCGCAGCGTCTCGGCGAAGGGTGACAGCGGGAACTCCGTCGCGAAATCGGCGATCGGATCCTTGCTACGGATCTCGTGCTTCCCGGACGGTGGCTTGGGTAGACTGTCGGCAAGCGGTGCGACATGGGAAAGGTAACCGAGAAACCTGAGGCCAAGGACCTGTCTCACCTGCTCGCCGGCGCGGAAACCACGATCGGAGGCTTCGCGAAAAGCAGCAGCACCCGCACCGGCCGCACATCCGAGCACGACGGAGACTGCAAGCACGAGCGGGATCCTTGGCTCGCTCGGCGTCACGGGCGGCATGGCGCGGGCGATCACACGTGCTTCGGTGACCGGGAACGACTGCTGCTGGACCGCCTCGTGATAACGCTGCAAGAATGTCTGATAAAGGTTGCGATATGTGGCAGCCGTCAATTCCAGTTCGCGCAGTTGCACCTGGGTTTCGCTGGCGGTCAGGCTGACGGCTGTCGCCTTTACCAGCCCCTCACCGATCTGCCGTTCGCGGGACGTCGCGACTGCCAGATCATTCTGATAGCTTTGTGCGATGCGCTTCAACTCATCGAACATCAACCGCTTGTATTCGGCCATTTCCTCCTTCAGCCGCTCAGCTTGCGCATGGGTGTCACCGGAGCGTCGGACGATCTCGGAATGGCGCCTCGATGCCTCGAGAAACTTCTGGCGCAGCGTGTTGATGACCGGGCTGTCCAGAGCATCGCCCACAACGGCCTCCTCCGCACCACTCTCCACCACCGCCTGGATCGCCTCGACGCGTGCCTGGGCCTTCTCCGTTTCCGTGCGGGCGGCGTTGAGCGACAGGCTGATATCGACGAGCTTCTGGTCGGACAGCAGCGTGTCGTTCGCCACCAGCAGCCCATTGGCTGCCCGGAACCGCTGCACGGCCGCATCCGCCTGCAGCGACTGATGGCGCAGGTCCTCGATGCGTTGCTGCAGCCAGTCGCCGGCGCGGCGTGTCGCACTCGTCTTGGCCTCGAGCTTGTCGGCCAGATAATAATCCGCAACGGCGGTGGCGACGGACGCGGCAAGTTCCGCAGAATTCGCCGTGAACGAGATCTCGATCACATAGGAGCGCCCGACCCGGGCAATTTCCATGTCGCGGCTCATCACCTCCAGCGCCTGCCGCCGCATCGCATCTGGACCAGGCGGCGGGAGCGCAGGACGAAAGAAGGTGAGAAGGCTCCGGGGCACGCGCAGGAACGGGTTCGGCGCGCCACGCATGAACTCCGGATTGTCCTGGAGCTTCAAGCCATCGATGACTGCAAAGGCGATCGCTTCTGATTTCAGAAGCTCGACCTGGCCAAGGAAAGACGCTTCATCATCCAGAACACCTGCAACCGAGGACAACTGCTCGACGACCTGGCTGTTGACGCCATCGATGAGCACGCTGGTCCTGGCGGTAAATCGCGGCACTGCGGTGAAGCAATAAAAGCTGCCGAGCGCCAAGAAGAAAATAAGACAGAGGCCGAAAACCCGCCACTGACGGCGAGCGACAGAAATCACGTCGGCAAGATGAAACGCCGGAGCCTGCGGCTCCGAGTGGGCATTGACCTGAAGCGAACGCGATACATGCCTCTGGTTCATCACTCGGTCCGCTGAACAAAGACTGAGCCAAAATTAACTGTGTATTAATCATGACGCACTTTTAAGTTGCTTGCAACCCTTTACAACCAGACAGCCCCTGCAAGTAGAAGAATGGGCATTGGACGTTGCGCCAAAGCGTTATTGCTGGCGAAATTTACTGCCTTGAAAGCTGTGCTCCCAATCGGGCGCTTGCTATTCCTTTGGAAGGCGACCATTCCCAACGCTGCGACAGGTGAGACTGAAAGAACTTATGGGCAGGTTTACTGATTGGCTGCTGCGCCGAGGTTCGGCGCCGGTGACAAAGACGACGCGCCGGCGGATCGATCTCGGACCAGACGAGCCGCTTTATCCGATTTATGCCATTGGTGATGTACACGGCAGCCTCGACCAGTTGATCGCGGCGGAAGAACGTATTGCGCGGGACATCCAGAAGACCGGCCAGCCCGGCCCGGTTGTGCTTCTCGGAGATTATGTCGACCGGGGACCAAACTCAGGCCAGGTGCTCGACCACCTGATCCGGCCGAGCGAACTCAAGCTGCGGCGCGTGCCGATCTGCGGCAACCATGACGATCTGTTCGCGCGGTTCCTCGATCAGCCGGAGGCCTATTGGGACTGGCTCGGCATCGGCGGTGATCGGACGCTCACCTCCTATGGTATCGACCTGACCTTCCTCGGCAACAACAAGAAGACCCGGATGGAGCGACTGTCCTACTCTCTTGCCGATGCGGTGCCACCGGCGCACAAGGAATTCCTGGCGCAACTGCCAACCTCGTTGCGGATCGGGCGTTTTGTTTTCGTACATGCGGGGATCAAGCCCGGTGTACCGCTCGATCAACAGGATGACGAGGACCTGATGTGGATCCGCGATCCGTTCCTGGCGGAGGGTCCGAAGATGCCGTTCCTGGTGATCCACGGCCATACGCCGCAGCCGGAACCCGACAGGGGTCCGGGCCGGATCGGTATCGACACGGGGGCATATTATTCGGGGAAGCTGACGGTGCTCAAACTCCACGGCGAGCAACTCAGCATCATCTGACGGATCAGGCGCGCCGCCTGTACCACCAGAACAAGACGGGCTTGATGACGCCGCCGAAGAGACCTAGCGCGGCAAGCGAAAAACCGAAATAGAGCTTGCCGCTGCGGCGATCGATGGCGCGGACGATCTTTCGCGCGACCGCCTCGGCACTCCATGCACCAGCCTTGCCCATCAGCCGTTGCGCCTCGATCGGCCGCTTCGGAAGCTCGCGTTCAAGCTGCGGCGTTTGTGTATCGGGCGGGAAGCAGATGCCGACGGTGATGCCGTGGGCTTGCCCCTCTTGCGCCAGTGCTTCGGCAAATCCGGTTAGTGCAGCTTTCGAAGCGCAGTAGGCGGAATAACCGTGAATGCCGATGAGGCCGGCGCCAGAGGAGACGATCATGATGCGCCCCTGCCCGCGATGTTTCATACCGGTGTAGACCGAACGCACGGCGTTGACAGTGCCAAGCAGGTTGATGCGTATCTGCTCATTGAAGCGCTCGCTGGAGAGGTCTTCGAAGACCGCCGGTTCGACGATCCCGGCGCAGGCAATGAGGACGTCGCAAGGGCCAAGCCGGCTCTCGGCTTGCTGAACAGCGTCACGGATTGCCGCTTCATCGCCGACATCCGCCGAGGCGATCTGGATGTCGTCGGGAGCGCTTTTGGCAGTCACCAAGAGATCATCACGCGCCACCTCGAGCTTTGGTCTGTCCCGCGCAATCAAGGTCACGCGCGCACCGCGACTTGCGTAAAGCCGCGATACTTCAAGCCCTATGCCGCTTGAACCTCCGGTGACGATGACATGCATGATCCACCTGCCGGTTCAACGCTGTTGGTCAGGATTTGCCCGCTGCCTGGATAAGTGGAGCAAGCTGCATCACCTTGTCCATGTCGAGCGAAGCCAAGCCGAAATTGCGCTCCTGCAGGTCCTTCAGCCTTTCGGCAGTGACTGCGACCGAACGACGGATCTGTTCTTCGGTATGATCGCAAGTGATGAAGAACCGCAGCCGCGCCATGCCTTCTGGCACGGCCGGGTGGATGATCGGCAGCACGTTGATGCCCTGCTCCAGCAATTCGTTGGAAAGCTGTACGGCGCGAAGAGAGTCTCCAACGATGACCGGCACGACGGAGAAGCCGAGGCTCAAGCCCGTATCCAGTCCCGCCGCACGGGCACATTCGAGGAAGAGCGCGCCGTTGCGGTGCAGCTTCTCGGTGCGCTCCGGCTCGGAACGCAGGATCTGCAGCGAGCAGCGAGCCGCTGCGGCCAGAACCGGAGCCAAGCCAACGCTGTAGACAAAGCCTCCCGCTTCCGCCTTAAGGATGTCGATCAGGGCCTGCGAGCCCGCGATGTAGCCGCCGCAGCTCGATGTGGTCTTGGAGAGCGTGCCCATCCAAATATCGACTTCTTTCGGGTCGATGCCGTAGTGCTCGAAAGTCCCGCGTCCGGTCGCGCCGAGGACACCAAGCGCATGCGCCTCATCCACCATCAGCCAGAAGCCGTAGCGGTTGCGCAGTTCGAGCAGCGCCGGCAGGTTGGCGATGTCGCCATCCATCGAGTAAACGCCTTCAACGATGACCATGATGCGTCGGAACTCGGTCGAGAGTGTCCGCAGCACCGATTCAAGGTTCTCGACGTCGTTGTGGCGGAAAAGTCGGCGTGTCGCGCCGGATTGCTTGATGCCTGCCAGCGCGCTGTTGTGGATGAACTCGTCGTGGATCACGAGATCCTGCGGCCCCATCAGACAGCTGATGGAAGCGACGTTGGTGAGGTAACCGCTGACAAAGGTGACGGCTGCATCGACGCCGTAGACGGAGGCAAGCTCCATCTCGAGTTCGGTATGTACCGGACGCTCGCCAGCAACCAGGCGGCTGGCGGAGGCCGAAATCCCATACCGATCAACGGTGGCCTTGGCCGCTTCCAGCGTGCGCGGATCCGTGTTGGTTGCAAGGTAGTCGTAGGATGCGAAGTTGATGAGTTCGTGGCCGGCGACAACGGTCGTCGCCCCTGCCGCCCGGTCATGCGAGCGGTAGAAGGGGTTCGCCACGCCGATCATTTCCCCCGCCGCGCGCTGTACGTTCACCCGCTGGTATTCCGGCAGTTCCTCGAAGGACTGGACCTGACGTGTCGGTGCCTGCGGCAGGCGGCTCAACCTTGCGGCGCGATTGCGCCCCGAAGCCTCGCTCGTCTGGCGCAGCTTGTCCAGCAGGCCGCGCTTGCCGTCAGGGCCGAGCCCTGCGGCCTCGTTGTCCCCATTTTCACTCATCACTGTGCCGCTGCTTTCTGCTGTTGCGACGTCGAGTGGCTCTTGACCAGCCGGTCGACGACGGCATTCTGGCCCTGAGGTGCCTCATCGCCATCCGCATTCTGTCGGGACACGCGCTCGCGCAGACGTGCAACGACATCACCCACGGTCGTGTCGTCGCCGACACCGCTCAACGGAATGTCGAAACCAGTCTTCTGCTGGAAGCCCATGCCAAGTTCCATCGCCATCAAGCTGTCGAGGCCGATCTCCTTCAGCACCTTTTCAGGCGTGATGGTATCTTCGGTGACGCGAAGGATGGTCGCGATTTCGCCCGCAACCAGCTTGTGCAGGATCTGCTGCGCTTCTTCGGCAGACTTGCCGCGGATCATCTCTTCGAGGTCGATCGTGTCGCCATCCGAGGACGTCGCGTTGTTGCCCGCCGAACGAACGATGGTCTCGAAGAAGGCCGTCTTGGCGATCGGCAGCATCTGGACCGCGCCCCAGTCGATCTCGGCGATCATCACCGCGGCCGCATCAACATTGCCCGTATCGGCGAGCATGTAGCGTTCGACCTGTTCCAGCGCTTCGCGCGCCTTCATCGCGGTCTTGCCGATGCGCTTCGACAGGATCTCGTTCACCTCGGCATTGCGAGCAAGGAAGCCGGTATCGGCAATGGCGCCGAAGCCGACAGCCAGCGCCGGAAGACCAGCGGCACGCCGGGTGCGGGCCAGACCTTCAAGGTAGCCGTTAGCCATGACGTAGTTCGCCTGTCCGGGATTGCCGAGCATGGTGGTGGCAGACGAGAAGAGCAGGAACAGCTCCAGATCATCCTTGGCCGTGAGCCGGTGCAGGATCTCCGCGCCCTTCACCTTCACGTCCACGACGGGCTTGTTGCGCTCCGGCGTGAGGTTCGAGATCAGCGCGTCATCGAGCACCATGGCGGCGTGGATGATACCCTTGACCGGGCCTTCGGTGCGCAGCAGTTCCAGCAGGACCGAAACCGCCGACTCGTCGGTGATGTCGCAGGCATGCACAGTCGCATGCACGCCCTTGCGGTGCCACACCGAGATCGCCGCCAAAGTTTCCTCGTCGGCCATGCCTCGCCGTGAACAGAGCGCGATGCGCTTGACGCCACGGGTCACCAGCCACTCGGCCGCAGCCAGCCCGAAGCCGCCGATACCACCGGCAACCAGGAAGGTGCCATCCGAGGAGAAGCGAAGCGCCTCGTTTGCCGGCACGAGAACCTTGTCCTTGCCGGCAACCGGCGGACGCACGACGATCTTGCCGATATGGCCGGCATTCTGCATGAGACGGAAGGCGCTGCCGATCTCATCATGGCTGAAGGCTCGGTACGGAAGCGGCGTAAGCTTGCCCTCGCTGAAGAGCCGGCCGATTTCGCCGAAGATCTTGCGCGTTACACCGGCGACGTTCACCAGCAACTGGTCGGCATCGATCCCGAAATAGCTGATGTTGCGGCGGAACGGGCGCAGGCCGATCTTGCGGTCGGAATAGTAGTCGCGCTTGCCAAGCTCAAGGAAGCGACCGAACGGCTTCACCAGTTCGATGCTGCGTTCCATGGCTTCCGAGAACAGCGAGTTGAGGACGAGATCGACGCCCTCGCCGTTCGTCACTTCGCGAACGCGGGAAACGAAGTCCAGCGAACGTGAGTCGAAGATGTGGTCCGCACCCAGCGCTTCGAGGAAGCGGCGTTTCTCTGTCGTGCCGGCCGTTGCGATGACTGTTGCACCACGCAGCTTGGCGATCTGCAGGGCAGCAAGCCCCACGCCACCGGCTGCGCCGTGAATGAGGATCGTCTCGCCCTTTTCGATATGGCCGAGATGAACCATCGCATAATAGGCGGTGAGGAAGGCAACCGGCACCGTTGCGGCCGCAGCCGACGACAGGCGGTCCGGAAACTTCGTTACGCCATCACGGCGGACTCGTACGTGGGTCGAGAATGCCGCCGGGGCGATACCCATGACCCGGTCACCCGGCTGGAGATCGTCGACATCCAAACCAACCTCGAGCACGCGGCCCGCAAGTTCCATGCCGATGGTGGCGCCGGCAAAACCGTCTTCAAGCGCTTCTTCGGGCAGTAGGCCCATGGCCCACATGACATCGCGAAAGTTCAGGCCGGTCGCTTCAACGGTGATAATCACCTCATCCTTGTCGGGCGACGGAAGATCACACGCTTCCCAGGCAATGCTTTCGACACGGCCGCTCGACAACTGGCGGATGGTCGCGGCTTCGAAGCTCGACGTCGTCGCTTCGGTGGACGGGAACGGCCCGGTGGCTGCGCGAAGTTCGCGCAGGTTGCCCGCCGTCATCTGCCATTCGCGGTTCGGCGTCGAAACGGCCAGCAGTTCCTGGACCGCATTCCATGTTCCCGCGTCGCCGGATGCGGCATCCAGCAAATGCACGTCCAAGGCTTCGTATTCGTTCTGGACAACACGTGCGAATGCCCAGAGGCCGGCATTCGCACCATTGGTGTCCTCACCTGCCAGCGGCGATCCGCCCGGCGCCACAACAAGAAACCGTGGTTTCGAACCGGTTTCTGTTCCGCGCGACACCCTGTCGGCCAAGGCACCCAGCCGGCGCAAGCGCGCCTGAGCCAGAACCGACGCATCCTGCGATGCGACGCGGTCCGCCAGATAGACGAGACGCAAAGGCTGGCCGTGGAACTGAGACAGAGCCTCGTCGAACTGTTCCTGCGTTGCATCGGCATCGATGACACTGACATCGCAGCCGTCGAAGGCCACGGAGACGTCTGCAAGCTCCGAGAGGATCAGAACGCGGCTACCATCTGCCAAGGCCGCGGCGGCCTTCGTCGGACGGGACTCCGATGCCGCTGCTGCGAGCACCAGCGCGCCTTCCGGATAACCTTGTTCGCGCGCGTGCGGCTTGGCAAAGCCAAGCGATGCGATGACATCGGCGAGTTGCCGGTCGGAACCCAGCCGGCCAACGGGGAAGTCCGGTGAGTTGCTGTTTTCGAACCACCCTTCTGACTGGCCGAAGACAAAATCGTTGAATGCCGAAGGCGCACGATCTGCGAAGACCACGGCGCCGCCATTGGCGGCCGCGTTGCGGACAGCGGCGCGAATCTCCTCATGAGACGACAGCAGTTGCTGGCTCTGGGGACCTGCCGCCACGACGATATCGGCAACCGGCTGGCTGTAGAGCTTGTCGCATTCCGGCAGCAGGACATGCACGTCCTGTTCGAAAGCAAGCTCGAAGGTGCGGCGGACGTTTTCGCGCGGCTCGGCAATGATGAGCGCTGCACCATGTGCCGCTGCGGCTTGCGCCAGGCGACGGCTCAACGCGAGCGACATGACGCCCGTTTCAAGGATGTAGCGGACGCCACCCTTGCGGCTGGCCAACAGCTTCTCGACGCCCTCGACAACGGCCGTGAAGGCTCGCTCCGCCAGCGGCGAATGGACAAGCACGTGGTCGATCGTCGCTTCGCTGGCATTTGCCGTGCGCGCCGGCTTGTCGCCGGCAGTGCTGAGCGGTCCAGCGGCCAGTTGTTCAAGCGCATCGCGGTACGCATTGTTGACGAGCACGGCTTCGGCAATGCGTCCGGAATCCTCGCGGTAGATCTCCTGGAGCAGTTCGCTGACCGGCGGCAGGGTGAACTCCTGCGGCAGGACCCATTCGCCCTCGTCGGCGGTTGCGATGCCGGCATCCTCCAGGATGAACAGGCAGTTCGTCAGGAAGGCGCGGAACTCCCGGTCCAGCGGCAGGCGGCGGGTGGACACCACGCCGCGGTGGTCTGCAAGCTTCAGCGCGATCTCGTGGCAGGCACGGTAGATCGCTGCATCAAGCAACAGTGTCGCGTTGTCAGATGCCTTGCCCTTGCCGTTGCGGAAGATTGCCGCCGCATCGACCTTGCCGAATTCGCGAGCAGCACCGACGGAAGCGGGCACGCTTTCGTAGTGGAAGGCGACCGATGCCAGCGTGTGATGGCGACGCAACGACGTGCGGCGGAAACGGCAATCGTCCAGGCTCGCAATGCGGTTGCCTTCGGTATCGAACAACTGGAACCGCGCCTTGATGGAATAGGCGCTGAACCGCTCGATCTCGATCATGGCGCGGGCGATCTGGCCGCCGCCGGTCACATGGATCGCACCGAACCGGACCGGGATATAGGGCGATCCGACATCGCCGCCCGACAACTGGCCGAACAGCGCGACGAGACCGTGGAACACCGCGTCGGTCGAGAACGGGTTGAGGTTGTACTGGACGTAAGGGTGTGCGGGAGCCGCTGCCGGCTTCAGATCCACCTCGACGATGGTCTGGCCATAGGCGACCGCCTTGTTGAGGAGGCGGAAGCGAGGGCCGTATTGCAGGCCGAATCGTTCAGCCGTTTCATAGGCTTCCTCGGCAGAAAGAAGCGTTCCCCTTTCGCCCTGCGGCGCAACGATGGCGCTGCCAACCACGGCGCCGGCAGCATGACGGCTACGGGCCACGGCGTGGACCGTCCAGTCGTCGCTGCTCAGGCGTTCACGCGAGCGGATCTCGATGTACCCGGTTTCAGGCGACAGCAGGGTCGAGAGTTCGACCATCCGGTCGGGGCGCAGTTCGAGAGGACGGACAATCTCGAGGTTCGAGATCTCGACTTCCGGAGTTCCGTAATAACGCTGTGCCGCCGAAACCGCGATTTCGATAAACCCGGCGCCCGGCATGATGGCGCGTGAATCGACCACATGCTCCGCAAGGTCCGGAAACAGGTGCGCGTCGATGTGGTTCTTCCAGTGCGCACTGTTGGGGTCCGTGCGCCAGCCGAGCAGCAGGTAAGGCAGCTTGCTGTTGCGGCCGAAGATATCCACCTCGTCGGTGGTCGACGGCATCTTCAGTTCGGTTTGTTCGAACGGCAGCGCCGGCAGGTCGACATGTGCGTTGCGCTTCGCGTTACCGCGGACGGACTGAACGGGTGCGCCATGGGCGACGGCACGGGCAAAGGCCTGAGCGACCGGATCGCGACCCGGAACGCCGGTCTCGCGCTGCAGCGTTCCAACCACGACGGCGGAGGCAGAAACGGACTTCGCCGTTTCGCCGACATAGCTCGACAGGATCGAGCGTGGCGACACTTCGATGAAGAGGTTGCAGCCCATGGCAAGGGCGGTCTGGCATGCCTGCTTGAACAGCACAGGCTCGCGGACGTTGCGCCACCAGTATTCGGCGTCCAGCCCGCGACCATCCAGCAATTCCCCGCTGACGGTGGAGATGAAGGCGCAGTTGGTCTTTTCAGCCTGAATGGCCGGCAGGTCTGCCAGGAACGCATCCCGCGCGTCGTCGATGATCGGGTGATGGAACGGGTAGTTGATGTCGAGCACATGCGCGACGATCTGCGCCTTGCGTGCTGCATCGCGGAACGCCTGGATCTGGTCGCCCGGACCAGAAAGGGTCACGGAATTCGGGGCATTGATCGCGGCAACGCAGATGCCATCGAGGCCACGCGCACGGGCGAAATTCAGCGCCGCTTCCTCGTTGAGGACCACGGCCGCCATCTTGCCCTTGCCGGCAAAGACGTCCTGGTAGCGCGAGCGCTTTGAGACGATGGCAACCGCTTCGGCCGCCGTCAGTGCCTTGGCAGCATAGGCCGCGGCCAGTTCGCCAACCGAGTGACCAAACACGGCTTCCGGCCGGATGCCGCTCGCATGCATGCAATCGGTGAGGGCCGCCTGGACCGCGAACAGCAATGGCTGGGCGATCTTGGTATCCGCCAGCCGGGTAGCGAGATCCGGCGCAACAATGATGTCCGTGAGCTTTTCGCCCAGATGATATTCGAAGAGCGCGCTGAAGGACTGGAAGGACTGGCGGAACTGCGCGTTTTCCCGATAGGCGTCCACACCCATGCCGGCCCATTGTGCGCCGTTGCCGGAAAAGACGAAGGCGATCTTGGCCGCGGACAGCGGTGCTTCGCCGATTTCGCCCGCCGAGGCCTCACCCGCGAGATGCGCTTCAATGGCCTTGCGGACGCCATCGGCATCCTTGGCCGCGACAGCGAACCGGTGCCGCAGAGCTTCGCGGTTGGCCGGAGCGGCCGACACCATGAGCGCCGCCTGCTTCGCATCAGCGTCCGAGAGCCGCTCTTCGTACTGCTCAAGCAGCTTGGACAGAGCAGATGCGGTATGTGCGCTGACCACGAACAGGCCCGGCTCGACCTTCGCCGGCGCATCCACCGCCTTGACAGGATCGGGATCGCTGATAACGACGTGGGCGTTCGTGCCGCCGAAGCCGAAGGAGTTGACGCCCGCAAGCCGTGGCTCCTTGGCGGGCAGGAGCTTGATGGTCGAGGTATTGACGCGAACATTGAGGCCGTCGAAGTCGATGTCCTCGTTAACCTTCTCGATATGGAGCGATGCCGGGAGGAAATTGTTCTCCAGCGCGATCATCGCCTTCAAGAGGCCGAACAGGCCGGAGACCGGCTCGGTATGACCGATATTGGTCTTGATCGAGCCGATCGGCACCGGCGCGCGACGCTTCTTGCCGATCACCTCACCGATCGCCCAGACTTCAGCCGGATCACCGACGCGCGTGCCGGTGCCGTGCCCTTCGATGAAGGCAAGCCGGTTCACGTCGATATTGCGGCCTTCGTAGATCGAGCGCAGGAGGTCAGCCTGGGCTTCACGCGACGGCAGGCTGATGCCGTTTGTTCGACCCGAGGAGTTGACGGCCACGGCGTGCAGGCGACTGCGGCTGCGGTCCCCTTCCCGCTGGGCGCGGTCGGTGCGGCGCAGAACAAAAACAACGCCACCTTCGGCGCGAACATACCCATGCCCGTTCGTATCATAGGCCCGGCACAGACCTTCCGGTGACAGCATGCGTGCCTGCGCGAAGCCCACGAAGGACAGCGGGTGCACCAGGAGGTTGACGCCACCGACGATCGCCGTGTCGATGTCGCCGTTTTCCAGCGCCAGAACGGCCTGATCCAGCGCCACCAGCGACGAGGAGCACGCGGTATCGATTGTCATGCTCGGCCCCTTGAGGCCGAAGATGTGCGAGATTCGGTTGGAAACGATGGAAAGCGTATTGCCCGTCATGAAATACGGGCTGCCGGAGGCCGGATCTTCGGACGCGAGATTGCCGCTCTCGAGGCTGGACGCGCCGACGTAAACACCAACATGCTCCTTGGCCAAGGTGCTGGCCGGAAGGTTTGCGTCTTCGAGGGCTTGCCAGACGAGGTTCAGGAGCACCCGCTGCTGCGGGTCCATCTGCATCGCTTCACGCTGCGAAAGCCCGAAGACCGCAGGATCGAAGGCATAGATATTATCGAGGACGCCCGCCGCGAAAGTGTAGGTCTTGCCGGGGATGCCTTGATTGGGATGCCAGAAGCGAGCCTTTTCCCATCGGTCCGATGGAATGTTCGTGACGGTGCACCGCCCCTCGCTCAAGATGTCCCGCAGTTCGCTTACAGAGTTGGCACCTGGCGCTACGCAAGCACGGCCGATGATTTCAATCGTCATGGTCACTCGGTGTTTATCAGACGTGAACGGCCAAAGCCGTCACGTAACTTTAACACATACTTATCTGCGCTTGTCACCCCAAAACGGGTGACAGCTCAGATGCATCGGTAGTGAGAGTGTACCTGAACGAGAATGACGGTCAGGTCAATTACCGATACCGTTGGCGACAGTAATACCTTGTGCAACGACGGAGACCGGCCGTGACACGAGCGCCAGGAACTTGGCAAAGTCGACCGCGTTGTGACGCGCAGCGTAGATCACGTCACGGCTCTTGATCGGGAAGGTCTGGCCTACGAGCAGGCTGTCGGGCCGGCTCATGTCGAAGCGGTAGACGAGCGGGTAACGCCCGAACTTGTCCGACTTCATGCCCTTAGCCAGCATCTGGTTAAACCGGGCGTTGCCGATTAAAGCCGCAATGATCTCAGGTTCCTCATAACGGAAGAGGAAGTAGCCCTTCGCATTAACGGCTGCGTCGTCGCCACCGCCACCCAATGCCACAGCTTCAAGCAGGTTGAGGTCGTTTGCACCAAATTCGATGCGCGCATTCTGCTTGACGGCGCCGAGCAGCGTGAAGGTGCGCGGATCACGCGTCACGAAGATCTGGTCGCCCGGCTGGACGTAGATGTTCTCCGACGGGTTTTCGATGACAGATTTCAGGAGCGTCGTGCCGCTGCGGCCATTGCGCACTAGAGTCACATATGACTCGTAGGGCTGCGCGACAGGACCACCCGCCTTTGCAATCACGTCGGTGATGTGCTCGCCGGTCAGGTTGAGCGGAACCTGGGCGGAACGCCCGACGGCGCCGGATACTGTCACCATACGCGACGACGTGTTGACGCTGTTGACGATGACGTCCGGCTCGACGGCCTTGTTGCGAAGCGCCGCGAGGATCGTCTGGCGGGCTTCCTCCAGCGTCTTGCCGGAGAAGCGGACGAGGCCCACATAAGGAATGGCTGCCTGACCATCAGGCTGGATGACGACGTCGAGGCTTGTCTGCTTCGAATCCTGCGTCGAGAACAGGCCATCGGAACCGGCCTCGAAGATGGTAATTTTGAGAACATCACCAACGCCGATGACTGCTCGCCCGGCGCCACCGCTGCCGAAACCGAATCGGCGCTTGAGGGCCGAACCGAAATATTGGGACACGAGTTGAGCCGACGTGTTGTCCACATCGACGATCTCGAAGACTGCAGCATTCTGGCGGCCAATTTCAGCGCCCGATTTCCCGCCGTCGGTATTGATCGCAGAGGCCAGAGGGCCCTCGCCCGGCACTGCCTGGCAACCTGCCAGGGCGGCGCACACCAAAACTGCAGTCACTCGCATCAAAATTCCATTCTCCAATCGTCTCGGATCGCATCTATTCCGGAGGAGGAACAGCCCGAGGGGAATCCGACCGCACCTGCAAAGCATAAGAGGTGTTCAACAACAAGCCGGATTGCGCCGGCACCTCCCAAATAAAAAACTTGTGCGGTTTTAAAGCCATAGTCCCAGGAACGGTAGCCGATGGCCACGACAATGAACAAGTTGAGTTAAATACCGTCTAAGTCTTATGGTTAATCCCTGCCGGATCACGAGCATCTTCGCCGACCAGTTCCAGCCGGTGAACTCCTGTGTTAAGGCGTCGCCCCAGATATCCCGCCCATCGTGAAATGGACACCATGCCGGAAGAGGACAAGGCAGTATTGATCCCCGCCGACTTGCGTCGCAGGCAGGGTTCAACCATTCGCATTGCTGTCCTCTTCATCTTCCTGGTGCTCGTGGGGCTGGCGACCGTGGTGCTGTCCGTTAACGATGCCCGCAACTACCGTCGGCTGACAAAGGCGCTTGGGCTCGACCAGTACAGCTTTTTCTCCACCCCGCCGGCAGATGTGCGGATCGACAAGCAGAAAGCGCTTGAGCCCGCAGAGCGCTATCCGCCCTGGCTCCTGAAGATGGCGCTCGAACGCCAGGCGGTGTTTGAACGCGTCGATCCCCTTCCCGCGGAAGAGCGGTGCCAGCGGCTTGGCGCGGCGACCGACGTGGAGCCGGAGTTCACGACGCGCGACCAGAGCTGGGAGTGCATCCTGTTCAAGGAGTTCGGCGCGGCCGATCCGCCAGCCTCGTTCTTCATCCAGGCTCGTGGCGTGATGCCGGACCAGATCCGTAGCTTCCGGATCAAGCTCAACCTGACTGATCCCGAGGTGGAGCCGCAGATGCTGCAGGAGACGACATCCGCCCTTGGCGAATTCGGCCTGCCGCTGACGCCCGAGACGCGTGAATATGTTGTGGACATGCTCTCCACGCATCGCGAGTTCTCGTCGCTGCTCGAGAATTACCGGATGACGTTCGCGCCGGAGATGATGGACCCGAATCGCTACAACCTGCTTCTGCTGCAGCGTCCGCCGACGGCCGAATGTGGCTCGCCACCGGCAACGGAGAGGGCAAGCGAAGTGCTCTACCCACTCTCGGTCGGCTGCCTGCCGTTGAAGCATCCGGTCAAGCTGCCTTAGACACGCTCCAGGTTATTAGACACGCTCCAGGTTGATCAGGTCGAGGTCTGCCTCCACTTCGCGCCGTGCCGTTTCCACCAAGCTCTTCTGGTGAGTGAAAAGGATGGTCTGGAAGCAGTTACCCGCCGCAGCAAGCGTCCGGATGCCGGCGGCGGTGCGTTCATCATCGAAGGTCTGGAAGATGTCGTCGAGGATGAGCGGCGCTGGCTCGTTTCGGGAGCAGTAGTCTTCCAGGAACGCCAGGCGCAATGCCAGGTAAAGCTGATCGCCCGTCCCTTCGCTCAGACCTGCGAGCGGCACCTGCTCTCCCGTCTTTCGCTCCACAGCCAGTTGCAACTCGTCGCGCTCATCATAAAGCTGGACGAGACGTGCAAAGCGCCCGCCGGTCAGGTCGCAGAAGAGCTGGCCAGCGCGCTGCATCACGGGATCCGCCTGGCGTTCGCGATAGGCCTCCATGGAACTTGCCAAGAGCCTGGACGCGAGCTTCAGCACCACCCAGCGACGCGCCAAATCCCTCGCTTCTTCCTCTGCGGCAAGCTTCTGGAAAACGGCGCGTTCGGCGCCGATACCGGTTTCGAGCTCGCGGCGACGGCGTTGGATGTCGGCTTCGGCCGCACGCAAGGCGGCAATGCGGTCGACCTGATGGCTGTCCTTGGCTTCCAGATCCTCGATCTCCAGCGCTGCAGCAACCCGATCGAACTCGGCGAGCGCAGAACGCGCCTCGTCCTCGCTGGTGCCGTCTGCATGTTCGGCAAAACGAGCACGGCATTGGCGGAGGCTGTCTTCGAGCCGCGCCTTCTGCTGCAGGTCTTCCAGAACACGTGCGAGTTCCTCGACCGGTGCCGATACAATTCGCGCCAGCTCCTCCATCTCCGCGCTGATCGCCTCATGCTCGGCCGCGTGCCGTTCGAGCTGGACTTCCGCTTTCGCCGAGGCTGCAACCAGCCCTTGGCGTTTGTTGGCGTCGGTGTTGGCAGCAGCGGCACGTTCGTTCAGCATTCCGATCGCAACATCGGCGGGCAGCGATGCCAAATCCGGGGCAACCGAGGCGCAGAGCGACCTCACCTCCTGTTCAAACGTCTCCATGTCGCGGCTCATGCCACGCACGCGACGATCGCGGTTTTCCCGTTCGGACAGCTGGTCTGGAACACTGCGCCACACATCAAGCGCAGCAAGCGCCATCTCGACCGTCGCGCCATCGGCAAGGCCTGCGAGCACGGCAGCCTGCGAAAAGTCGAGCCGCCAGCGCTCCACCTGCTTGCGGAGGCCCGTTTCCTGCTCCTCCAGCCGCGCCAGACCCTCTTCCGCCGCATGACGTTTTCCCTGGATAGAGCGGCTTTCGGTCCAGCGTTCGGAGAGCTCCGACAGTCGGCGCTCGAGTGCGCGTGCGAGCGCGGCTGCCGGCAAGGCGGCAGAGGCAAGACCAATGGCATCGGCGACGCCGACCAGCACCGGCGTCAGCGCCTCCTGCTTCAGCCTGACGGCCTCCAGAGCGTCGCGTGCATCGGCAAGCGCGGCAGACAGCGCAGCAATCCCGTCGACACTCCTGCGCCACTCGATCATCCGGTCGGGAGTGGCCGGCGAAACCGGTGCGGCGTGGAAGAGGTCCTGGAACTCGGTGAGCGCGTCAGAGGCCGCGATCTCTGTCTCCTTCAGCGTGGCCTCGCAGGCGTCGATGTCACCCTCCAGTTCGCGATGCCGCAGGGTGAGCTGCGCATGGCGCGACACCCGCTCCGCATCGGCAAGCGCGGCATCCGACAGGCGATCCGCCTCGTTGACCGCAGCAGTCACCTCCTCCAGTGCTGATGAGCCGGGCTTTGCCGCGAAAGCTTCGAGAAGCCCGTCGCGCTTCTTGCGGGCCTCAACGATGTCGTCGCGGGAGACCAGATCACCGGACGCCTCAAGACCGGCAAGCTGATTGGCAACCGCCTTGGCTTCGTCGCGAACACTGGCGAGCTTTTGCGCCGCGCGCAGTTGCTCGCTCTTGGCCGCCTCGATCATCCGTTGGTGCGTGGTAAGCGTCGCGAGATCAGGCAGAGGCGCCGAAAGGAGCCGTTCCAGATCCTTCACAGGCGGATCGAGGCGACCGACGGCCATCGCAAGATCGTTTTCGGCACGCGTGACGCGCACCTGCAGCGCCTCGAGGTTGGTCAGTTCGGCGATCTCGGGGCGCAACGCGGCAAGCTGCTCGATCCACGGCTTCGGGTCGATGAGCCGGCTGTCGACCCCCTCGCCCTGCAGCCGCGACAGAGCGTTCTGCGCATCCTCGGTCTGCTGGCGCAACTGCTTCAGGTTGCGATCGAGGTCGGTCCCCTCTTCCACCAGCTTGCGCAGCCGCGTCAGGTCCGGATCGGTCGGCTGGGCTCGTTTCAGGTCTTCGGGTGACGCAAAGCCCAGCCGCCGTGCCGACTGCAGAAGCTTGTTATCAAAGTCATCCACCTCGCCGCGCACCCGCGCGATATCCTCGCGCGCCTTGACGTAAGCCCCCTTGTCTGCATGAGCGGCAACGATCTTGGGGGCGGCGGCAATCAACGCCTCGTCGACATGCAGCGCGCCCAGTTCATCTCTGAGACGCGAGAGTTCGGCCTCAGCCAAACGCCGCGCTTCGACATTCTGCCGTGCCTTTGCCAGGACCTCTTCAAGTCTGTTCGCGAACCCTGCCGGCAGTTCGGACAGTGCCTGGTAATCGGCAAGCTGGGCCCGTTCCTTGTCAATCTCACGCAGCACCGGTTCAAGCCGCAACAGCTTGCGCAACTGGTCGAGCCTGCGCTTGGTTTCCTGCCGTTCACCAAGGACCGCGGCGAGTTGGGTCTCGATCTCCGTCTGCTCGGCGAGCAGCCTCTTCCAGTCGCCAGACTTGAGCTCGATGTCGCGCTCGGCCTTGCGGGCTTCGTCGTGGGCGTCGAGCACCTGGTAGAACAACCGATCCTTCGATCGACGCGGTCCGTAGATGCCGTCCGCCTCCGCTTCCAGCGACTTGCGCAGGTCGGTCAGCCCGGTGAGGCCCGAGGCGGCCGAGAACAGCAGGCTGCCGATCTCGCCGCCGCTTTTCAGCATGGTTTCGCCACCGGCACGCAGGGAGGTCGAATCAAGGCCGAAGGCGCGTTGGAAGACTTCGCGCGACAGCGTGCCGAGGAACGGCGCCAGCGCATCTTCCGGCAGCGGTTCCTCCGCGTCACTTTCGGCAAGAAGGGTGTTCTTGCGACCGCGCCGGCGGCGGAAGGCCAGCG
This sequence comes from Neorhizobium turbinariae, assembly GCF_023223505.1. NCBI lineage: Bacteria > Pseudomonadati > Pseudomonadota > Alphaproteobacteria > Hyphomicrobiales > Rhizobiaceae > Neorhizobium > Neorhizobium turbinariae. Next base: position 52,540 of record NZ_JALPRY010000018.1, read on the forward strand.
TGGCGCCGTCACGAGTGGCGATCTCCGCACCGACCCTCAGCGATGTCGGGTCATGCAGGAAGCTCATGCCTGCCGTTGTCGGGAAACCGAACAAGAGGTCGGAGATGGCCGAGAGCGCGGACGACTTGCCGGCCTCGTTCGGACCGTAGATCACATGCAGCTTGGCATCGGGACGGAAGACCAGCTTGCGGTCAGTCAGCGCGCCGTAACGGAGCAGATCAAGATGATTAAACCGCATCAGCCCCTCGCCGCCCGCGCATAAAGAAGATCACGCGCTTCGGCGAGCAGTGCATCCACATCGTCTCCCAGTGGCAGGTCAGCAGCACCAATGCCGCCCGGCAGGCGGGAGACGATCTCGCTGATCCGAGCCTGCGCTTCTGCCAGTACCTCCTGCGGAAAGCCATCGGCCGGTATCAGTCCTTCGATACCCAAGGCGGCCGTCGCAGCCAATCCTGCCTCGGTTACCGGTTCAAGGCGCAGTTCGAGCTTTTCCAGCCAGATATCGGCATGCGCCCGGTGGCACGCGGCCTGCACCTCGTCGCGAAAGTCACCGCGTCGTGACATGATCTCGCTGCGGAAGCGGTTCCTGCCCTCAAGCGTGATCCGCAAGGCGAGCGGACGCTCTTCCATCGTATCCGTCACGGCATCAAGTGCCGTCTCGATCCGCCGCAGGATGGCGGGCGGTGCATCATCTGGCGCAACCTCCACCTTCAGTTGGCCGAAGCGGGCGCCATCGGTGATGACCCGCTCATGCGTGATACGTCCATCCTCGACGGTGACCAGCACCGCACCCTTGGACCCCTGCTCACGGATCGAACGGCCCTGCAGGTTGCCCGGAAAGACGACCAGCGGATCATCATGGACGATCTCGAAATCATGCACATGGCCAAGCGCCCAGTAGTCGTAACCGCGCGAGCGAAGGTCCTCGATCGAGCATGGCGCATATGGCGCATGCGGCTCTCGGCCGGTGAGCGAGGTATGCAGAACGCCGATGTTGAACCAGCCGGTTTCCGGCTTCGGATAGGCGAGCGCCAGGTTCTCGTTCGCCGACCGCTCGGCAAAACCCTGCCCGTGCAGCGCGACCTTCAGGTGTTCCAGCTTGAAGCTGCCCGGCTTGTTGACGGGGAACTCGCTGACATTCTTCGGCAGCGTGATCGTCTTGGTGATCACGCTCTCGGCGTCGTGGTTGCCCTTCAGCAGGAAAACCGGGATGCGGGCGCGCTCCAGCCTTGCCACCTCGCGGTTGAAGAAAAGGCCGATCTTGTTGTCTTTCCAGTCGCCGTCATAGACGTCGCCGGCAACGATGAAGAAATCGACCGACCGCTCGATTGCCTGGTCGACGAGCGTAGAGAAAGCCTTGCGGCTGGCCTCGATGAAGAGTTCGGCGATGGCGGCATCCTTCAAGGCCAGCCCCTGGAAAGGGCTGCCGAGATGCAGGTCAGCGGCATGAATGAAACGGAAAGAGGTCATCGACTCGCTTGATTGGATTGCCCCATAGAGACAGGTGTTTTAGGCAAATGCCGGGCACGAAGAAAGATCATGCATCCGCAGCCTGTGGATAGCCTCAAGCTACGCCCATTTGGAGAACATTCATGAGAAACCACACCTTCGGACGGACATCATTCAACGTCAGCGAGATTGGCTTTGGCGCCTGGCAGATCGGTGGTTCGTGGGGCGACGTCAGTGAAGCCGATGGTCGCGCCGCCCTCGAGGCAGCGCTTGATGCCGGCGTCACCTTCATTGATACCGCCGATGTTTATGGCGATGGCCGCTCCGAAAAGATCATCGCCAATGTGCTGAAGGCACGCGGTGGCGCCCGCCCCATGGTCGCAACCAAGGCAGGACGGCGTCTCGATCCGCATGTCGCGGATGGCTACACCAAGGCTAATCTGGAAAGCTTCATCGACCGGAGCCTGATGAACCTCGAGGTCGACAGCCTCGATCTCGTCCAGCTGCACTGCCCGCCGACGGAGGTGCTGTATCGTCCTGAAGTCTTCGGCGCGCTCGATGAACTTCGCCAAGCCGGCAAGATCAAGAACTACGGCGTCAGCGTCGAGAAGGTTGAGGAAGCCCTGAAGGCAATCGAATATCCGGACGTCACCAGCATCCAGATCATCTACAACATCTTCCGCCAGCGTCCGGCTGATCTGTTCTTCGCCGAAGCCAGGCGCAAGAACATTGCGGTCATCGTTCGCGTGCCGCTGGCGAGCGGCCTGCTTTCGGGCAAGATCTCCCGCGATACCGCCTTCGCCAGCGACGACCACCGCAACTTCAACCGCAATGGCGACGCCTTTGATGTCGGCGAGACCTTTGCGGGCGTGCCGTTCGAAGTGGGGCTCCAGGCGGTTGAGCAAGTGCGCAAGCTGGTTCCGGCCGGCGCCAGCATGGCGGCCTTCGCGCTGAAGTGGATTCTCATGAACGACGCCGTCACCGTCGTCATTCCCGGTGCCCGCAACGCCGAGCAGGCCAAGGGCAATGCCGCGGCGGCCGAGCTTGCGGCAATCTCGGCCGATGTCATGGCGGCCACGAAAGAGATCTATACGCGGCTGGTTGCGCCGCATGTGCACCAGCGCTGGTAGGCCGTCAGCGCCCCTTCCCGGAACGCAGAAGGCCCGGTCGAAACCGGGCCTTCCAGGAGTGCTAAATATCAAAACGTGATGATTAGCTGTTAACAGCGTCCTTCAGGCCCTTGCCGGCCGAGAACTTGGGAACGTTACGCGCAGGAATGTCAACTTCGGCGCCGGTCGACGGGTTACGGCCCTTGGAAGCTTCGCGGCGGGAAACAGAGAAGCTGCCGAAACCAGCAAGACGGATATCGCCGCCCTTCTTCAGTTCGCTCTGTACGGTTTCAAAAACGGCATCGACGGCAGATGCGGCATCAGCTTTGGAAAGACCAGCCTTTTCGGCAACGGCAGATACCAGCTCGTTCTTGTTCATGTTTCCACCCCTTTCTAGGTTTTGGAACGACTCGAAATCAGTTCAGGGCCGACATTAGGTTTCCGTCCGGCCTTGGCAACCCAAAAGCTCCGCTATTGCCTGAAAAACAAGGGGTCTGGGTGCAGATTTCACAAAAAAAGCCGGCTTTTGCCGGCTTTTTAACAGGTTCGGAAGAGCGGAGGGCAAAGCCCTCTGCTCAATGGGCCACGGTGGCGCCGAGATCGTCCACGCCTTCGACGGTGGCGATCACCGGTGTCTCCACCGTGCCGTCCCATTCGATCGGCTCCGGCTCCCGGGTCAGGGCGTGCCGGATGACTTCGCCCATGCGCGAGACCGGGATGATCTCCATGTTGTTCTTCACGTTGTCCGGAATGTCAGCCAGGTCCTTGGCATTCTCTTCCGGGATCAGAACCTTCTTGATGCCACCACGCAGAGCCGCCAGCAGCTTTTCCTTCAGGCCACCGATCGGCAGGACGCGACCACGCAGGGTGATTTCGCCCGTCATCGCGACATCCTTGGAAACCGGGATGCCCGTCATGACCGAGACGATCGCCGTTGCCATGGCGACACCGGCGGACGGACCGTCCTTAGGCGTTGCACCTTCCGGCACGTGAACGTGGATGTCCGACTTGTCGAACTTCGGAGGCTCGATGCCGAAATCGACGGCGCGCGAGCGGACATAAGAGGCCGCAGCGGAAATCGATTCCTTCATCACTTCCTTCAGGTTACCGGTGACCGTCATGCGGCCCTTGCCCGGCATCATCACCCCTTCGATCGTCAGCAGTTCGCCACCGACTTCCGTCCAGGCGAGACCCGTGACAACACCAACCTGGTCTTCGCGTTCGGCTTCGCCGTGGCGGAAGCGCGGGACGCCAAGATAGTCGTTGATGTTTTCGGCGGTGACGGCAACGGACTTCGTCTTGCCCTTGATGATCTCGGTGACCGCCTTGCGGGCGAGCTTCATCAGTTCGCGTTCGAAGTTACGGACGCCGGCCTCGCGGGTGTATTGCTGGATGATGGCCATGAGGGCGTCATCGCTGACCGAGAACTCGTTCGGCTGCAATGCGTGTTCCTTGATGGCCTTCGGCAGCAGGTGCCGCTTGGCGATCTCGCGCTTTTCGTCTTCCGTGTAGCCGGCGATGCGGATCACTTCCATGCGGTCCATCAGCGGCGCCGGAATGTTCAGTGTGTTCGCCGTGGTGATGAACATCACGTCCGACAGGTCGTATTCGACTTCCAGGTAGTGGTCCATGAAGGTCGAGTTCTGTGCCGGATCCAGCACTTCGAGAAGTGCCGAAGACGGGTCGCCGCGGAAGTCCATGCCCATCTTGTCGATCTCGTCGAGCAAGAAGAGCGGGTTCGACTTCTTCGCCTTCTTCATCGACTGGATGACCTTGCCGGGCATCGAGCCGATATAAGTACGGCGGTGACCGCGGATCTCGGCTTCGTCACGAACGCCACCGAGTGCCATGCGAACGTATTCGCGGCCGGTCGCCTTGGCGATCGACTGAGCCAGCGAGGTCTTGCCGACGCCCGGAGGGCCAACCAGGCACAGGATCGGGCCCTTGATCTTCGTGGCACGAGCCTGCACCGCGAGATACTCGATGATGCGTTCCTTGACCTTGTCGAGGCCGAAGTGGTCGAGCTCGAGGATCTTTTCGGCGTTGTTGAGGTCCGTCTTGATCTTCGACTTCTTGCCCCACGGAATGCCGAGCAGCCAGTCGAGATAGTTGCGGACAACCGTCGCTTCCGCCGACATCGGGCTCATCTGCCGCAGCTTCTTGAGCTCGGCGTCAGCCTTTTCGCGGGCTTCCTTGGAGAGCTTGGTCTTGGAGATGCGCTCTTCCAGTTCGGCCATCTCGTCACGGCCTTCCTCGCCGTCGCCGAGCTCCTTCTGGATCGCCTTCATCTGCTCATTGAGGTAGTACTCGCGCTGGGTCTTCTCCATCTGGCGCTTGACGCGCGAGCGGATGCGCTTTTCCACCTGCAGGACCGAAATCTCGCCTTCCATGAAGCCAAGCGCCTTTTCAAGGCGCAGCTTGACGGAAACCGTTTCCAGCATTTCCTGCTTTTCGGTGATCTTGATCGACAGGTGCGAGGCGACCGTATCAGCGAGCTTCGAGTAATCCTCGATCTGGCTTGCGGCGCCAACCACTTCCGGCGAGATCTTCTTGTTCAGCTTGACGTAGTTCTCGAATTCCGAGACCACCGAACGCGACAGGGCTTCCACCTCGACGGCGTCCTCTTCCGGTTCCGAAAGAGTCGTTGCCTTGGCTTCGTAGAACTCTTCCCGACCGGTATAGCTGTCGATCTTGGCGCGCGAGCGGCCTTCAACGAGCACCTTCACGGTGCCGTCGGGCAGCTTCAGGAGTTGCAGCACGTTCGCGACCGTGCCGACCTTGTAGATCGCGGAGGGCTCAGGGTCGTCATCGCCAGCGTTGATCTGGGTTACGAGCATGATCTGCTTGTCGGAACCCATGACTTCTTCAAGCGCACGGATCGACTTCTCGCGTCCGACGAACAAAGGCACGATCATGTGGGGGAAGACCACGATGTCGCGCAGCGGCAGGACCGGATACGTTTCGCCGCCAGGTGCCGCAGACGTTGAATTCGTCATGTTATTTCCTTTCCATCGTCCCGTTTCCGGGAAACGTCCCCAAGCAAACGCCTGGGCACTTCACTCCCGCCCAAAGTGGAGTTTGCGAAAATTGATTTCAAGCCTTGCACGCCGCCGCATGGCAGCAATGTGACAGTGCTTTGACAAGGCCTACACGCCTTGATTACGCGAAACAGCAGAGAACACGGTACGCGATCACCAGCACCTGAGGCTCCTCATGAAAGCCCTGAGCGAAGCAGCCGGGATATCGATGATCATCCGGGTCAGGTTCTAATGCAAGCTCAATAAGATGCAATTCTTCACGAGGCAAAAGTCGTGGATTTGTCTGCCATATCAAACCATTCCCGCCAGACGAAAAAGAGGCCCGAATCGGGCCTCTTCATGATCTTTCGCTGCGGATCGGATCAGGCCGAAACGTTGGCCTTTTCGTCCTGCCGGTCGGCGTAGATGTAGAGCGGACGGGCATTGCCGTTGACCACGTCGTCGGAGATGACGACCTCGCGAACGCCTTCCAGCGTCGGCAATTCGAACATCGTGTCGAGCAGGATCTTCTCCATGATCGAACGCAGGCCGCGGGCACCGGTCTTGCGGATGATCGCCTTGCGGGCGATTTCGCGCAACGCGTCCTCGTGGAAGGTCAGTTCGACATCTTCCATCTCGAACAGGCGCTGGTATTGCTTGACCAGGGCGTTCTTCGGCTCCGACAGGATCTGGATCAGCGCATCCTCGTCGAGATCCTCGAGCGTCGCCAGGACCGGCAGACGACCGATAAATTCCGGGATGAGGCCGAACTTGACCAGATCTTCCGGCTCCAGCTCCCGCAGGACTTCGCCGACGCGGCGTTCGTCCTGGGCACGAACCATCGCGCCAAAACCGATCGAGGTCTTTTCGCCACGGGCCGAGATGATCTTGTCCAGGCCGGCGAACGCGCCGCCGCATATGAACAGGATGTTGGTCGTGTCAACCTGCAGGAATTCCTGCTGCGGATGCTTGCGGCCACCCTGCGGCGGAACCGATGCAACCGTGCCTTCCATGATCTTCAGCAGAGCCTGCTGGACGCCCTCGCCCGATACGTCACGCGTGATCGACGGGTTGTCCGACTTGCGGGAGATCTTGTCGACTTCGTCGATGTAGACGATGCCGCGCTGTGCGCGCTCGACGTTGTAGTCGGCAGCCTGAAGAAGCTTAAGGATGATGTTTTCAACGTCTTCGCCGACATAACCGGCTTCGGTCAGCGTCGTCGCGTCAGCCATGGTGAACGGCACGTCGATGATGCGGGCGAGCGTCTGCGCAAGATAGGTCTTGCCGCAGCCGGTCGGGCCAACGAGCATGATGTTCGACTTGGCAAGCTCGACATCGCCGCCCTTGGAGGCGTGCGCGAGGCGCTTGTAGTGGTTGTGGACGGCGACCGAAAGGATGCGCTTGGCCTGCTTCTGGCCAATGACGTATTCGTCGAGAACCTTGATGATGTCCTGCGGGGTCGGGACGCCATCGCGCGACTTGACCATGGAGGTCTTGTTCTCTTCGCGAATGATGTCCATGCACAACTCAACGCATTCATCGCAGATGAACACGGTCGGGCCGGCGATCAGCTTCCGGACTTCATGTTGGCTCTTTCCGCAGAAAGAGCAGTACAGGGTATTTTTCGAGTCGCCGCCGTTGCTGCCGCTGACTTTGCTCATATCACTTTCCTTCCAGCACTCCGCGCGCTCATCAAAAACGGGCACGGTCCACTTTACCGTTTGCCGACGCGCATCCCCGGTCAGGAGGATTGACGGGCCTTGCGCGCCTGCCTTGCCCTAAAGGTACTCTACCGATCCCAAATCCTACGCGAACCGGCGGCAACGAACCCCTTAAGAACGAATGCTACGTCGAAATAGTTCAACACAGCATTAATACGTACTAATAGCGCTTTCCGAGCCGGTTGAAACCCCACCCCGGTCAAATCCGGGTGAGATGTGCCGGCTCTGCACCACCAGTCAGTCTGCGGAGCCGCCTTCAAGTTCTTGACGCGATGTCAGGATCTTGTCGATGACGCCCCAGTCCTGCGCTTCGTCCGCCGTCATAAAGTGGTCACGGTCGAGGGTTTTTTCAACTTCCTCTAATGTACGACCCGTGTGCTTTACATAGACCTCGTTCAAACGCCTCTTCATCTTCAATATGTCACGAGCATGGCGTTCGATATCGGATGCCTGGCCCTGGAAGCCGCCAGACGGCTGGTGGACCATGATGCGCGAATTCGGGGTGGCAAAACGCATGCCTTTTTCGCCAGCTGCGAGCAGCAGCGAGCCCATCGAAGCGGCCTGGCCGATGCACAGCGTCGAAACCGCAGGCTTGATGAACTGCATGGTGTCGTAGATCGCCATGCCCGCCGTCACGACGCCGCCCGGCGAATTGATGTAGAGGGCGATTTCCTTCTTGGGATTTTCAGCTTCGAGGAAGAGGAGCTGGGCGCAGACAAGCGACGCCATGTGATCCTCGACCGGACCCGTCAGAAAGATGATGCGCTCTTTCAGAAGGCGGGAATAGATGTCGTAGGAGCGTTCACCGCGATTGGTCTGTTCAACGACCATCGGCACCAAGGCCATAGCGGTATCAACTGGGTTTCTCATGTCCGTCCTTTGTCAAGCGAGCTCTGATCCCGGGGCCGAAGGCATGAGCGCTCCGGAATCAATTAGAATGGGTCAATCCCTACATAGAGTGTCAAGGCCCGGTACTTCAAGACGGAGCACCTGATATCCTTAACCACCCAGGATGCTCTCGACGCGGTGTCTAGCGCCTTCTTCGGCCGTGCGTCAGTCGCGCTGGCCCGTCGTCGAGAGGGGAGCACAGCTTTTTGCGGCTGCTTCGTAAACCGGTGATGAACGGCTGTCCCATTTGGCATCACATTACCGCCATGGAGGCCGGATGGGGACGAATTCCTCCGTAATAACCCGGGGCGGCGGCAACGTCCTCTTAAAGCCTCCGTGTCATGGTGAGGCCACTCGTGAGCGAGTATTGGAGTTTCGAGTGGATATCCTGACAGGTCTGATGATCTGGGCTGCGGAAGCAATCACGCTGGCCGTCCTGCTTTGGTCGCGTTGGTTTGCCGAGCGCAAGAACTATTGTCTGACCTGGAGTTGCGGCTTTGCTCTTCATGGGCTGGGTGTCGCTCTTGTTGCAGCGCGCGGGCACATTCCCGATTTCATGTCGATCGAATTGGCGAATGCCATCATTCTGGCAGGCGTCGGCGGCTGGATCGCAGGATTGTTGCAGTTCGACGGCAGGCGAGTTGAAGGTTATGTGGCAGTCCCGGCGCTGATCTGGATCGCCGGCATGTTCCTGACGCCGGTGCGCGAAACCTTCGCGTATCGGGTGGCCCTCGCCAATATGGCGTCCGCAACCGGGTACCTGATCATTTCCGGCCTCCTTCTCAAGCACGCAGGAACCTCGCGCTCCACCCGCCAGATATTGGCTGCACTCATTGGGGCGCAGGCCGTCTGCTCGTTCCTGGTGGCCGGGTCCACGCTTCTTGCCCAATACACCTCTTTCCAGACGGCTCATGTCGCCGGCTGGCTGTTCGTTCCGACTGCGATCTGCTTCATGGCCAGCGTCATGTTCGCCGGGAAACTTCTGGCGGAGCGCACCGAACAGAAGCTCAAGATCCTGGCAAAGACCGATGCCCTGACCGGCGTACTGAACCGGCGCGGGCTGATCGATGAATTCCATGCGCTTCGGGCGCATGTCGATCCTTCCAAGCCGATCATCGCATTCCTGCAGTTCGACCTCGACTTCTTCAAGCAGATTAACGACAAATTCGGACATCAGGCGGGCGACGCGGTGCTGGTCGCCTTCGCAGAGATCGGACAGACGTCGTTGCGCGGGCGCGGATCCTTCGGCCGCATGGGTGGCGAGGAGTTCGCCTCGATCCTGCGGGTGAAAGACATGGTGGAGGCCGCAAGCATTGCGGAAGCCGTGCGGCTCACGATCAAACGCCAGACGGTCTTGATCGGCGAGCACGAGTTGAAGGGTACGGTGAGCGCCGGGATTGCGCTGGCAGTGGCCGAAACCGCCAACCTCGATCTTCTGCTGAGCGCCGCCGACCGCGCGCTCTACACCGCCAAGAATTGCGGCCGTGACCGGTCCGCGATTGCCGACGGCGCCGACATCTCCATCGTGCCCTCGGCCGACCGTCGCGGCGAAGCAGAGGAACCAGGCGACCTGCGCGTGAGCCAGCAGGTGGTGGCGCTGAGGCGGATCGCAGCCATCGGCCAGCCCTCAGCGGTCTTGCCGTAGCCAGCCTGCGACACACATCCCATTGAGGGTTCAATCGGGAGACGTGTCATGCGAGCCAGAAAGACATTCGGTATCATCCTGTCCGTGATCATGGTGGCCGGGACGGCCTCTGCCCAACAGGCATCCGATACGATTGCGCCAGAACGCGCGACAGGCTTCAAGCCGGCGACGCGGACGGAAGCTAAGACCTTCATGGTCGCAGCCGCGCATCCGCTTGCTGCCGAAGCGGGCCGCGACGTGCTAGCCGCCGGCGGCAATGCGATCGACGCGATGGTTGCGGTGCAGACCGTGCTCGGCCTCGTGGAGCCACAGAGCTCCGGCCTCGGCGGCGGGTCCTTCCTCGTCTACTACGATGCAGCCTCTAAGAAGCTCACCACGTTCGACGGGCGCGAAACGGCGCCGATGGAGGCAACGCCAAAGCTCTTCCTCGACGATCAGGGGCAGCCGCTGAAGTTCATGGATGCCGTGGTCGGTGGCCGTTCGGTCGGCACGCCGGGCACCGTGCGACTGCTCGAAGAGGTGCACAAACGCTACGGCAAGGCGGAATGGGCGAGCCTGTTCGAACGCGGGCGGGCGCTCGCCACCGATGGCTTCAAGGTGACGCCGCGGCTTGCTGCGCTCGTGGCGGCCGAAGGCGACCGGCTGAAGACCTACGAGGGCGCCAAGAGCTACTTCTTCGATGAAAGCGGCGCGCCGCTGAAAGAAGGCGACACGCTGAAGAACCCTGCCTATGCCGAGACATTGAAGGCGATTGCAGAGGGCGGCGCGGACGCCTTCTACACCGGCAAGATCGCCGAAGACATCGTCAAGACCGTGCGCGAGGCTCCTTCCAATCCGGGCGTACTGTCGCTTGCTGACCTGCGTAACTATCGCATCAAGGAGCGCGAACCGCTCTGCTTCCCCTACCGGGCGCTCGATGTCTGCGGCATGGGGCCGCCCTCCTCTGGCGCGATCGCTGTGTCACAGATCCTCGGCGTGGTCGAGAACTTCGACATTAAGGCGCTCGGCCCGCAGAATGTCGACAGCTGGCGACTGCTGGGTGATGCGCAGCGACTGGCCTTTGCCGATCGCGAGCGCTACGTCGCTGACACGGACTTCCAGCCGACGCCCATCAAAGGCCTAATCAAGAAAGATTATCTCGGCACGCGAGCCGGCCTGCTCGATGGGGACAAGGCGCTGGCGCCTGACCAGGTGAAGGCGGGCGAGCCGGAATGGGACCATGCGCTTCTGTTCGGGCGGGACGTGGCGCTAGAGCTTCCCTCCACCAGCCACTTCGTGATCGTTGACCGTGAAGGCAATGTCGTCTCGATGACCACGACCATCGAAAGCGGCTTCGGGTCACAGCTGATGACCAACGGCTTCCTGCTCAACAATGAACTCACCGACTTTTCCTTCAAGACGCATGACGGCCAGTTTCCGATTGCCAATCGGGTCGAACCCGGAAAACGCCCGCGTTCGTCCATGGCGCCGACGATCGTCATGAAGGACGACAAGCCGCTTCTCGCCATCGGCTCACCGGGCGGCAGCCAGATCATCGGCTACGTTGCCCAGGCGCTGATAGCCTATGTTGACTGGGGCATGCCGGTCGAAGAGATTGTCGCGCAGCCGCACCTGATCAACCGCTTCGGCACCTATTACATCGAGGCAGGCACGGAAGCAGAGAAACTTGCCGAACCGTTGAAGGCGTTGGGATACGAGGTGAAGGCGGGCGAGATGAACAGCGGCCTGCACGCCATCGAGATCACCGATAACGGTCTCGCCGGCAGTGCCGACCCGCGTCGCGAAGGTGTGGCGCTTGGCGACTGAACGGAGGCTTTCGCTGCGGGAAAGTTTCGGCTAGGCATCGGCCATGGATACCCTGCCCGACTTTCTCCGCATCGACCCCGTCTTGCGACGCGTTTCACTCGATGGTCGCAATCCCGGCTTCTACAGCGACCCGAACCGCGTCTATGCGCTGCTGCACCAGCACTGCCCGACCTTCTATTGGGAGGAGCAGAAGCAATGGTTCTTCACCGGTTATGACCATGTGAACGCCCTGCTGCGCGACCGCAGGTTCGGTCGCCAGATCCTGCATATCGCCAGCCGCGAAGAGATCGGCCTCGCCGAGCCTGAGCCGCATCTCCAGAACTTCGATCTGGCCGAACGCTATTCGCTGCTGGAACTGGAGCCGCCGGAACACACGCGACTGCGCACGCTCGTCAACAGGGCCTTCGTATCCCGCCATATCGAAAGGCTGAGACCTGAGATCGCGGCGCTGGCGGAGAGCCTGATCGACGGGTTCGAGAAGGACGGCCGGACCGAACTCCTCTCCTCCTTCGCCGACATCATCCCCGTCACCATGATCGCGCGGATGATCGGCATCCCGGACGAGATGGGTCCGCAGTTGCTCAAATGGTCCCACGACTACGTCGGCATGTACATGTTCAAGCGGACGAAGGAAGACGAGTTCGCCGCCGACCGTTCGGCCAAGGAATTCGCCGACTACGTCAAAAGCCTGATCGCCGAGCGCCGCCGCCAGCCGCGAGAGGACCTGCTCACCCACATGATCCATACGGAGCACAAGGGGCAGTACCTGACCGATGACGAACTGGTGTCGACCACCATTGTGCTGCTGAATGCGGGGCATGAAGCGACCGTGCACCAGATCGGCAACTCGGTCCGCGTCATCCTCGACAGCGAGTTCGATCCCGCCAACCTGTTTGCTGACGAGGCGGTGACGGAGCGAACGGTCGACGAGACACTGCGCATCTGTGCGCCGGTGCACATCTTCCAGCGCTGGGCGCTCGAAGACGTCGAGATCGACGGTCTGTCCTTCAAGCGTGGGGACAAGGTGAGCCTGATCCTGGCGGCGGCGAACCTCGACCCGAAGAAGTTCTCCGATCCGCTGGCTTTCCAACCCGGGCGCCAGGAGGCGCCGAATCTTTCCTTCGGCGCCGGCATCCATTTCTGCATCGGCGCGCCACTTGCCCGGCTGGAGCTGAATACGGTGCTTCCGATCCTGTTCAGGCGCCTGCCGTCGATGCGCATCGCGCATCCGCCCGTGGTCAAGGATGTCTACCATTTCCACGGGCTGGAGCGGCTCGATCTTGCCTGGTAACGCGGCTTAAGCGGCGACGGGGCTTGCGCTGTAGCGCAAAGCCGGCTTGTTGCGCGACAGGTGCGGGCCGAGCGCCGCCCGAGACTGGCGGAAGCTGTCGAACAGGGCGGCGTCCTCCAGCGAGGGTATGGTGACGAGTTCGTTGCGGTCGAGGCCGGCGAGTGCCGCATCAACCAGGTCGCCCACCTCCATCACCGAGTCCTGCGGCAGGTTATCCATCGACCCGCCGACGCGGTCGAAGATTTCGGTCCGGGTAAAACCGGGCAGAACCGCCTGCACCTGGACGCCAGAATCCTTGAGCTCGGCCGCGAGCGACTCCGTGAGCGCCAGCACGAAGGCCTTGCCCGCTGCATAGGTGCCACTGAACCGCTCGGGCGCCAACGCGACGGCCGAGGCGATATTGACGATTGTTCCCCGGCCGCGCGCGCTAAAGGCGCGTGCTGCGGCAAGCGCCAGCCGGTTGGCCGCAGTGACATTGAGATCGACCATGCGGTCAAGATAAGCAGTATCGGCCTTCAGCAGCGGGCCGTTGGGACCGATGCCGGCATTGTTGACGAGGAGGCTTATCGTCCGGTCGTCGCGCAGGCGGCGGTCAACAATGTCGAGATCGAGGCGATCAGCTAGGTCTGCGCGCAGTACATCTGCGGTGATGCCATGCTGTTGCTCCAGTTTTTCGCCCAGCGCCATCAGGCGAGCGGCATCGCGGGCGACCAGGATAAGGTCATAACCGCGTGCCGCCAACTTCTCGGCATAGCTTGCGCCGATACCAGAGGATGCCCCTGTTACAAGTGCCGTTCCATGTCTTGATCCGCTGCTCATCTTTCATCTCCTGATTTAATTTACTGGCATATGCCACTATTTAAATGAGGAGATGCCTTTGAGGCTGCAAGGGCTCGCGGCAAGATTTTGCGACCCGCGCTCCTGCAGCTATAGACTGGGCGCCAGAAACACGGTGGACAAATGGCAGATAGAATCGACAATGATGAGGATGGGGTCTGGCTTCACTGCAGCAACAGCGCGATTCGTCGCGCGGGGCGGCAGCTTGGCCAGCTTTACGACGACGCGATGGGCGACAGCGGGCTCAAGGGCACGCAGTTTTCCCTGCTGTCACAGATAAGGCTCTTGGGCGCGCCAAGCCTGAAGACGCTGGCCAATGCGATGGTGATGGATCTTTCGGCGCTGGGACATACGCTGAAGCCGCTGTTGCGGGATGGCCTGGTGGAACTCGTGCCCGACGAGCAGGACCGGCGGGTGAAGCGGGTGCGTCTCACGCCCCTCGGACGAGCGAAGCAAAAGGAGGTGGCGGCGCGCTGGAAAAAGGCTCAGCGCCGGTTCGATGAGGTCTTTGGCGAAGACCGGTCGGTCGAGTTGCGTCGGACGCTTGCCCTCATCTCATCGCCCGAATTTGCCAAGGCCTTCGCCACCACTGGCGGCGACCCATCCTAAAGCCGGATGACGTAATCCTTGCGAGTCGTTTCAACGACTTCCCAGGTTCCGCTAAAGCCAGGCCTGAGGATCAGGCTCTCCCCTGCTCGCAGGTGGATAACCTCGCCCTTGTCGTCGGTGACGATGGAATAACCGGAGATGATGCGGAAATATTCCCACTCCTCGTAGACGATCCGCCACTTGCCGGGTGTCGATTCCCACACCCCGGCGTAGAGCCCACCCTCGGCCTCTTCGACATTCCAGGTGCGAAACCTGGGGTCGCCGGACAGAAGCCGGTCGGGGGCCGGAGCCCCCTCTTCAGGTTCGACAGAGGTGAGATCGAAGGTGATCCAGCTTCCCGTCACTGGATGGCCGCCAGCGCCTGATCAAGGTCAGCGATGATGTCACCCGAATCCTCGATGCCGATCGACAGGCGCACGACATCCGGTCCGGCGCCTGCAGCAATCTGCTGCTCTTCCGTCAACTGGCGATGGGTGGTCGATGCCGGATGGATCACGAGCGAGCGCGTGTCGCCGATATTGGCGAGGTGCGAGAAGAGTTGCAGGCTTTCGACAAAGGTCTTGCCCGCCTCGTAGCCACCCTTGACGCCAAAGGTGAAGACGGCGCCGGCGCCCTTCGGTGAATAGCGCTGCTGCAGGCCGTGGTTCGCGTCATCGTCCAGACCGGCATAATTGACCCAGGCAACCTTCGGATGGGTCTTCAGCCATTTTGCGACCGCTAGCGCATTGTCGCAATGCTTCTGCATGCGAAGCGGCAGGGTTTCGATGCCTGTCAGGATCATGAAGGCGTTGAAGGGCGAAATCGCCGGGCCAAGATCGCGAAGCCCCAGCACCCGAGCGCCGATCGCAAACGCAATGTTGCCGAAGGTCTTGTGCAGTTCCACCCCGGCATATTCCGGGCGCGGCTCAGACAGCATCGGGTAGTTGCCCGACGCCGACCAGTCGAAGGTGCCGCCATCCACCAAGATGCCGCCCATCGAATTGCCGTGGCCGCCGAGGAACTTCGTCAGCGAATGGATGACGATGTCGGCGCCATGCTCCAGCGGACGCACGAGGTAAGGGCTTGCCATGGTGTTGTCGACGATCAGCGGCACGCCGCGACGGCGAGCGACCTCGGCAATTGCTGCAATATCCACGAAGGTGCCGCCGGGATTGGCGAGGCTTTCGATGAAGATCGCCTTGGTGCGGTCGTCGAATTGCGCGTCGAAGGTCGCCGGATCAGCGGGGTCGGCCCAGCGCACCTCCCACCCAAAGTTCTTGAAGGCGTGCCCGAACTGGTTGATCGAGCCGCCATAAAGCTTGCGCGCCGCGACGAAATTGTCACCCGGCTGCATCAGCGTGTGGAAGGCGAGCATCTGGGCCGCATGCCCGGATGCGACCGCAAGGGCCGCCGTTCCGCCCTCCAATGCGGCGACGCGCTCCTCGAGCGCGGCCTGCGTCGGGTTCATGATGCGGGTGTAGATGTTGCCGAACTGCTGCAGGCCAAAGAGCGCCGCGGCGTGGTCCGCATCATTGAATACGAAGGACGTGGTCTGGTAGATCGGGGTCGCCCTGGCACCCGTCGTCGGATCTGGCGCCGCGCCGGCATGTACGGCCAGTGTTGAAAAGCCCGGATTGTTGGTCGCCATATCTCTCTCCCTTAAAGCGCCATGTCATGATGACGCGCAACAGAGCAAGCGGAGCGATCCCGATCAAGGCATATTCTTCCGCGGAACCTCATCCGTTTGGAAATGCGTGACAATTCTGGAGCGCTGTGTGGCGCCCCGCCTGGCGATCAGCCGATCAGCCGGGGGTATTCGATGGCCGGGCAGCGGTCCATGACCATCTTGATCCCGGCCGCTTCCGCCTTTGCCGCAGCGGCATCATCGCGAACGCTGAGTTGCCCCCAGATCACCTTAGGCTTCTTTTCAAGCGCGATGGCCTCGTCGACCACGCCATCGAGATATTCGGCAGCCCGGAACACATCAACCATGTCGACCGGCTGCGGCACGTCCGCGAGCTTGGCATACACCGTCTGGCCGAGGATCTGCTTGCCCGCCTGCCCGGGGTTGACCGGAAAAACCTCGTAGCCCTTGGAAAGGAGGAAGCCCATGACGCCGTTGCTCGGGCGGTCCGGGTTTGGCGAGGCGCCGAGAAGCGCGATCGTCTTCACCGACTTCAGGATGTCGGCGATATAGGCATTGTCATAGTGATCGTGGTTCATCTCGGGCTCCAGTTCTCTACGATGGCTCGCCCTTATGTAGGTTGAGACGGTGCGGCTTTCCATTCCGCGCATGTCGCGTGTAGTCTCCGCTTCCAGTCATTTGCCGGAACAGTCATTTCATGCCCGCACCAATTTTATCGATCGAACAGTTGCACGAGTTTCTCGACCGAGAGTTTCCGCAGATCCATGTCAATGGCCGCGTGCTGGCGGTGACTGAGGTGTCCGATGGTCGGCTGGTGATGCGGCTTGATCCGAGCGACCGACATCTACGGCCAGGCAATACCGTATCCGGCCCCTCGATGGTGATGCTTGCCGATGTCGCAGCTTATGCGATCATTCTTGCACACATCGGTCCGGTTGCGCTCGCAGTCACGACGAACCTCAACATCAACTTCCTGCGCAAGCCCACGCTCGCGCCGATCTTCTGTGAATGCCGTCTGCTGAAGCTCGGCAACCGGCTTGCGGTGGTGGATGCCCTGCTCACCCAGGAAGGCGCCGAACCCGTCGCTCAAGCGACCGCGACCTACTCGATTCCACCGCGTTAACGTGTGGCATTATAATACCACATCGCTAACCACTTGTTTTCATTGATGTTAAAAATCTCCGCTCCAGATCCCTCACCTTGACCGCGACAGCCTGCATGCGTATAAGCCACCCATGAATGCGACCCCTTCCGGGGCCGTTTTCTTTTTGCCGCTTGATCGGCAAAACAAGCAACAAGAAACGCCCCGGCGACCGGTTCGGAAGCCACGGGTCCAAAGAAAGAGAAAACCATGTCAACCTTCGTTCAGAAGCCCGCAGAGGTGGAGAAGAAGTGGGTGATCATCGACGCCGAAGGCCTCGTTGTCGGTCGCCTCGCCACCATCGTTGCCAACCGCCTGCGCGGCAAGCACAAGGCTACGTACACCCCTCACGTTGACGACGGCGACAACGTCATCGTCATCAATGCGGAAAAGGTTGCCTTCACCGGCAAGAAGTATTCCGACAAGAAGTATTACTGGCACACCGGTTATCCGGGCGGCATCAAGGAGCGCACTGCGCGCCAGATCATCGAAGGTCGCTTCCCGGAGCGCGTCGTTGAAAAGGCTGTCGAGCGCATGATCCCCCGCGGCCCGCTCGGACGTCGCCAGATGAAGAACCTGCGTGTCTACGCTGGCTCGAACCATCCCCATGAAGCTCAGCAGCCGGTCGTTCTCGACGTGGCATCGCTGAACAAGAAGAACGTAAGGAGCGCCTGATCATGGCCGATCTCTCCTCTTTGAAGGACCTCGCGCCGGCTGCTGAAGCCGCTGCTCCGGTTCATGTCCGCAAGGTCGACACGCTTGGCCGTTCCTACGCAACCGGCAAGCGCAAGAACGCCATTGCCCGCGTCTGGATCAAGGCTGGCACCGGCAAGATCACGATCAACGGTCGTGACTTCTCGGCATACTTTGCCCGTCCGGTTCTGCAGATGATCCTGCAGCAGCCGATCGTCGCGGCTGCCCGCACGGGTCAGTTCGACATCGTTGCAACGGTTGCCGGCGGTGGTCTTTCCGGCCAGGCTGGTGCAGTTCGCCACGGCCTGTCCAAGGCCCTCACCTACTTCGAGCCGGGCCTGCGTCCGGTCCTCAAGAAGGGTGGCTTCCTGACCCGCGACAGCCGCGTCGTTGAGCGTAAGAAGTACGGTAAGGCCAAGGCCCGCCGCTCCTTCCAGTTCTCCAAGCGTTAATCGCTTCGAGTTATTTCGGAATGTTCAAAGGCGGGGCTTCGGCTCCGCCTTTTCTGTTTGTGCGCTTGCCTTTATCAACAACGACATCCGCAACTGCCGTTGGAAGACGCGACCATGGCTGCCAGGACCATCGACCATGCCTTTACGGCGACGAGCCTGCGCTCCGCCGCAACCGACCCAACCTTTGCCGGCGCGCTTTCCTTCATGCGCCGTCGCTTCACCAAGGACCTGGCCGGTGTCGATGCCGCAGTCTGGGGCATTCCCTTCGATGCCGCGACCTCCAACCGCCCCGGGGCCCGCTTCGGGCCGCAGGCGATCCGTCGCGCCTCGGCCATCTTCGATAACGATCCGCAGTATCCGTTCAACCGGGATCTGTTCGCGCAGATGTCGGTCATCGACTATGGCGATTGCCTGCTCGACTACGGCAACCATGCGGAGACCCCTGCGGCAATCGAACGGCAGGCGACAACGATCCTCGACAGCGGCGCCTTTCTGCTGACGCTCGGCGGCGATCATTATGTAACCTGGCCGCTGCTGCAGGCGCATGCGGAAAAGCACGGGCCGCTGGCGCTCGTCCAGTTCGATGCACACCAGGATACGTGGCTCGATCACGAAGGGCGTATCGACCACGGCTCCTTCGTCGCCCGCGCGGCCCGTTCCGGCATCATCGATCCCGCTCACTCCATCCAGGTCGGCATCCGCACCCATGCGCCGGAGGACTGCGGCCTGCGACTGATCTATGGTCACGAGGTGGAGGAGATGACCGCATCCGAGATCGCGGCCGCGATCCTGGAGCGCACCGCAGGACGCCCCGCCTACCTCACCTTCGACATCGACTGCCTCGATCCGGCCTATGCGCCCGGTACCGGCACGCCCGTCGCAGGCGGGCCGTCGAGCACCAAGATCCTCTCGATTCTCAGCAAGCTTGGCGCCCTCGACATCCGCGGCGCCGATGTCGTCGAGGTCGCGCCAGCCTATGACCACGCCGATATCACCGCCATTGCCGGGGCAACCGTTGCAATGTATATGCTCGGGCTGCGCGCAGAGCGACTGGCAAAAGGCTGAAGACGTGATTCAACTGTTTCCCAGTTTGATTCAGAATTCCAATCCAAGTGGTTGAAACGACAGGAACAAGGTTATGGCAGCAAAGATCTTCATCGATGGCGAACACGGCACCACGGGCCTGCAGATCCGCACCCGCATGGCCGGCCGCCGAGATGTTGAACTGCTGTCGATCCCGGAAGCCGAGCGTCGCAATGCGGCGATGCGCGAGGACCTGCTGAACAGCGCAGACATCGCAATCCTCTGCCTGCCGGACGATGCATCGCGCGAAGCCGTGTCGATGCTTGCCGGAAACAACAAGGTGCGGGTGATCGACACCTCGACCGCCTTCCGCGTCGACCCGAACTGGGCCTATGGTTTTGCCGAGCTCGACAAGGCGCAGGCCGAGAAGATCAAGTCGGCACGCCACGTTGCCAATCCGGGTTGCTACCCTACGGGCGCGATCGCACTCATCCGCCCGTTGCGTGCCGCCGGCATCCTGCCAGATGGTTACCCGGTCAGCGTCAACGCGGTCTCCGGTTACACCGGCGGCGGCAAGCAGTTGATCGGCCAGATGGAAGACAAGGGCCGGGAGGACGCGATCAGCGCCAACAACTTCCTTTATGGCCTGCCGCTCAAGCACAAGCATGTGCCGGAGATGAAGGTTCATGGTCTCCTCGACCGGGCCCCGCTCTTCTCGCCATCCGTCGGGCGCTTTGCACAGGGCATGATCGTGCAGGTCCCGCTGTTCCTGGAAGACCTCAAGGAAGGCACGACGATCGAGGGGATCCACAAGGCGCTGGTCGAGCATTATGCCGGCCAGGACATCGTCACGGTGGTGCCGCTTGAGGAAAGCAGCAAGCTGCCGCGCGTGGATGCCGAGGAACTGGTGAACCAGGACACGATGAAACTCTTCGTGTTTGGCACGCCGGGCGGCGCGCATGTCAATCTCGTGGCCCTGCTCGACAACCTCGGCAAGGGTGCGTCTGGTGCGGCCGTGCAGAACATGGACCTGATGCTTTCGGCCTAATGACCGAAAGCACTGTCTCTCCAAACGCCCTCGGCCAGCCTAGGCGGCCTGGCCTCTCGTTGCGAGAACCTGCCGCAGGCCGAGGTTCAGCACCAGCTTGTTTCCAGGACCATGCACCGCCGCGAACAGCAAGCCGGCCAGGAATGTGAAGTGGTCCACGAAGAAGCCGAACTCCGCCTGGTTCCCCTCCCAATGGCTGGGGCCGTGGAATGCGAAGGCCAGAAAGATCACATAGACACCCGCGAGCAGCGCCGCTTCTGAGAAGAAGGCGCCGGTGAGGAAGGCGAGCGCCAGGCCGATTTCGAAGATCGCCGCGCACCAGGCGAGAAACAGCGGAAACGGGAAACCGGCGCCGGCGATGTAGCTCGCCGTCATCGGCGTATCGATGAACTTGAATGTCGTCGCCATGACAAACAGGCCGCCGAAGATCAGCCTCGCCACCAGGATTGCCACTGTGCCTGCCATTGTCCTCTCTCCTCTTGTTCGGCCGCGCCCATGCGGCGATACCCCAAGGACGGGCGGCAGAACCGTTTGCCGACATGGGGGAGCGAGAAATTGTGAAAGTTTGGCGCCAACGAAAAAGGCAGGCGGTAAAGGATCCGCCTGCCCCGTTGATGTCAGCCGTTGCGGAGGATGTCAGCTGCGCTCGACGATCGCCGTCTGCAGCGGATACTCGCCGATGAAACCACGCCAATGCGCCACGGCAAAACCAAGCACGACCAGCGCCATGCCCTGGTGGGTGAGCGCCATGTGAAGCGGCACCTGCATGACCAGCGTCGAGATGCCGATGATCGCCTGCACGCAGACGAGAAGGAACAGCACGACGGAACGACGTGCATGCGTGGTGCCCGGCGCCTTGGCGAGCGACACGATCATGTGGAGGAGCGTTGCGGCCCAGAGGAGATAGGCACCACAGCGGTGGACGAACTGCACCGTCTTCGGGTTTTCGAACAGGTTGATCCACCACGGCTGCTGGATGAACAGGTCGCCCGGGATGATCGCACCATCCATCAGCGGCCATGTCGTGTAGCTGAGGCCCGCATCAAGACCGGCCACAAGCGCACCGAGATAGATCTGGAACAACACCAGGAAGGCAATGCCGGCTGCGGCCCAATGCGAATTCGACGTCGGCGCCGGATCCTTGGAATGCGGTGCAAGGCCGCGCATGATCCAGACCGACGCTGCAAAGATAAGGCAGGCAATCGTGAGATGAACGGCGAGCCTGTATTGCGACACGCTGACCAGCTTGCTCAGGCCCGACGACACCATCCACCAACCGACGAATCCCTGGAAACCGCCAAGCGCCAGCAGGCCGACCAGGGGCCAACGGATGCGCCGCTCGATGCGGCCGGTAAACCAGAAGAAGGCAAGCGGCAGCGCAAAGATCAGCCCGATCGACCGTGCCAGGAAACGATGTGCCCATTCCCACCAGAAGATCGACTTGAACTCATCGACCGTCATGTCCTTGTTGACTTCCTGGTATTGGGGGATGCGCTGATAGAGCTGGAACTCCTCTTCCCATTCAGCCGCATTGAGCGGCGGAATGACGCCGTGGATCGGCTTCCACTCTGTGATCGAGAGGCCGGAGTCGGTCAACCTCGTCGCACCGCCAACGAGTACAAGGCAGAACAGGGTGAAGATCACCACGCCCAGCCAGATGCGCACCGCCTTGCGGTCACGCTCCTGGCGTTTCGTCTGTTTCAGGACATCGATAATCACAGCATCCGTTGCGGACATGTCTCGGGCTCCGCCAATGTTCATGGGCGGCACTGGACGTGACGCTCCTGCGGTTCGTTAGGATTGTGCGTTGATTTGCGCCATCGACCCGTGCAAAACAAGCCCTCGTGGTTTGCGGCATGGGGTCGCGGCCCGGATTCGCATGAGCAGGAGAAGCCGTTTGGTACCGCGTCTGAGGAGCTTCATCGGCACCATTCTGATCATTTTCCTCGTCATCATCTATGCGCTGGTTGCCACCACGGTCGCAACCCTGATGCTGGCCACCTCGCCATGGTGGATCCATTTCCTCTACTTCCTGATCAGCGGCCTCCTGTGGATCCTGCCGGCGATGCTGATCATCAAGTGGATGGCGGGCCCAAAGCTCAAGAAGTAGCTGCTAAGCCGCAGTTAACCAGTCCCGGCACTAATCCCCCTTTCGCGTGGCGTATAAACCGTTTGTTCGGCTCCGTTTGCCAATCGTGTGACCCCACACGCATTGGAACCGGGAAGAGCGATGCAGACAGCCCGTCTTGTCTTCGAGCACGATAGATCAGTTTCGGCCGCGGCAGCCGAGGTTTCGCCAGAGGTGCGGTTTGCACAACTGACGTTGGAGGTCGTGCCCGATCCCCGGGCCATCGAGGCCGACTGGCGGCGGCTGGAAGCGCTTGGGCGCAACTCGCTGCACCAAGGCTTTGACTGGTGCACGAGCTGGATGGAGGCGCGCGCAAGCGAGGCGGCCATCATCCGCGGCCATGTCGCGGGCAAGACCGCGCTCATCCTGCCGCTCGAAATCGTCCCTGAGCATGGCTGCCGAATTGCGCGTTTCCCCGGCGAGAGGTTCAACAACGTCAACACAGGCCTCTTTGATGCCGATCTGGCGGAGCCCGACGCGGAAGAGCTGCACAACTTTGCCTACCAGCTGAAACGCGCGCTTCAGGATCGCGCCGATCTGATCGTGCTGGACAGCGTGCCGCTCAAATGGCGCGGCGTCCGGCATCCGCTGGCCGGGCTTGCGACCATCGAGAACCAGAACCATTCGTTCCAACTTCCGCTTTTCGCCAATTTCGAAGCGACGATTGGCCAGCTCAACGCCAAGACGCGACGGAAGAAATTCCGCTCATCGACGCGCCGGCTTGAAGCAATCGGCGGCTTCGACCACGTGATTGCAAGCGAACACAGGCAGAAAGACGAACTGCTCGACCTGTTCTTCCAGCAGAAGAGCGAGAGGTTGAGGCTCGCGGGCTTGCCGGACGTTTTCCAGCCGTCCGAGATACGCCGCTTCTTCCACTCGGTGGTGGATGCGGGCGATCCGTCCGCCGATGCGCCGCTGATCCTGCATGCGCTGCGGCTGAAGGGCGAACACGATGGGCATGTCGCGGCAATCGCCGGCGTGTCGCGCAAGGGCGACTATGTCATCTGCCAGTTCAGTTCGATCGACGATACGGTTGGCGCTGACGCAAGCCCGGGAGAACTTCTGTTCTGGCTGGTTATCGAACATTGCTGCCATACGGGTGCGAGTACCTTCGACTTCGGCATGGGCGACCAGCCCTACAAGCGGAATTGGTGCCGCCAGGAGACGGTCCACCACGACATCCTGCTACCGCTCACATGGAAGGGTTCGCTGTTGCGCCCAGTGCTCGTAGGCGTCACGAAGGCCAAGGCGATCGTCAAGCGCAACCCGCGGCTTTACGCGATGGCGCAGCGCTGGCGTTCGCGCCGCCATTCCGCGGCCTCCGAGGCCACCGCCTCCGACGACTGATCCCTACGCGGCCCTGCGACCGCTGCGGGGATGGTGGCGGTCGGTCGCTTCGGACATGACGAGCAGGTTCGGGTAGCCCGCCTCCTCAAAACCGAGGACGAGGGCTGCTACGTCCTCATCCTTAAAGCCCGGAACCGACAGTACGATCTCGGCGCCTTCCTTGCGCGTGAGACGCGAAAGACCGTCCGCTTCTGCCGGACCACACTCGATGACGACGAGGTCATAGGCGTCGGCCAACGCGTCGATGATCATCGTCAGCCGGTCGGCGCCGCGCATGGCGCGCGCGGGATCGGACACACCCTGCGGGATGATGTGGGCGCTGGAAAGCCGGTCCGGATGGATGGCGTCACCAAAGGCGGTTTCGCCGCAAAGCAGATCGGTGATGCCCGGCAGCTTGCGGCTTTCGGCCATCAGCCGGGTCGGGCAGGCAGAGCCCGTCATGTCGATCAGCACGACCGAACGGCCCTGCTGGGCGATCTCGCGCGCCAGCACGACGGTTGCGGTCGAACCGGCGTCACCGCTCGGTGATACGGCAATCGCCACGGGTACGGCGTAACGCTGCAGGTAGTGCGCGACGGCGTCGATGGTAAAGCTCGGATCCTCGGATGCGGTCTCGTCTCCCATGACCGATACCGGTGCAGCGGGCTCGGGCTGCGCGACGGCCTCTGCCGGAGCGACCGCCGGTGCAGCGGGAGCAACGGCTGGCGCTGCGGCCACCACCGGCTCCGGTCGCACTCGTTCTGGCTGCGAGACTGCGACGGGCACCGGAGCGGCAACAACGGGCGCGGCGTCTGCCGGCGCCACCTCGTCCCGACGCGGGTTCAACGGGCGCAGCGCACGACCGGAGAAAAGCTCGGTGATCACGACAAGCAGGCAGCCTAGAATGAACGTAACCAGCGATACAACGACAACGATCGGGATGATCTTCGGGAAATAGGGTTCGGACGGTTCGACCGCGCGCGAAACGACACGCGCATCGGCGGGTGTGGAATTGCTTTCGAGCCGCGAGGTCGCCTGGCGGTAGCGGGCAAGGTAGGTTTCCAGAAGCTGGCGCTGGGCTGCTGCTTCCCGCTCCAGGGCGCGCAAGCCGACCTCTTCTTCGCCGGCCCGGGCGGAATCCGCCTTGAGCCCGTTCAACTGGCTCATCAGTTGCCTCTCGCGTATCCGCGAAAGCTCCGCTTCGTTGTCGAGGCTGGTGAGGATCTTGCGCGTTTCGCTGTCGATCTGTTGGCGAATACCAGCAAGCTGGGCGCGCAGCCCCTTGAGGCGCGGGTGCCCTTCGAGCAGCGAGGTTGCGCTGTCGGAGATCTGCGCCTGAAGATTGGCCTCGGCCTCCTTCAGCCGCTGGATCACCTGCGAGCCGACCACGTCGCTCAGCGTATCGACCGAGCGGCCGGCCCTCAGCGCCGCACGCACGTTTTCGGCGCGCGCTTCGGCATTGGCGCGCTCCGCCCTCACACGCGTGAGCTCGGCGGAAATGTTGTTGAGCTGCTGGGTCGGCAGGCTGCTGGTTTCGGTCGTCTGGAACAGGCCGTTGGCGGAGCGGTAGTCGGCAACCTTCTTTTCGGCCTCCCTCACCCGCTCCGTCAGGTTGGCGATTTCGGGCTCCAGCCACTTGGCGGTTTCGGAATGGGTGTCCTGCTTGGCGCCGCTCTGGAACTCCAGGTAGACTTCCGCCATCTTGTTCGGGATATACGATGCGAGCTTCGGATCATGCGAGGAGAACTCAATCGCGATGACGCGGGAGTTCTCCACCGCATAGACATGCAGCTTCTCGCGGAATTCCTCGATCACCCGATCTTCGGCATTGAGCTTCATCGGGTCCTGTTTCAGCCCGATCATCACCAGCGGGTTCGGGATCAGCGCCTTACCGGCGGGATCGAACTCTTCCAGCTTTGCCAGACCGAGGTCACGCACCACCCGCTTGATCAGGTCGCTAGACTGGAGGAGTTGGGCCTGGCTGGTGACGTTGAGCGAGTCGAGAAGCGGATCATTGGCCTGGGCGGCGGCTTCGGCTCCGGACAAGTTCGGCGAGCGGGATTCGATCAGCACCCGTGTTTCGCCCATGTAGCTCGGTTTTACCAGGCTGGCGCCAACCAGGGCCACCGCAGCAGCGACAACCGTGACACCGAGGATCCTGACCTTGCGATCCCAGACAGCGGCAATGATGCGGCTGAGATCGATATCCACGTCCTGATCGCCACCGTTTACGCCCGACATAACACGCTCCAACTCTCGGTTGGGCGCGATGGTAAAGGATCATGGTAACTTGCGGGTTAATGGCGCAGTGGCCCTCTTCGAAGCCACCGAACGGCAAAATCCGCGGCTGCCTTTACCGGGCGTTAACCCTAACAGATTGATAACAGCAGCCAGATGAACCCCGCTGGAGCCTGGAACGCAATGTCGTTCGCCCCTATCAAACGTGTGATTGCCAGATCCGCGCTCGTGCTCGGCACGGCCGCGACGGTCCTGGGCGGCTGCACAGGCTATGCGCCGGCGCCCAAGGGCTTCGACCAGGCTGCAATCCAGCCTTACCGCCTGGACAGCGGCGACCGCCTGCGCATCAGCGTCTTCGAGCAGCCCAGCCTCACGAACAGTTATACCGTGGATCAGGCCGGCTACATCGCGTTTCCGCTGATCGGCCAGGTGGCGGCGCGTGGCCAGACCCTGCCCGCCATGGAAGCTGCGATTGCCGCACGCCTGAAGCAGGGATATCTGCGCGACCCGGACGTGACGATCGAGGTCGACCGCTATCGCCCCGTCTTCGTCATGGGTGAAGTCGGCCGCCCGGGCCAGTATTCCTATGTTCCCGGCATGACGGCGCAGAACGCGATCGCGATTGCAGGCGGCTTCACCTCGCGTGGCAACCAGCGCGATGTCGACGTAACACGCAAGATCAACGGTGAGGTTATCACCGGGCGGGCCAACATCTCCGCCCCGGTTCTCGCAGGTGACACGATCTACGTTCGCGAACGGCTCTTCTGAATAGAGCCATGACCCAACAAGCTCCATTGCGGATTCTGCACTGCTTTCGATCGCCGGTGGGCGGCATCTTCCGGCATGTGCGCGATCTCGTGGAGGAGCACCGAGCAGCGGGCCACGACGTCGGCATCCTTTGCGATAGCCTGACGGGTGGCGCGCATGAAGAGCGCCTGTTCGACAGCATCCGGCCGATGCTTTCACTCGGCCTGTCCCGAGTTCCCATGCGCCGGGCGGTCACGCCGACCGACGCCGTGGCCATCTACAGGAGCTACAAACACATCAAGAGCTTGCAGCCGAACATCTTGCACGGTCATGGCGCCAAGGGTGGCGCATTGGCCCGGATGATCGGCTCAGCCCTGCGGGTGAACAGGTATTGCGTAGCCCGCCTCTATTCGCCGCATGGCGGCACCCTCCACTTCGAACGTGGCAGCCTGTCCGGCCAGGTCGTGTTCCGGATGGAGAAGTTCCAGGAGCGCCTCGGCGACGCAGTCGTTTTCGTCTGCGACTACGAGCGACGCACCTATGAAGCCAAAATCGGCGCGCCCCGCACGCTCTCGCGGGTCATCTACAACGGCATCAAGGATGCTGAATTCACGTCGGTCGGGACGACAGAGAACGCGCGCGATTTCCTTTATATCGGCATGATGCGGGACCTAAAAGGACCGAATGTCTTCATCGACGCCTTCACCCGTACCGAAGCTCTTTCCGGGCGCCGGCTCTCCGCCCTGATGGTCGGCGACGGGCCCGACCGCGACCGCTATCAGGCGACTATCGAGGCCCACGGCCTCTCCGACCGGATCGAGATGCGACCGGCCATGCCGGCAAGGGAAGCCTTTGCGCTCGCGAAAACCATCGTGGTCCCGTCCCGCGCCGAAGCCATGCCATACATCGTGCTGGAAGCGCTTGCGGCTGGCAAACCGGTCATTGCCTCCCGTGTCGGGGGCATTCCCGAAGTGCTGGGAGAACAAAGCGCCGCACTTGCCACACCTTGCGATGCGGAAGATCTTGCGCGGATCATGACAGCATCGATGGCGACGCCGGACTGGCAAGATACCGTGATGCCAAACCCGGAAACTTTGAAGAAAGCATTCTCGGCCTCCGTGATGGCCAGTGAAATGCTTGACCTGTACCAAAATGTACTTGCCTCAGCGGCAACGGGCGCGCCTCGCTAAAGGCTTCTTTCACCTCTTTTTGCTAGTGCCTGTCTATTGCTCCGGGGCTTGATCATCTCGGCAGCCGAGGGGGACAGGGCAGATGAGCCAGCCAAACACGTCCGAACAGCTCAACATGGACGACCTGCGCAGGAAGGTCTCCGAACTGCGGGCGAGCGAAGAGCGGCACGAGGCAACGGGCACGACGGAGCTCAACCCCTTTGCGCGGCAGATCGCCGAACAGTTCCGCGACCAGACAACCTCGCCTGCCATGCTCATCGGCCAGTTTCGACTGGCGGAGTTCATCTCGCTCCTCTTCATCGGCCTTCTGGTATCGATGCTGGTTGCGCCGACCGGTTGGGCGGCGCTCTTGAACCGCGTCGCATTGATCGGGCCGGGTGCTGCGCTCACGGTTCTGCTGCTGCAGCTTGTCGATACCTACCAGATCCCTTCGCTGCGCGCGGCGGGGAGCACAACGAAGCGCGTCCAGACGGCGTGGATCCTGTCTTTTGTCCCGACCGCCGTCGCCATGCATTTGCTCGACACCCCCCTCACCTTTGGCGGTTATGCGGCATGGTTTGCGTCAGGTGCCGTCTTCCTGCTGCTCGAGCGCCAGTTCATCGCCTATGCGATCCGCAACTGGGCCCGCAACGGCGTGATGGAGCGGCGCGCCGTGATTGTCGGTGGCGGCGAACCGGCAAAGCAACTGGTTCGCCAGCTTGAAGCACAGCCGGACAACGACATCCGCATCTGCGGCATCTTTGATGACCGCGGAAGCGAGCGCTCCCCCACTGTCGTCGCCGGCTACCCCAAGCTCGGCACCTTCGGCGAGTTGGTGGAGTTTGCACGCCTCGCCCGCATCGACATGCTGATCATCGCGCTGCCAGCAACGGCCGAACAGCGCATCCTGCAATTGCTGCGCAAGCTCTGGGTCCTGCCTGTCGACATCCGGCTCGCCGCACATGCAAACCGCCTGCGCTTTCGCCCGCGCTCCTATTCGCATGTCGGCGCCGTGCCGATGTTCGACATTTTCGACAAGCCGATCCGCGACTGGGATTCGGTTGCCAAACGGCTGTTCGACATCGTCTTTTCGCTCGGCGCCATCGCGGTCCTGTGGCCGATCATGCTCGCCGCCGCCATTGCCGTGAAGATGACGTCGAAGGGCCCGATCATCTTTCGCCAGAAGCGGCATGGCTTCAACAACGAGATCATCGAGGTGCTGAAGTTCCGCTCGATGTACACGGAGATGAGCGACCAGACGGCGGTGAAGGCCGTGACGAAGGGCGACCCACGCGTGACGCCGGTGGGGCGTTTCCTGCGCAAATCCTCGATCGATGAACTACCCCAGCTCTTCAACGTGCTTCGCGGTGAACTGTCGCTGGTCGGCCCGCGCCCGCATGCGGTGAGCGCGCAGACCGGCGAGCGCAAATATGTCGACGTGGTCGAAAGTTATTTCGCCCGCCACCGGGTAAAGCCCGGCGTCACCGGCTGGGCGCAGATCAACGGGTTGCGCGGCGAGCTCGACAGCGATGAGAAGATCCGCGCCCGCACGGCCTACGACCTCGATTATATCGAGAACTGGTCGCTGCTGTTTGACCTGAAGATCTTCTTCCTGACGCCGATCCGGCTCCTCAACACGGACAACGCGTATTGAGTGCCGTCGTCCAAAGTCCTGATCATTTCGATGCGCGGCTGGCAGCCATGCGGATTGCCGGCACGGCGCTGATTGCGTTTGGCGTCTTCCTGTCCGGCTTCGTCATCTCAGAACCGGCGCCCTATGAACTGGTGATGGCGATCCAGATCGCCATCTGGTTCATCCTCGGGCTGAAGATCTCGCGCACCACGGCCGCCCTGCTGGTTCTGCTGATGATCTTCAACCTCGCGGGTCTCCTGACGATGTTCGTGATGAAGGATATCAGCGGCGCGCCCCTCTATTTCGCCGTGTCGATCTTCCTGGCGCTGAGCGCGGTCTTCTACTGCGCCGTCATCGAGGCCGACCACCGCCGCCTCAACCTCTTGTTCAAGGCATGGGTTGCGGCCGCCATCATCACCTCGCTGCTTGGCATCGCGGGTTATTTCAATGCCTTTCCCGGCGCCCATGTCTTCACCCGCTACAACCGGGCGATGGGCGCCTTCGAGGATCCGAATGTCTTCGGGCCATACCTTGTGGCCCCGCTGCTTTATCTCCTCTACCGGATGCTGACCGGGCCGCTCATCAAGACGCCGCTTCTCATCCTCGGCCTGCTCGTGCTGACGCTCGGCATCTTCCTGTCCTTCTCGCGCGCGGCCTGGGGCCTGCTGGTCTTCAGCGGCGTGGCGCTCGTGGTCGTCATGCTGCTCAAGCAGCGCACCACGGCGTTCCGGTTCAAGATCCTGGCGATCGCCGGCGGCGCGGTCCTGGTGCTGGCGCTGGCGCTCATCGTTGCGCTGCAATTTCCCCAGGTCTCCGAACTCTTCTCCAACCGCGCCAAGCTGGTGCAGGAATATGACGGCGCCCGCCTTGGCCGCTTCGAGCGCCACAAGATCGGCTTCCTGATGGCGATGGAGCGTCCGTTGGGCCTCGGACCAATGGCCTTCGGCAAGATCTTTGGCGAAGACGAACATAATATCTGGCTGAAGACGCTCACCACCTATGGCTGGCTCGGGGCGATCACCTACCAGATCATGCTGTGGACAACGATCGGCTTCGGCTTCCGCTACATGCTGCGCGAACGCCCGTGGCAGCCATACCTGATGATCGCCTGGGTGATGATCCTCGGGCACGCCATCATCGGCAACGTCATCGATACCGATCACTGGCGGCATTATTACCTGCTGCTCGGCATCGTCTGGGGCTGTGCCGCACTTGAACACCGGCTGCAGCGCCGCGGTGGACCGGAGGCGAACGCGCTTGCGTCTTGACTTGGCCGCCAAGCGCACCAGATCAGTTCCATGCTGACTGCTTCCCAAATCCGTGCGGCTCGCGCCATGACAGGAATGACCGTCGACGACCTTGCCGCGGCCTCCGGCCTGCCGCGTGACGTCATCGAGGATGCCGAGGCGGCACAGGCCACTCCGCCGACCGACGTTGCCGAGCGCCTTCGGGTGATCTTCGAATCGAAGGATGTCGTGTTTCTCGCAGCTGGCGAGGACGACGCGAATGTTGGCCCGGGCGTGCGGTTGCGCCAACACTTGGCGAACGAAGGCATCCGCCCGCAGAACCTCAGTGCTGCCAACGACGGCTGACGTCGACCCCAAACAGTCACGTAACTCGACGGCTGCCTGCCGCGTTCGAAAAAAAATCGCCTTGCGCGCATTTTTTCCAGGAACAACTTCTTCTTCAAATCGTTGGCGTTCGAATAATCAGAAGAAGGGGCTGGGCATGACGACGCATCTGAAGCTTGAAGAGCTCAACAATCAGGGTTTGAAGAAGGTTTGGAGCGTTGCGGAGTTTGCAAAACACTATCGCCTCCACCGCGAGGAAGAAGCACGGCTTCTCAAGCTGCTCGGACCCTTTGCCTCCCAGCAGGAACTGCTGATGAACGCGACGCGGGCACCGCGATTCCGCTAATCTCATCTGGCCTCGCCCAAGTAGTGGTCCGCCAGATCTCTGATACATTATTGCTTCTTCTGCAGCTTCATCTTTATCCGGAACAATTGCCGTGGCGATCCAGTTTGGCGTGCGTGAACAAGTTCGCGCAGCATTGGCCGCAGCCACTGTGCAGAAGGAGGATAACAATGAACAAGATGCTTTCTACTGTGGTGCTGTCCAGCGTACTTTCGCTCGGCGCCATTGCTGCAGTTTCGACGCCGGCATCCGCCCAGGATGTCGAGCTACGCCTTGGCCCGGATGGCATCCGCCCGGTCATTCGTGACAGGGATCGCGACCGCGACCGCAATCGTGAATATGGCCGCCGCGACAGGGGCTGCTCGCCCGGTGAAGCACGTGCCGCCGCCCGCGACGAAGGTTTCCGCCGTCCCGAAGTCGTCCGCGTTACCGATCGCAGCATCACGGTCCGCGGCTGGACCTCGAATGGTCCCGACCGCATCACCTTCGCCAACCGCCGTGGTTGCCCGGAAATCTGATCCACCGCCGCCTGAACTCGAAAGCCCCGCCCTCGCGGGGCTTTTTGTTTTGCGTCGTCGGGAAATCGACCTTCGCAAACATTGGTGTTATCGTGGCTTGGTGGGGGTGCCGATGGTTTTTCCGAGGCAGCGCAGGGATGTCGACATGCCGCTTCTCGCGGTGCTTCTCGGCTGCCTGCTGCTCGCCGCCTTCAAGGTCGAGGCTGATACGACACTGACCGGCGAACTGGTGGTGGAAGCCATCTCGCATCCGTGGCTCGTTGCACTGCGCCCCATGATGTTTCCGATCGTCCTGGCGATCGTCGCGCTTGCTGCTGCATGTTCCCTGTTCGGCGCAGAGCTGCGGCTCAGCCTCCATCCGGTTTCGCTGCTGGTCTGCGCCCTGCCCTTCTATGCTGCCTTCCGCAGTTCGTTCGAGGATGCGGAGCTGGCTTTGAAGAGCCTGCAGGCCTTCCTGCTGTTTGCTTTCCTGACTGTTTTCATCGCCTTCCGGCGAGCGAACGTGAGGGATGACGTCGTGGCGGACACGGTCGCGGCCGCTTTCAGCCTGCTTGCCTTTATCCTCGTTTGCCTCAACCTGATGTTCTATCTGGGTGGCTACGGTTACCTTGGCCAGAACGCACGCTTCTTCGGCGCGACGGTTCATCCGAACTTTCTCGGCGTGCAGATGGCGGTCTGCGGCATCATTCTCTTGCATCTGGCGCTGACGGCCCGGCCCATGCTGAAGCCGATGGCCACTGCGGCTCTGGCAGCCGCGGCGTTCCTGTTGGTGCAGACCGGCTCGCGCACCGCGCTCGTTGTCCTCGCTGGTGGCTTTTACCTCTGCGCCTGGCGCGTCATCGGCTTCAAGGCGCGCCTTGTATCCGGCGCGCTGCTCTTGGCCGTGGTCAGCCTTGTTCTTGTTTCGGACCTTGCTCAGGACAACTGGCTGGAGGTCTATTCCCGCGGCGGCTTCACCGACACCCGGTCGGCGGCCTGGCAGGATCTAGTCCATCGCATCACCAAACGTCCGGTGCTTGGGCTCGGTGTTTTCGAAGGCGCGTCGGAGAACTCGCTGATGCGCGGCTGGGCGGCTTACGGCCTGCCCTACTTCCTCATCATGTCGGCCATGATCCTCGCAGGTCTCGCCAGACTCTACCGGGCAAGCAGAAGCGCCCAGGCATCATCTGCCAGCCAGTTGGTGGCGGGGCTGTTCTTCGGCCTCATCCTCGGCAGCATGTTCGAAGGTTATCTCTGCGACAACATGAGCGTCGGCATCGTGACGCTGGTCATCGTCTCCTCCGTCATCGGAGCACCGTCTGCACCGGCAACCGAGGATAATCCTGCCGCTTTGGAAGATCTAGCGGCGGGCGCCTGAGCCGTCGCTGGCGCATGAGAACCGCGGGCCGAGATCATCGTCGCTCGTTTTTCGCTTGCATCAAAACAAGGGAACGACTAGGGAGACCGTGCTCCCCAAGCTTGGCCATGCGCCGGGCAAACGAGCGGTGACGGAATGTAGCGCAGCCAGGTAGCGCACTTGACTGGGGGTCAAGGGGTCGTGGGTTCGAATCCCGCCATTCCGACCATTTCTATTTGAGCTTACTTGCGTAAGCTGAGGTTGAAGCCAGCCGGCCCCGTTGCCTGCTGGCTTTTTCGTTTTTGCCAATACATCCGACCTTTAGAGATTTCTTGACGAAGGTGCCGGTTGTGGGCTTCCCTGATGGCGTGCGGCGTCCATTTACTCAACACCAACTTCGCGAAGCACGCACTGACGGAAAAGACGATGGATCTAGCCACGCCTGCCTCGCCTCTCAGCTTCCTCACCGGTGATGGTGAGGTCGCCCAGCGCATGCGCGACCTCGACTGGTCCACGTCGCCGCTTGGGGATCCAGAGGGCTGGCCGCAATCGCTCAGCCTGGTCGTCAGCCTGATGCTCTCGTCGAAGTTCCCGATGTTCGTGGCCTGGGGACCGCAACTCGGCTTCCTCTACAACGACGCCTATGCCGATATCCTTGGGTCCAAGCATCCGCAGGCGATCGGCCAGCCGTTCCAGGAGGTCTGGTCAGAGATCTGGACGGACATCCTGCCGTTGATCCAGGCGGCCATGTCCGGCAACGCCATCTACCGGCAGGACCTGCCGCTCCTCATGCTGCGCAGGGGGTTCGAGGAGCAGACCTGGTTCACCTTTTCCTATTCTCCCGTCAGGGACGAGAGCGGCCATGTGGCCGGCATGTTCTGCGCCTGCACGGAAACCACCGCCCGCGTGCTGGCAGAGCATGCGGTGATCGAGAGCGAAGCCCGCTTCCGCAACATGGCAGACCATGCCCCGGTGATGATGTGGGTCACCGATCCGAGTGGTCACTGCACCTATATCAACCGCGCCTGGCACGACTTCACCGGCCAGACGCAGGAGGATGCGCAAGGGTTCGGCTGGCTGGAAGCCACCCATCCGGAGGACAAGATCGAGGCTGAGCGCATCTTCCTTGAAGCCAATGCGACGCGCTCCCCGTTTCGCGCCGAATATCGCCTGCGCCGCCATGACGGAACCTATCGCTGGGCGCTCGATGCCGCCGCGCCCCGGTTCGACGACAACGGAGACTATCTCGGTTATGTCGGCTCTGTCATCGATATCGATGCCCGGCGTGAGGTGGAGGATCGGCAAAGGCGCAGCGAGGCGACGCTGCGGACCTTGACCAACGCGCTTCCGGCCTTCGTGTGGTTTGCGACCCCGGACGGCGAGACGCATTACTTCAACAACCGCTGGTATGAATATACCGGGCAGACGCGCGAAGAAGCCCTGCCCAACGGCTGGATCACCACGCTGCATCCAGATGACGTCGAGGAAACCGCGGCCCGTTGGACCGAAGCGCGTGAGCACGGAAAGACCTACGAAATCGAGGTGCGCTATCGCCGCGCCGACGGCGTTTATCGCTGGTATGTCGTGCGGGCGGAACCGCTCCGTGACAGCAGCGGCAGCGTAACAGGCTGGGTCGGCACCTCCATCGACATCCATGATCGCAAGGAGGCGGAAACAGCGCTGCGGGAGAGCGAGACGCAGTTCCGGATCATGGCAGATGCCGTGCCACAGATCATCTGGATTACAGATGCTGAAGGAAGGGCCGAGTTCTTCAATCGCCACTGGTATGTCTACACCGGATCGGAACCGACCGAGACAACCGCCAGTGCCGTTTCCGCCAGCCATGTTCACCCGGATGATGGCGAGGCGACCCTCGCGGCGTTTGATGCCGCGCGCGCCAACGGCACGACGTTCCTCGTCGAGCACCGGATACGCTCGGCCTCCGGAGCCTATCGCTGGTTTCTCGTGCGCGGCGAGCCTTACCGGGATCCGCAGTCTGGCGCGATCGTGCGCTGGTATGGTGCATCCGTCGATATCCACGACCGAAAGGTCGCCGAAGCAAAACTTCATGACCTGAACCAGACGCTGGAGCGGCGCATCGAAGCCGCGCTGCAGGAGCGCAAGCTACTGGCCGACATCGTCGAGGGCACGAATGCCTTCGTGCAGGTCCTGTCCGCCGACTACGAGTGGCTCGCGATCAACAGGGCTGCGGCCGACGAGTTCGAGCGCATCTATGGCAAGCGGCCGCAGGTCGGCATGAACATGCTCGAGCTTCTGGCCGATCATCCACAGAACCAGGCGACGGTCCGCAGGATCTGGGCACGGGCCTTGTCCGGTGAGGAGTTTACCGAGGTTGGGGAATTCGGTGATCCGGACCGTGACACGCGCTTCTACGAAATGAAGTTCAGTGCGCTGCGCGACGACTCGGGCGAACTCATTGCAGCCTACCAGTTCGTCTACGACGTAACGGAGCGGATGGAGGAGCAGGAGCGTCTGCGCAAAGCAGAAGAAGCGCTGCGGCAAAGCCAAAAGATGGAGGCGATGGGCCAGTTGACCGGCGGCGTCGCGCACGACTTCAACAACCTCCTGACGCCGATTGTCGGCAGTCTCGACATGCTGCAACGTCGTGGCGTTGGTGGCGAGCGTGAACAACGGCTGATTTCGGGTGCCATGCAATCTGCCGAGCGCGCCAAGACGCTGGTGCAGCGGCTGCTTGCCTTTGCACGCCGCCAGCCGCTGCAGGCGGTGCCGGTGGACATGGCGAAACTCATTCAGGACATGGGACAACTGGTGGCGAGCACCACCGGGCCGCAGATCAAGGTCGCGATCGACGTTTCAGAAGACCTGCCGCCCGCCAAGGCTGATCCGAACCAGCTGGAAATGGCACTGCTCAACCTGGCGGTCAACGCGCGTGACGCGATGCCGGAAGGTGGGACTTTGCGCATTTCGGCAAGCCAGGAGGTGGTGCGCGACGGGCCGCGGCCCGATCTGCAGCCGGGCAACTATATCCGCCTGTCCGTGGCAGATACCGGTTCCGGAATGGACCAGGCGACGCTTGCCCGGGCGATCGAGCCGTTCTTCTCCACCAAGGGCATCGGCAAGGGCACCGGGCTTGGGCTTTCAATGGTGCATGGTCTTGCCCAGCAGCTCGGCGGTGCGCTGAAGATCTCCAGCCGCCCGGGCTTTGGCACCAATGTCGAGCTATGGCTGCCGCAGAGCCTTGAAGCGGCCTCCCCCGCAACCGAGGCGCCAGAGGCCGTCGCATCGGTTCCCTCGCAAACCACCGCACTCCTTGTCGACGACGAGGAACTGGTGCGGCTCACAACGGCGGACATGTTGGCGGATCTTGGCTACAACGTCATCGAGGCAGCCTCTGCCGAGCAAGCGATCGCGATCCTGGACGGTGGCCAGCGGTTCGACGTGCTGGTGACGGACCACCTGATGCCGGGCATGACCGGCACGGATCTGGTCGAGATCGTCAAGGCGCGGCTGCCGGGCACGCCGTGCCTGATCGTGTCAGGCTATTCCGGCGACCAGGGCATCGAGCCGGGCCTGGCGCGCCTCACCAAGCCCTTCCGCAAGGACGAGCTCGCCAACATGTTGAACCAGTTGCAGGGCGCGGCTTCCGTCAAGTGACGCCGGGATTGCCCGATGGGCGCAATCCCGATCTACTCGAGCGATCTCAGTCCGTCAGCGCAACGGGAAGCGCGCGCTTGTGTCCGCTGGCACGGTAAGTCGACAGGATGCGATCCAGCGACTCCTTGCGGATCTCCCTGCCCTCCAGGAAGTCGTCAATCTCGTCATAGGTCACGCCGTAGACTTCTTCATCCGGCTTCAACGGTGCATCCGATTCCAGATCGGCGGTCGGTACCTTGAAAACGAGGTTGTCCGGAGCACCAAGATGCTTGGCCACCGCCCGCACCCGCCGCTTGTTCAGGCCCGACAGTGGAAGGATGTCCGCGGCACCATCGCCGAACTTCGTGTAGAAGCCCATCAGCGCTTCAGCGGCATGGTCGGTGCCGATGACAATGCCACGCATGCCGCCCGCCAAGGCATATTGAGCGATCATCCGCTGCCGCGCCTTGACGTTGCCAAGGTGGAAATGCAGGCGCGGTCCGGCGACGAGATCATCGACTTCCCGCCGGACCTCGGCCATCATCGCATCCGCCGCCGGCTGGATGTTGATCCGCACGGTCCGGTCCGGCTTGATGACATCGAGGCAAGCCTGAGCATCGGCCTCATCCGCCTGCTCGCCATAGGGCAGCCTGACGGCGACAAAGGTTGCGTCATAACCACCCGACCGCAGTTGCTCCACCGCTCTTTGCGCCAGCAGCCCTGCAGTCAGCGAGTCCACGCCGCCGCTGATGCCGAGCACGAAGCCCTTGGCGGATGATGCCTTCAGGTAGTTGGCAAGAAAGCTTGTGCGCCGCTCGGCTTCTTCCCCTGCATCGAACTGCGAGGTGACGCCGAGCGCTTCGATGATTTTCTGCTGTTCCTCCAACAAGAAGGCCTCCTTCATGATTCTGTCCGGTTCATCTAGACGTACGAGCAGGCGGTGAAGTTCCTTCTAACCACCTATCCGCCAACAGAAAAAGCCCGTTCTGCACGAGGCAGAACGGGCTTCCGTTGCATTCCTTGCCCCCTGTCTCAGGAGTAAGGCGAGTAGCACTGCTGGCGCGGGCCGTTGTACGGCTGGAACGTGTTGTCGTAGGCGCGATACGAACGGTAGCGCGAGTAGCACCAGTTCACATGTGCGCTGCCACCGCTAATGTAACGACGTGGCGCGACATAACGCGGTTCGGCATAACGGGGTGCCGCAAGGGCGCCTCCGATGATGGCGCCGGCTGCAAGGCCACCAATGATGGCGCCGGCACCGGGACCGCGCCGATAATGGCGGTGCCCATAGTGGCGGGGACGATAGTGGCCACGTCCGCCATGCCATCCACCACGACGGTGACGGTACTGGACCTGTTCAACATCCTTCGGTGCTTCCACCTTGAGTGGGCTAACAGACGGGAATGCCTGCGCTGGTACGATGCTGCTGAGCGCGGTCATCAAGGACAATGCGACGACGGCGAGTTTCTTTTTCATGAGTTCACCTCCACGAGCCTTGGTTAGGACGCGATAATCGTCTTCTCCGGCTGAACCTGAGGTGAATGTATTTGTCTTCTACTTGTTCCAGCCCGCCCTCAACTGGAGCGGCTATTCTTGCATCTTGGCGCTACAGCGTCAGCGCACCTGGTCCAGCAACCGCTTGCATTCCAGCAAGTCAAACAGCGCTTCCTGGAGCAGCGCCCTGTCTTCCTTGCCGACACTCGATTTCCCGATCGACACTTCCGGAACGTCATCGTCCTGCGAGGAGCCAAAGCCGAAGAAGCGGCCGCTTGGCTTCACCTTCGGGCGCCCAACGATTTGGTCCTCGTCCGGCGCAGGCGCCTTGGGCTCGACGTGTTTTTCATTGTTGGCCGCCATGATGGCTTCCATCGTGGCCATGTCGCCGGAGGCGATGGCCGCCACAAACTTGTTGCCGTTGGCCTTCAAAAGCTTCTGGACACCCTTGATCGTGTAGCCGTGGTCGTAAAGCAGGTGGCGGATGCCCTTCAGCAGATCCACGTCTTCCGGGCGGTAGTAGCGGCGCCCGCCGCCACGCTTCATGGGCTTGATCTGCGGAAATCTGGTTTCCCAAAAACGAAGCACGTGCTGGGGAAGGTCAAGGTCATCTGCGACCTCGCTAATTGTGCGAAAAGCATCCGGGCTCTTGTCCACGCGTCACTCTCCCAACACGAAACGGCCTCAACGGCAGAAGCCACTGTTCGTTTGATAAACGCGAATCGAGGCAATCTCAACGAGTTACGTCGGATGTTTGCAGTCTTTTCACCGGATGATGGCGCGAAGCACCTGCTCAGGCGACCGGGCTGACCGGCTTCTGCTTTGCCTTGCGGGACGTATGAGCCTTGAGTATCCGGCTCTTCAGAACGTTGGATGCCTTGAAGGTCATGACCTTGCGCGGGGAGATCGGAACCTCCTCGCCGGTCTTGGGGTTGCGGCCGATACGCTCGTTCTTGGCGCGCACCTGGAAGGTCGCGAACGACGAGAGCTTGACCACTTCGCCACGCACGATGGCGTTGCAGATTTCATCAATAACCGTCTCGACAAGCTCGGCCGACTCCGTCCGAGAAAGCCCGACCTTACGGAAAACCGATTCCGCCAAGTCTGCTCGTGTCACTGTCTTACCGGCCATGATCCCCGCCCAATTCTGAGATTGATCTTGTCGAAGCCGCTAGACAGTATTTTGCTTGGACGCAGGGGTCAAGCACCTGTGTCGTCTCGATTATTTCTCTTTTCGAGGAAGGTACGAATTTACCAGCGGATGAGAACGGCACCCCATGTGAAGCCACCGCCCATCGCTTCCAGCATCACCAGATCGCCCTTCTTGATTCGCCCGTCGGCGAGTGCAACGGACAAGGCGAGCGGTATGGATGCCGCCGACGTGTTGCCGTGAAGGTCGACCGTCACCACCACCTTTTCGGGCGG
This sequence comes from Neorhizobium turbinariae, assembly GCF_023223505.1. Lineage (NCBI taxonomy): Bacteria > Pseudomonadati > Pseudomonadota > Alphaproteobacteria > Hyphomicrobiales > Rhizobiaceae > Neorhizobium > Neorhizobium turbinariae. The sequence continues at coordinate 92,436 of NZ_JALPRY010000018.1, forward strand.
GATGCCGAGCTTCTTCGCAGATCCATCGATGATGCGGCGGTTGGCCTGGTGCGGCACGAGCCAGTCAAGATCCTCTGCCGTTGTCCCGGTCGCCTCGAATGCGGCTTCGATCACGTCGGTGATCATGCCGACTGCGTGTTTGAAGACCTCTCGGCCCTCCATGCGCAGGTGGCCGACAGTGCCGGTCGTGGACGGGCCGCCGTCGACGTAGAGCTTTTCCTTGTGCGAACCGTCGGAGCGCAGATGCGAGGTCAGGATACCGCGGTCCGCGACGGTCCCCTCGCCTTCGGCAGCTTCCAGGATCAGCGCGCCGGCGCCGTCGCCGAAGAGCACGCAGGTCGTGCGGTCCGTCCAGTCGAGGATGCGCGAGAAGGTTTCCGCACCAATGACGAGCACGCGCTTGGCCATGCCGCCGCGGATGTGCAGGTCGGCAGTCGCCATCGCATAAACGAAGCCGGAGCAGACGGCCTGCATATCGAAGGCGTAGCCATGCGTCATGCCGAGCCGGTTCTGGATATTCACCGCCGTGGCCGGAAATGTGTTGTCGGGTGTCGAGGTCGCCAGCAGAACGAGGTCGATGTCATCCGGCATCAGGCCGGCGTTGTCGAGCGCTGCGCGGGCCGCCTGTTCGCCAAGCGACGCCGTCGTCTCGTCGTCGCCGGCGATGTAACGCTGGCGGATGCCGGTGCGCTGGACAATCCACTCGTCGGAAGTGTCGACAAGCGTCTCCAGTTCCTTGTTCGTCATCACCCGCTTCGGGAGCGCTGCTCCATAACCGCGAACCACTGAACGGATCATATTCATTTTATCCTGTCGTCATGCCGTTTCCGGGCCAGCCAAGGGCTGACGACGGGCATGGTAAAGTGTCAGATCCTGCTGGATCTTTGCATTGAGGTCGTTGCGCGCCATGTCGTAGCCGACATCGATCGCAGCGGCGAAGCCATCGGCGTTGGTGCCGCCATGGCTCTTGATGACGATGCCATTCAGGCCAAGGAAAACGCCGCCGTTGACCTTGTTCGGATCCATTTTCTCCCGCAGCCGATCAAAGGCGCTCTTGGCGAGAAGATAACCAAGCTTGGCAAACAGCGTACGCGACATGGCCTCGCGCAGCAATGTCGCGATCTGCCGCGCGGTGCCTTCGGCGGCCTTCAGCGCGATATTGCCGGTGAAGCCTTCCGTCACCACGACATCGACCGTACCCTTGCCGATGTCATCGCCCTCGACAAAGCCGTGATAGGCAATGGTGGGCATGTTGGCATCACGGATCAGGCGGCCGGCTTCCTTGACCTCTTCCTGACCTTTCACTTCTTCAACACCAACATTGAGGAGGCCGACGGTCGGACGCTCGACTTCAAAAAGCGCGCGCGCCATGGCGCCGCCCATCAGCGCGAAATCCAGAAGCTGCTGAGCATCGGCGCCGATCGTGGCACCGATGTCGAGGACGATGCTTTCGCCCTTCAAGGTCGGCCAGATCCCGGCGATTGCAGGGCGTTCGATATTGGCCATGGTCCGAAGACAGAACTTCGCCATCGCCATCAGCGCACCGGTATTGCCGGCCGACACGGCCACGTCCGCTTCACCGAGCTTCACCGCCTCGATCGAACGCCACATCGTGGAGACATACCGACCGCGCCGCAGGGCAGCGCTCGGCTTTTCATCCATGGCCACGGCAAGTTCGCAATCATGGAACACGGACTTTTCGCGAAGTTTCGGATATTTGGCGAGCAGCGGTTCGCACTGGGCCTTCAGCCCGTAGATGAGGAAGGTTACGTCTGGATGGCGTTCCAAGGCCTTGGCGGCACCCGGAATCACGACTTCGGGACCGAAGTCGCCACCCATGGCGTCGAGAGAAATTCTGATCACGCGTCCCTGATCCTTAATCTTCGCCGAACGCATGCTCCGGAAGGCCATGCGCTAGTTTCTTGCGTCACAAACGGCCTAGCTCTTGCGTGGCTCTGCCGGCGAAATCGTGGCCAAAATATAGTTTTCGCTCCTGCTGACAACCGTGCTTAGTCTTTTTTCCAGTCTTTCAGCACCGCGAACGGGTTCGGCCGCTCCGCTTCGTCGTTCGGATCGCTCTCCAGGTGATCGGCGAACTCGACACCCGGCTTGCGCGGATAGGGATCGATTGCGAGTGCGGCGAATTCGGCGACCACTTCGCCGGCATCAATCGTGTCGCCTGCAAAGGTCTCCGGCAGGTCCGGACCTTCGGGATCAAGCACCATCTCGGCCGCTTCGTTGCTGACGATGCGGGCGAGCTTCGAACCTTCCGGCACGAAGATCTGCTCGAGGTCTTCCTCAATTCTAGACTCGACCGGATCCATCGTCACCACGCACGCCTGGACGATCGATGCTTCGACGCGGCCCTTCAGGCGGACGCCGTCCTTCTTCCAGCGCACGACCTGCAGCTCAGCTTTGAGCGAATCGACCGCTTCCACCTGCCACAGCTTCGCCAGCCCCTGGCGCTCGCGCTCATCGGCTTCCAGCCGCACGGTAATCGGATTGGCCGAAACGTGGCCGACTTTCACAGGGTAGGAGAACGGAGGCTTTTCCTTCCGCACATGTTCATTCTTCACGACACATACCTTTCTGGCGCGGGCGCCGCCGGATCTAGGAGAACCGCCTGTCCGGTGGAGATCTCGTCTTCGGAAATCGTGGCAAGCGCCGCTTCCGCACGGATCATCCAGCCGGCGAGTTCCCGCATCTCGGGCGCATCATCCGCATTCGGATAGATATTGCGCCTCAGCGCTCCCGCAAGCTCCGCCTCGTTCTTGTTCTCCAACGCCGCCGCATAGGTTTCCAGCCGGCCATAGAACATGCCGGCGAGCTTCTTCATGCGTTTCGGCACGCCCTGGTCACCGATACCCAGTTCGCGGATCGAGTGATCGATGTCCTGGAAGAAGGCGTCGACGATTTCCTGGGCCAGTTCCTGGCCGCTGACCGGCGATTTCGCCGTCCTGCGGAAGAACAGGATCATCACGATCGACAGCATCTCGAACCGGCCCATGACCGTGTCCGGCACATGCAGGTCGCTGTAGAAGAACGGGATGCGCGCCGTCTCGGTCAGGGTCGCATATTGCCGGTTGATGATCGCCTGGTTGCGGTTCTTCTTCTTGAAAAGGCCGAATATCATCTCGATTCCTGCTGTATGTCTCCACGAATGTCCGGCCAAGCGCCCGGCCGATGTTGCATGGAAACGAAAGCTGGTTTACCGAAGCAGGCACGAAAAGCAATGCCGTTCCGCCAGACCAGCGAACGGGGTCGAGGATTTTCGCGACCGTGAAGAGCGGCTGCGGACAGTCTCACGTCCCTGAATAGCCACAATGGTAAGGTTCAGCAGGGGCCAGTTGAGTTTGGGGGACACCGTTGAGCAAGCGGGTTTTCGGATACGAAATGACATTCTTGAGCAAAGCGGCCCTGGCCACGGTAATCGCAACCGCCGGACTGACCGGCTGCACGTCGATGCAGATCGGTGACACCCTCTATAACGGCTATGTCGTTGACGAGCAGTCGCTGAAGCTGATCCCGGAAGGATCGAGCCGCGAGCAGGTGCTGCTGACGATGGGCACGCCGTCCACGACGGCCACCTTCGATTCCGAGGTCTTCTATTACATCTCGCAGAAGCGCCAGCGCGCATTCGCCGCCATGAAGCCGCGCCTCGTCGAACAGACGGTTCTTGCCATCTACTTCGACAAGGATGGCGTGGTCGCTCGCCGCGCAAACTACACGCTGCAGGACGGCAAGGTCTTCGATACGATTTCCCGTACGACCCCGACCGGCGGCCGCGACCTCACCTTCCTGCAGCAGTTGCTGTCGGGCGGCACGGGTGCAGCAAGCAGCGGCGCGGCAGCCGCGCGCAGCATCCTTGGTGGCTTCGGCGGCAACTAAGCCAAGCACGCCCGCTTATCAGAATCAGAAAGCCCGCGAGGAGCGATCCTCGCGGGCTTTTTCGTTATCCCCGATGATCAGCCGGCCAGGATGGCAAGCAGCAGCAGGGCCACGATATTGGTGATCTTGATCGCCGGGTTGACGGCAGGGCCCGCCGTATCCTTGTACGGGTCGCCGACGGTGTCGCCGGTCACGGATGCCTTGTGCGCGTCCGAGCCCTTCAAATGCTTCTGGCCGTCCTTGTCGATGAAGCCGTCCTCGAAGCTCTTCTTGGCGTTGTCCCATGCGCCACCGCCCGAGGTCATCGAGATCGCCACGAACAGGCCGTTGACGATGACGCCGAGCAACGAGGCACCAAGCGCCGCGAAGGCAGAGGCCTTGTCTCCGCCGGAGATGATGAGCACGCCGAAGTAGACAACAATCGGCGCCAGAACCGGCAGCAGCGACGGCACGATCATTTCGCGGATCGCCGCCTTGGTCAGAATATCGACGGCGCGGCCATAGTCCGGACGTTCCCTGCCCTCCATGATGCCCGGCTTCTCGCGGAACTGCTTGCGCACCTCTTCCACGATGGAGCCTGCCGCACGGCCAACGGCGGTCATGGCAATGCCGCCGAAGAGGTACGGGATAAGGCCGCCGAAGATCAGGCCGGCGACGACATAAGGATTGGCAAGGCTGAAGGAGATTTCCCCGACACCTTCGAAATACGGATATTGCTCGGCGTTCGCCGCAAAATACTGCAGGTCGTTGGAATAGGCGGCAAACAGGACAAGGGCGCCGAGGCCGGCCGAGCCGATCGCATAACCCTTGGTGACGGCCTTGGTCGTGTTACCCACCGCATCCAGTGCGTCGGTCGACTTGCGGACCTCCGGCGGAAGGTTCGACATTTCGGCGATACCGCCGGCGTTGTCGGTGACCGGGCCGAAGGCATCGAGCGCAACGATCATCCCGGCAAGACCCAGCATGGCCGTAACCGCGATCCCGGTGCCAAAAAGGCCGCCGAGCTGGTAGGTGGCAATGATGCCGCCAACGATGACGATTGCCGGCAGCGCCGTCGATTCTAGCGAAACCGCAAGGCCCTGGATGACGTTGGTGCCATGGCCTGTGACAGAGGCCTGGGCGATCGAGACGACCGGGCGCTTGCCAGTGCCGGTGTAGTATTCGGTGATCACCACGATCAGCGCCGTCACCAGCAGGCCCAGCAGGCCGCAGATGAAGAGGTTGGTGCCGGTGATGTCCATCCCGGCAACCGTGCCGATCGAACCCCATCCGGTCGTCAGTGCCGTTGCGCCGGCAAGGCCGACGACCGACAACAGGCCGGTGACGATCAGGCCCTTGTAGAGCGCTCCCATGATCGAGCCATTGGAGCCCAGCTTGACGAAGAAGGTACCGATGATCGAGGTGACGATGCAGGCGCCGCAGATGGCAAGCGGATAGAGCATCGCGGTCTCGAGCGTCGGTGTGCCGGCGAAGAAGATAGCGGCCAGAACCATGGTCGCGACCACCGAGACGGCATAGGTCTCGAACAGGTCGGCGGCCATGCCGGCGCAGTCACCGACATTGTCGCCCACGTTGTCGGCGATCGTGGCCGGGTTGCGCGGGTCGTCTTCCGGAATACCGGCTTCCACCTTGCCGACGAGGTCGCCGCCGACGTCTGCACCCTTGGTGAAGATACCGCCGCCGAGACGGGCGAAGATCGAGATGAGCGAGGCGCCGAAGCCGAGAGCGACAAGCGCATCAATGACTTCGCGCGAGCCGCTGGGATGACCGAGGCCCGAGGTCAGGATCCAGTAGTAGATCGATACGCCCAGAAGCGCGAGGCCCGCCACCAGCATGCCGGTGATGGCACCGGACTTGAATGCGATGTCGAGACCCGCGGCGAGACTCTGCGAGGCTGCCTGCGCGGTGCGCACATTGGCCCGAACCGAGACGTGCATCCCTATGAAACCGGCGGCGCCGGACAGAACGGCACCGATGATGAAACCGATCGCGGCCGTGCCGGACAACAGCAGCCAGGCCAGGATGGCGACCACCACGCCGACGATGGCAATCGTCATGTACTGGCGCGTCAGGTAGGCCTGTGCCCCTTCACGAACATAGCCGGCAATTTCCTGCATGCGTGCATTGCCTTGGTCGGCAGCCAAAACGGAACGCGTCGCCCAAGCGGCATAGATGATCGATAGCAGTCCGCATACGACCACACCCAATATTACGGTCATTCGCTTTTTCCTCTCCCTCAAGCGCCAGACGGCCCATGCCCTCCGGCATGCCGTTGCGACGCTCCCCACTCGACGGAGGAAAAGGATTGCCGCAACACTTCACGATGCGCATTCCCGCGTGAAGGCCGAATCCCCTCCCAAGGCGCCACATGGCCCTTCACGCAGCGCGAGATTGCGGTGGAGATGAGGTTGCGTCAAGCCCTAGAGGCGTACGCTTACGTGCTTGCGGGGGAACGCTTCTTGAGAGCGAGGGCAAGAAGGAGCGCCAGGCAGACGATCGTGACCGGCCAGATCACCAGATTGATGAAGGACCAGCCCCAGGTGACGAACACCTTGCCCGAGGAGAACGAGGACAGAGCGACCGTACCGAACAGGATGATGTCATGGAAGCCCTGCACCTTGTCGGCTTCGTGCGGGCGGTAGCTCGAGGCGACGATGGAGGTCGAGCCAATGAAGCCGAAGTTCCAGCCGATGCCGAGGAGAACCAGCGCACCCCAGAAGTTCCAGAGTTCGACGCCCATATGCGCGACGACCGCACAGGCCATCATGATGAAGAGGCCGGCGGCGACGATGCGCTCGGCGCCGAAACGGGTGATCAGCGCTCCGGTGAAGAAGCTCGGGCCGAACATGGCAAGCACGTGCCACTGGATGCCAAGCGCGGCCATCTCGGTCGGGAAACCGCAGCCGATGACCATGGCGAGCGGCGCGCCGGTCATCACGAAGGTCATCAGCGCATAGGTGCCGATGCCGCAGATCATGCCCGTCATGAAGCGTTGCGTGAGCACGATCTCCTTGAGCGGGCGGGCCGGCAGCGAGGTGCCACCGGTACTGGCACTTCCGGTGTTCGGCAGGCGCAGGAAGGCGAGAAGGATGAGCGGCAGAAGGCACAGCGGAATGATCGCGAGGAACGTGCCGGCGAAGGTGACGGGCGCCAGCAGGTCCTTGGCAAAGATCACAACCTGTGGGCCAAGCACGGCCGAGACAATGCCGGCGCCGAGGATCCAGGAGATTGCCCGCGGCTTGTAGTGGCTCGGCGAGGCATCGGCTGCAGCAAAACGGATTTTCTGCGTGAAGCCGGCGCAGGTGCCGATCAAGAGAAGTGCGACCGCAAACATCCAGAAGTCGCCGCGAAAGAGCGCGATGGTTGCGAGCGCGCCACCCATGGCACCGATCAGGCAGCCCAGCATGAAGGCGCTGCGCCGTCCAAGCGACCGTGAAAGAATGGCGATGAGAACGGCGCCACAGGCGGTGCCGACGTTGAAGCCGGTGATGGGCGCGGTTGCCAGCGTCTTGTCGTCGGCAAGGAGCTGGTAGCCTGCAAGCGACCCGCTCGAGATGGCGATCGGTGCGGCCGAGCCAAGCACCGCCTGCACGGCAGCGAGCAGCATGACGCTGCGTCGGGCGCTTCGCATCTGCGTTTGAAGAGCCTGCTGCCCAGCGTCCATGCTCATGACCTCGATTTATTTCTTCGCGTCGCCGCGTACTTCTTTTGCGATACGGTCCAGCACGGCATTGACGATGCGCGGCTCGTCTTCTTCGAAGAAGGCACGGGCAATCTCGACATATTCCGTGACGATGACGGCAATCGGCACATCCTTGCGCTCAAGGATCTCGAAGGTGCCGGCGCGCAGGATTGCGCGAAGGGTCGAATCGAGGCGCGACAGCGGCCAGTCTTCCTGGAGCGAGGAGCGGATGATCGGGTCGATCTTCAACTGGTCACGGACGACGCCCGACACGATCGAGCGGAACCAGGACGGATCCGCCTTCAGGTAGGTATCGCCGTCCAATTCCTGGCCAAGGCGATGCGCCTCGTATTCGGCGACGACTTCCAGCACGCCGGTACCACCGACATCCATCTGGTAAAGCGCCTGCACGGCCGCGAGCCGCGCAGCACCTCGCTGGTTGGCCGGCTTTACCGTGTGCTCGCCTTCTTTAGTCATTGGATCAACCACCGTTCAGCTTGTCACGCAGCGCAATCATCGTCAGCGCTGCGCGTGCGGCAAAGCCGCCTTTGTCCTTGTCCGAGCGGCGGGCGCGTGCCCAAGCCTGCTCGTCGTTTTCCACGGTCAGGATGCCGTTTCCAATCGCAAGCGATTCGGACACGGCAAGATCCATCAGTGCGCGCGAGGATTCGTTGGAAACGATATCGAAATGGTAGGTCTCGCCGCGGATCACCATGCCGAGTGCCACGAAGCCATCGTATTCGGTGCCGCCCTCTTCGGCCGCATCGAGCGCCATGGCGATTGCCGGCGGAACTTCGAGCGCACCGGGAACGGTCACGACATCATAGGTCGCGCCTGCTTCCTTGAGCGCATGCGTTGCGCCGTCGAGCAGCGCGTCGGCCATGTCGTCGTAAAAACGTGCCTCGACGATGAGGATATGGGGTGCGGCTCCGCGGGGCATGTGTCACCTTTTTCCAATCGGCCGCTTCAAGCTGGACCGGATTTTACGGGATTTGGCAGGCCGCGGTCAAAACACGCTCGCACGCGATTGGCAAGCAAATTTAGCGGATCCCTGAAATGCACGGGCAGAATAGGTCGTGAGTAACGACCTGCTCAAGCCTTGGCCGGAAACTCCGCCAGGCGGGCGGCATACCGCGCCATGGTATCCACCTCGAAGTTGACGAAATCACCAGGCTTGCGGTCACCCCATGTCGTGACGCCCAGCGTGTGGCGGATCAGCAGCACGTCAAAATCCGTGCCATTGACGGCGTTGACCGTGAGCGACGTGCCGTCGAGCGCAACCGAGCCCTTCGGGGCAACGAAACGCGCCAGATGCTCCGGCGCGCGCAGGCGCACGCGAACCGCCTCGCCCTCCGGCTCGATCGACAGGATCTCCGCCTTGTCGTCAACGTGGCCGGAAACGATATGGCCGCCGAGTTCGTCGCCGATCTTCAGCGCCCGTTCGAGGTTCACTCGAGTGCCTTCGGTCCAGCTTGCGATGGTGGTGAGGCGAAGCGCCTCTTCCCAGGCCTCGACCTCGAACCAGCGTTCGTTGCTGCCTTCTTCCGGAAGCTTGGTGACCGTCAGGCAGACGCCGGCATGGGAGATCGAAGCACCAAGATCGATGGTCTTCGGGTCATAACTTGTCGCGATCCGCAGACGCACGCCTTCATCCATCGGCGTCTTTGCCGCAACTGTTCCTACGTCGGTTACGATCCCGGTAAACATCAAGATGATCTTTCATATTCGAAAAGGCGGTCGCGGCCGAGTTCACTCGACCGGATCAGCGTGAATTCTCGCGGCATATCGGATGCCGTCACAGGCGATTCAAGACCGCCCACGCCGACGGTCACGACGCCTTCGGACAGGATGATGCGGTCGACCAGGCCGGCATCCAGAAAAGCCCTGGCAACGACGGCGCCGCCCTCCACCATCAGCGACGACAGGCCGCGCTCCGCCAGCGTCCGCAGCAGGGAGGCAAGGTCTCGGCAGTGGACGATCTCGACGCCCGCCTCGCGCAACTGCTCGCGCTTCTCGGCCAGTGTCTCGTCGGATGCAGCCTGTTCGCCAACCAACACAATCACTGGCACTTGCCGCGCCGTCTGGACAAGTTTTGAAGTCACGGGGATCTGCAGCTTGCGATCCATGACGATGCGGATCGGCGACCGATCCTCCAGGCCCGGAATACGTACTGTCAGTTCGGGATCATCTGAAAGCACAGTACCGATGCCGACGAGGATGGCGTCGGATTCTGCCCGCAGCCGAAAGACCGCTTGCTTCACCTCCGGACCGGTGATCGTCACTTCCTCGCCGCGGCGGCCGAGCATCCCGTCTGCGGAAACCGCAAGCTTCAGAGTCACATGCGGGCGGTTCTTTGTCTGGCGCGTGAGGTACCCCGCAAGCGCGCGCCGCCCCTCTTCCTGCATCAACCCCTGCTCGACCGATATCCCGGCATCACGCAGGATCGACAGGCCGCGACCAGCCACACGCGGATCGGGATCGGTGAGACAGACAACAACGCGCGCGACTTTCGCAGCGACAAGAGCGTTAGCGCAAGGCGGCGTATGGCCGTAGTGGGAACAGGGTTCGAGCGTCACATAGACGTCCGCACCTTCCGCCCGGGCACCCGCGATCTCGAGCGCCTGCGTCTCGGCATGCGGACGACCGCCCACCGCAGTGACGGCTTCGCCGACGATCTCACCATTCCTGACGACAACGCAGCCGACGGAGGGGTTGGTGCCGGTCAGCCCCAGATGCTGGCGCGACAATTCGAGCGCGCGAGCCATGAAGGCCCCGTCATTGCCGCCGCCCGCCATGGTCTCAGCCCTCGATGCCGGGATCACGTGCGATCTTGGCATTGATCTCCTGGATCACCTTCTCGAAATCTTCCGCATGCGAGAAATCGCGGTAAACCGAGGCGTAACGAACGAAAGCCACGTCATCGAGGCTCTTCAGCGCTTCGAGCACCTGCAGGCCGATCTCTTCCGATGAGATCTCGTTCTCGCCGGAGCTTTCGAGCCGGCGCACGATGCCGGACACCGCGCGTTCGATCCGGTCGTTGTCGACCGGCCGCTTGCGCAACGCGATCTGGAAGGACCGCACCAGCTTGTTCCGGTCGAAAGGCACCTTCCGGCCGGTCTTCTTGGTGACCATCAGTTCGCGCAGCTGGACGCGTTCGAAGGTGGTGAAGCGGCCGCCGCAATCCGGGCAGATGCGACGGCGCCGGATGGAGGTGTAATCCTCCGCCGGACGCGAGTCCTTCACCTGCGTATCTTCAGAACCGCAATACGGGCAGCGCATCGCCTCGAACCTCGTCTCGTCCAGCCGAACTTACATGTAGGGGTACATCGGGAAACGGTCGGTGATCGCGACGACCTTGTCGCGTACGCCCGCTTCCACGGCGGCATTGCCCTCGTCCGAATTGGCAACCTTGAGGCCATCGAGAACCTCGATGATCAGGTTGCCGATTTCGGTGAATTCGGCTTCCTTGAAGCCGCGCGTGGTGCCAGCCGGCGTGCCGAGGCGGATACCGGAGGTGACGAACGGCTTTTCAGGATCGAACGGAATGCCGTTCTTGTTGCAAGTGATGTAGCCGCGGCCAAGGGCGGCTTCCGCGCGCTTTCCGGTCGCGTTCTTCTTGCGCAGGTCGACCAGCATCAGGTGGTTGTCCGTGCCGCCAGAGACGATATCGAGGCCGCCGGCCTTCAGCGTTTCCGAGAGTGCCTTGGCGTTCTTGACGATCTGGGCTGCGTAGTCCTTGAACTCAGGCTGCAGTGCCTCGCCGAAGGCGACGGCCTTGGCGGCGATGATGTGCATCAGCGGGCCACCCTGGAGGCCGGGGAACACGGCCGAGTTCACCTTCTTGGCGATATCCTCGTCGTTGGTCATGATCACGCCGCCGCGCGGGCCACGCAGCGACTTGTGCGTCGTGGTGGTGGCAACGTGGCAATGCGGGATGGGCGACGGATGCTGGCCACCGGCAACAAGGCCGGCGATATGCGCCATGTCGACCATGAGGTAGGCGCCAACGGAGTCGGCGATCTCGCGGAAACGCTTCCAGTCCCAGATGCGGGAATAGGCGGTGCCACCGGCGATGATGAGCTTCGGCTTGTGTTCTTCGGCCTTGCGGGCGACTTCATCCATGTCGAGCAGGTTGTCGCCTTCACGCACGCCGTAGGACACGACGTTGAACCACTTGCCGGACATGTTGACAGGCGAACCGTGGGTCAGGTGCCCCCCGGAATTGAGGTCGAGGCCCATGAAGGTGTCGCCCGGCTGCAGGAGCGCCAGGAAGACCGCCTGGTTCATCTGCGAACCGGAGTTGGGCTGCACGTTGACGAAATCGACGCCGAACAGCTTCTTGGCGCGCTCGATCGCCAGTTCCTCGGCGATGTCAACGAACTGGCAGCCGCCGTAATACCGCTTGCCCGGGTAACCTTCCGCATACTTGTTGGTCATGATCGACCCCTGCGCTTCCAGCACCGCGCGGGACACGATGTTTTCAGAAGCGATCAGTTCGATCTCATGACGCTGGCGACCCAGTTCCTTCTCGATCGCGCCGAAAATGTCCGGATCGGACTCGGCAAGCGGGCGGGAAAAGAAGGCGTTGGTGTTCGACATGTGCAGGGCTCCTCAAGGGCGTAGCATGGGGTGTGCATGCGATGTCGCGTCTTAGCGTTCCGCCACTTGCAGGGCAATACACGCAGCGACATTTGAAGGCTTGAAGACGCGGGGTAAGCGAGAAATGCGAAGGCCGCGCATCTGGTGATGCGCGGCCTTCGATATAGTCGATCCGAACTTATTGCGGCAGGAGGTCTTCGTCCGGCGAACCGGCGGGACGCTCGATGCCGGTGGTGGTCTGCAGCGCCAGTTCCTGGTTGCCGTCCATCTGGTAGATGTCGTCGCGGAACTGCACGACACGGTCCTTGGCGGACCAGGCCGTGATGTAGACGATGTAGACCGGCACTTCCTGGGCAAGCTTGATCGGCGTGTTCTGGCGCGCGGCAATGACGCGTTCGATTTCCTGGCGCGACCAGCCGGGCGTATCGCGCAGCAGCCAGGTCGTCAGGTCGCGCACGTTCTGGACGCGCATGCAGCCCGACGACTCAAAACGCATCAGCTTGTTGAACAGGCCCTGCTGGGGCGTGTCGTGCATGTATTCGTTGTTCGGGTTGTGGAAGTTGATCTTCGTCGAGGACATCGCGTTGATCTTGCCCGGGTCCTGGCGGAACATCAGGTTCGGGGCCTTCGGCGCGTGCCAGTCAATCGATTCCGGCGAAACCTCGTTGCCGCGACCGTCGATCAGACGGATGTTGTTGCGCGCCAGATAGGTCGGATCCTTGCGCATCAGCGGCACGATGTCCTTTTCGACGATCGAGCGCGGCGCGGTCCAGTACGGGTTCAGGATGACTTCGTAGATCTTCGAGTTGATCGTGTGGGTCGGGCGGTCGATACGGCCAACGACAGCGGCAGTGCGCAGCGCAACGCGCGAGTTCTCGACGGCCTCGATATAGGCGGCCGGGATGTTGACCATCACGTAACGGGGACCGAGGTCACCAGACATCGACTGCAAGCGAACGAGGTTCGTTTCGAGCTGGCGAAGGCGCACATTGGCGGCGATGTTCATCGCCTTGATCGTGTACTCGCCCATCACGCCATCCGCCGGCAGGCCGTGGCGCGCCTGGAAGCGCTTCACCGCGCCATCGACATAAGAGTCGAAGGCGGACGACATGCCAACCTCGCGCGGCAGGTCACCGGAAATCATCAGGCGCTGGCGAAGCTGCTGGACGGAAGGATCAACCACGCCAAGCCGCAGCCGCTGGCCCGGATTGACTTCCGGCCAGCCGCCATTGGCGACGATCTGCTGGTAGTCCATGATGGCCTGCTGGATATTGGCAGGACCCTGCGGACCAAGAACCGGGTTGTTGGACGTGACGTAAACCGCGGTGCGCGATGCGGTCCTTGCATCGAACTGGTCATCCCAGGTGCCGCGACGCGGCGCGCTGATCACGTCATCCATGGCATTCTGGGCTAGCGCAGGTGCGGCAAGGGCGGCAGCCCCTGCAGAAACCGCCGAACGCAGCAAGGCGCGACGGGAAATAAAGTCAGGTCCGGTCTTCTTCGACATCACAATATCCGTCTGGTCCCAAGCATCTGAAGATGACGCCTACAGGGATATGGTTAATAACGCGCTAGGGAATGCCCCACCGGCCATCGTTTTCGCCGTCTTCGCGATCTTGTGAAGAGCGGCAATGGCCGGAATTCGTTCTCGCCGGTCCCATAGCAATATGGCCAATTCGTGTCAGGTGCATCCGCGTCACGAAGCCGTGTTAAGCCGTTATGACCGATCTCCGCTGGCGCCTTCGCCACCAGCTTCATGCAAGCAGCGTTTGATACCTCGTTGCGCAATCAACTAAACGGGGAACTGCATGCACTGGCAATCGACTTCTGAACTGGCACCAGGCAGGCTCGCCTTCCTGCGGTTCGACCAGTTGGCACCAGTGGGCAATGGGTCGGATATGTTGACGAGAACGGGGTGTGCGAATGGCCGGACAAGGTTCGTGGCCTGCGCCCATCGGGCTGGCAGGCGGTTGCCGTCGACCCGGATCTCTTGAAGCCTCAGGACAACTAAAGCCAAACGCTGAAACGGGCGTAACGAGGCACATCGCTATGCCTCGTTGCGCCCGTGCGCGTCACTTCATGACTGGAGGTGCTCTGAGTGTCCGCAAGCCTTTAGTGGATTAAAGGCGGTACATGATCGAGTCGTTCCAGAAGCGGTCGAGGCGCTGCAGGAGCTTGTTCATCTGGGTGAATTCGCTTTCGCCGATGCCGCCGACCTTTTCGATCGAGCCGATGTGGCGCTCGTAGAGCTTGGCAACGGTTTCTGCGACTTCCTGGCCGGCAGGGGTCAGGCTGATGCGAACCGAGCGACGGTCGATGCGCGAACGCTGGTGGTTGATGAAGCCAAGGTCGACCAGTTTCTTGACGTTGTAGGAAACGTTCGAGCCGAGGTAATAACCACGCGAGCGAAGTTCGCCGGCGGTCAGTTCAGAATTGCCGATATTGAAGAGAAGAAGAGCCTGGACAGCGTTGACGTCGTCGCGGCCCTGACGGTCGAATTCGTCCTTGATCACATCGAGAAGACGACGGTGCAGACGCTCGACCAGATGCAGTGACTCGAGGTAGAGTGCACGAACGGTTGCTTCCTGGGTATCTGCTACTGCCGGTGCCGCCTGCGGCTTCAGTTTCGTGTTCATCATGACTGCCTCACTCTGTTTTGTTTGGCGGTGTTTGTTTTCTTCCCGCCTTGAGACAGACCCTAAGCAATACGCATAAAATTCGACTTAAAACACACGCTTAACAACAGGTTAACGCACAAGCCCCCCCTGCCCCGGCCCGACCGACCCCAAGCGACGGCAAATTACACCATCAACAATATCAATGACTTGAAGCGAAAATTGTGGCCAAAAACGGCCGTCAAAGCTTTAAGGTCAGGGTAAATCAATCCTTACCCGCTCCGCCTTTCGGCGGGCTTCGAGCCACAGCGAGAGGCGAAACACGATGTAAAGGGCGGCCACCAGCCCATGCAGAAGCGGCACGACATGGTTGGGGCCGAAGATCTCCGGCCAAACGGAATACATCAGGATCTGCGAGACGGCGGCGATGGTCCAGAGAACCGGCCCCCAGGAGACCGTGAGCCACAACCCGAGCGAGGCGACGGGAAACAGAACCGCCAGCGCAGAAGCTGCGACTTTCCATGGCAGCACCAGGAGATCGAAGCGGGCCATCCCGTTCAGCGAATAACCCACCAGCATCGCCCAATATTGCAGGCCGAACCAGAAACAGGCGATCGCCACCATCCGCAGGAAGATGACATAGAGTATCTCAGTCAGGGTACGCTTGGGTACTGCGGGTGAATCAGGCTCCATGCGGGCAACATAGTGCCCAGTTCCGGCATGCGCCAGCGCCCTCGGTGTGTCATCCCGGGATGATGCGGCAAGACGTCCATTCATAAACAGCCTGCACCATGATAAGACCCGCCGCACTATTTCAAGGAATGGAGCGCAGCCATGGACAAGACGCATCTGGTCGACGAGGTAACCGGCCATCGCCGCATGCGACGCAACCGCAAGGCGGACTGGACGCGCCGCATGGTGCAGGAAAACCGCCTGACCGTGGACGACCTGATCTGGCCGATCTTCCTTGTTCCCGGTACCGGCATCGTCGATCCGATCGCTGCCATGCCGGGCATCAGCCGCATGAGCGTCGACAAGGCGGTGGAAGCCGTCAAGGAAGCAGCCGACCTCGGCATTCCCGCAATCGCTACCTTTCCCGACATCGAAATGGAGCTGCGTGACGAGACCGGCTCGAACAGCCTTGTCGCCGACAACCTGATCAACCAGGCGACGGCCGCGATCAAGAAGGCCGTGCCGAACATCGGTATCATCACCGATGTCGCACTCGATCCGTTCACCAGCCACGGCCATGACGGCATCCTGCGCGATGGCGTCATCCTGAACGACGAGACGGTTGACCAGGTCGTCCGGGCGGCGGTCATGCAGGCCGACGCAGGTTCCGACATCATTGCACCGTCGGAAATGATGGATGGCCGCATTGGCGCCATTCGCCGCGGACTTGATGCCGCCGGGCACCAGGACGTCGGCATCATGTCTTATGCGACGAAGTTCTCGTCGGGCTTCTATGGTCCCTATCGCGAGGCAATCAATACGAGCGGCCTGCTGAAGGGCGACAAGAACAGCTATTACATTTCGCCGGCCAACGGCACCGAAGCGCTACGGGACGCGGCCCTCGATGTCGAGGAAGGTGCCGACATGCTGATGGTGAAGCCCGGCCTTGCCTATCTCGACATCTGTTGGCGCATCAAGGAGGCTTTCGGCCTGCCGACCTATGCCTATCAGGTCTCCGGCGAATACAGCCAGATCAAGGCCGCCGCGATGAACGGCTGGATCGACGGCGACCGGATCATGATGGAGACGCTTCTCTGTTTCAAGCGCGCCGGCTGCGACGGGATCCTCACCTACTTCGCAATGGACGTGGCCCGCAAGCTCGCCAGAAACGGCTGATCTTGTGGTGGAACATCCCCGACACCATATTCTGAGGTGACGAACAGGAGAACACCGAGGATGAGCATCGACCGCAACCCAGCCTTTGCCGCACCAGACGACTGGCGCGCCTATAGCGGCGTCCTGTCGCGCCGGATGTTGGCGTTCCTTGTCGACTACCTGTTCATCCTGCTGCTCTGCATTCCGGCAGCGGTGGTGGTGTTCTTCCTGGGAATCATCACGCTGGGCCTCGGCTTCATGCTTTACCCGGTGCTGTTCGTGGTGGTGGCGCTGCTCTACTTCGGCCTCACCCTCGGCGGACCGAACCAAGCTTCGCCCGGCATGCGCATGGCCGGCATTGCCATGGCCCGGATTGACGGACGGCGCATCGACTTCCTGACGGCGATCGCACATACGGTGATCTTCTGGATCATCAACTCGGTGCTGACCCCACTCGTGCTTCTGGCCGGCCTCTTCATCGAGCGTTCGCGCCTCGTGCACGACCTGCTGCTCGGCACCGTTGTCGTTCGCACAAGCTGAGCGACAACACACTGCCACACGTCATCCAACCGTGTTCCGTCTGACGGCGGCACACGGTTGACGTTTTTTGTTTATACGCCATGCTATGACATTCACATGTAACGACCGGATTTCCGCGCCGCAATGAACACCCAGGCAACGCCCTCACCGCAGTTTTATCTGACGGCCCCGGCAGTGTGTCCCTATCTTCAAGGCGAGATGGAGCGGAAGGTTTTTACCCATCTCGTCGGGCCACGCGCGGCCGAGATGAATGATCTCCTGACCCAAGGCGGTTTCAGGCGCTCCCAGAACATTGCCTATCGCCCGGCCTGCGAAGCCTGCCGCGCCTGCATTTCGGTGCGCATCCTCGCCAACGAGTTCCAGCCGGCCCGCTCGATGAAGCGCGTCATGGCGATCAACCGCGACCTCGTCTCCAACGTCTTTCCGCCACAACCCTCAACCGAGCAGTTCTCGCTGTTTCGCCGCTACCTGGACAGTCGCCACCAGCGCGGTGGCATGTCGGACATGTCGGCGCTCGACTACGCGATCATGGTCGAAGACACCCATGTGAACACGCGCCTCATCGAGTACCGCAAGCGCGAACCCGGCGCCGGCATCAGCGCCGAGGCCAAGGGTGAACTCCTGGCCGTGGCGCTCACCGACGTGATGAGCGACGGCCTTTCGATGGTCTATTCGTTCTTCAATCCGGAGGCCGAGAAGCGGTCGCTCGGTACCTACATGATCCTCGACCACATACAGCGCACCCAAACACTCGGGCTGCCGCATGTCTACCTTGGCTACTGGGTCAAAGGCTCGCCGAAGATGGGTTACAAGACGCGCTTCCAGCCGCAGGAGCACCTGACACCGCGCGGCTGGGAACGCTTCGTTGAGGAGTACGAGGGTTAAACTCGGCTGCCGTTGACATGCCAGTGCACTAACCTAATGTTATAACACTGTTGCAACATGAGGTTCGGTCATGAACACCACCATCCGCAAGATCGGCAACTCCGAAGGCATTATCATCCCGAAGGAAGTCCTGGACCGCATGGGTCTCAAGGCCGGTGATACCGTCGAGATCCGCGTTGAAGATGGCAATATTGCGCTAGTGCCGGAGCAAGATGACCTTGCAGAGCAGTTGAAGGCAGCTCGTATTGGCATGGAAAAATACCGGGTTGCGCTGCGCGAGCTTGCCAAGTGACAGCTCTCAAATGGCTTACGCGGCGAGCCATCGAGGCTATTCATGAAGAGCAAATCGAGGAACATGGCGGGTTGCCGGGCCTCAAGGACGAGAATGCGTTGGAGGCCTCCCTCGCGCGTCCGCTGCACAAGAACGCCTACGGCGAAGACGACCTTTTTCCGCTAGCCTCTGCCTACCTTTACGGCTTTGCGCGAAACCATCCATTCCATGACGGCAACAAACGCACTGCGTATCTCGCCGCCTTCACCTTCCTGTTCATCAACGGCTACCTAATTGAAGCGACACAGGCTCAGGTCATCGAGTTCGTGCTCGCTGTCTCCGCCGGCGCGATCGACGAGGACGGTGCTACGCGTTTTCTCCGTGATCACACCGTCCCCCTCAACTAATCACCCGGCAAACTTGCCGCTGCGCGGAAAGCCCTTCGGTACGAGCCGACCGGCGGTGGCGCGGTCGCCGATCCACTCCAGGAGCTCATCCTTGTTGCGCGTGAAGGCGCGGCCAGCACTGTCTTCCCAGGACAAGCCGCTCGCCATCTCGAAGCACTTGATGTCGGAGACGCCGCCGTCCTTGTAGCGCTGCAGGCGTACGCCCTTGCCGCGCGTCATCTCGGGAAGCTGCGCCAGCGGGAAGACCAGCATCTTGCGGTTCTCGCCGACCACCGCGACATGATCGCCAGACACGGGCACGAGCAGCTTCGTCTCGTCCGGCATCGAGACGTTCATGATCTGCTTGCCCTTGCGGGTGTTCGCGACCATTTCACTTTCGGCGACAATGAAGCCGTTGCCCGCCACCGAAGCAATGATCAGCTTGCGCGACGGGTCATGCACGAAGGCGGTGAGGATATCCTGGTCGTTTTCCATGTCGACCATGATGCGGATCGGTTCGCCATGACCGCGCCCGCCCGGCAGCTTATCGGCCCCGAGCGTGTAGGCCTTGCCGCCCGTCGTCACCAGCAGCAGCTTGTCGGTGGTTTGCGTCGGGAAGGCGATCTTGAGGCTGTCGCCTTCCTTGAAGCTCAGGCTCGTCGTGTCCGAGATGTGCCCCTTCAACGCCCGGATCCAGCCCTTCTGCGAAACGACAACAGTGATCGGTTCCTTCTCGATCATCGCCTGATTGATCGCGTCGATGTCGGCTTCCGGTGCATCGGCAAAGGTCGTCAGGCGCGCGTAGGGCTTGCCCTTGCCCTTGGCGAAGTTCTTGCGAACGTCCTGGATCTCGTGCTCGATGACCTTCCACTGCTTGGCTTCCGACGCCAGCAGGGCTTCGATCTCTGCCTTTTCCTTCGTCAGGTTGTCGTGCTCGGTGCGGATCTCGAACTCTTCGAGTTTGCGCAAGGCGCGCAGACGCATGTTGAGGATCGCTTCGGCCTGGATGTCGGTGAGCGACCAGCGCGCCATCATCACGGGCTTGGGCTCGTCTTCCTCGCGGATGATCCGGATCACCTCGTCGATGTTGAGGTAGGCAACGAGCAGGCCGCCGAGGATTTCGAGGCGTCGCTCGATCGCGGCAAGCCGGAAGCGCGAGCGGCGGCCCAGCACGTCGCGGCGGTGGCCGAGCCATTCCGACAGCACCTCGTTCAGCGCCATCACCTTGGGCACGCGGCCCATTGACAGCACGTTCATGTTGAGCGGCAGGCGCGTCTCAAGCTCGGACAGCTTGAAGAGCGATTCCATCAGCAGGGTCGCATCGACCGTGCGGCTCTTCGGCACCAGCACGATGCGCACGTCTTCCGCCGACTCATCGCGGATGTCTTCGAGAAGCGGCAGCTTGCGCGCGATCAGCAGCTCGGCGATCTTCTCGATCAGGCGCGACTTCTGCACCTGGAACGGAATTTCAGTGATGACGATCTGGTAGCCGCCGCGGCCGAGATCCTCGATCTCCCAGCGCGCCCGCACGCGGAAGCCGCCACGGCCGGTCTTGTAGGCTTCGATGATCGCCTCGCGGCTGTCGATGATGATGCCGCCGGTCGGCAGGTCCGGCCCCTCGATGCCGCCCTTGGCCGGATCGGCAGGATCCGCCATCAGGTCCTCGACCGTCGCCTGCGGGTTCTTGATCAACCGCAGCGCCGCGTCGCACAGCTCATGCACGTTGTGCGGCGGGATCGAAGTCGCCATGCCGACGGCAATGCCGGAGGTGCCATTGGCGAGCAGGTTCGGGAACGCGCCCGGCAGGACCGTCGGCTCCGAATTCGACTCGTCATAGGTATCGCGAAAATCCACCGCATCCTGGTCGATGCCCTCGAGCAGCAGTTCAGATACCGCTGTCATCTTGGATTCGGTGTAACGCATGGCGGCAGGGCTATCGCCATCGATATTGCCGAAATTGCCCTGACCGTTGACGAGCGGGTAGCGCTGCGAGAAGTCCTGCGCCAGGCGCGCCAGCGCGTCATAGATCGACTGGTCGCCGTGCGGATGGTAGTTACCCATCACTTCACCGACGATCTTCGCGCATTTGCGGAACGCCGAGTTCGGCCGCAACCCCATCTCGCTCATCGCGTAGACGATACGGCGATGAACCGGCTTCAGACCGTCGCGAACATCCGGAAGCGCCCGGTGCATGATGGTGGAAAGGGCGTAGGCAAGATAGCGCTCTTCAAGCGCAGCTTTCAGATCGACCGGCAGAATGTTGTCGCCGCCATCGCCCGAAGGTGGTGTCAGATTTTTTCCCATGCCCCTTGACTAGACGAAACCCCGATTCTCGGCAAGAAAACCCGTACAGCACGCTGTGGATGAGGCGGCTTTCGGGCTTGCAAGAAATCGTTTACGAAATCTCGCGTCGTCTGCTTTGCGACGCCGGATGCGCGCAGCAGGTCCGCTTATCCCCATGGACGTTTTTGTGGCCCGGCCTATAAATTCGACGACCCATTTCAACCTTGAGCGGGCGCACCCGCAGGAGACGACCCGATGCTTTACCTGACCAAGGCCAAGTTACTGCTTGCCGGTGCGGCGCTCACCGCGCTTGCCGGCCCTGCCCTCGCCCTTGACGGCAATGATCTCGTGGCAAAGCTCAATGGCGCGCTCGCCATCAAGGGCAGCTCCGGTTTCACCGCGGGCTCGATCAATGTCAGCGGCTCGGATGTCATCGCAGCCGATGCCAAGATCGTTACCGATGACGCGAAACAGAACATTCCGCTCGGCACGGTGAAGTTCGAGGGCGTGGAAGAAGACGGCGGCGGCTACACGGTCGGCAAGGTCCTCTTCGACAACGTCAACGTCACGCAGGACAAGTCGTCGATCACGGCCTCCGACATCTCGATCACCAATCTCTCCATTCCGGCCGACCCGAACGGAAACGACCTCAGATCGGTGCTGCTTTATGACGAGGCAACCGTCGGTAGGATCGTCGGCACGGTTGAAGGCAAGCAGGCATTCTCCGTCGACCGGACAACCGTCACCACCGAACTCGCCGACGATAATTCCTCCGTCGACTTCGATGTGAAAGTGGCAGGCGTCAAGGCGGATCTCGGCCTTGTGGATGAACCGCAGGCGAAGGACACGATCCAGCAGCTCGGCCTGACGTCGCTGGACGGATCGATGATGATCGAAGGCAGCTGGAGCGTCGGCGACGGTACGCTCGACCTGACGGAATACGCACTCGACTTCAAGGATGTCGGACGGCTCTCGATGTCGTTCTCGCTGACCGGTTATACGCTCGACTTCATCAAGTCGCTCAACGAGACGACGCAGGCGATGGCAGAGAACCCGTCGAATGAACAGGCACAGCAGGCGGCAGGGCTTGCCATGCTCGGGCTGATGCAGCGCCTCACCTTCAACAGCGCCGAAATCCGGTTCGAGGACGCCGGCATCACCAAGCGCGGGATCGATTACGCTGCCAAGAAGCAGAACACCGACGCCACTCAACTGACGCAGATGCTGAAGGGCATGACACCGTTCATGCTGGCACAGTTCAACGTGCCGGAGCTGCAGAACATGGTGACGGAAGCGGTCAACACCTATCTCGACAAGCCCGGCAGCTTCACGATCAGCGCCGAGCCGGAAAATGCGGTGCCGTTCCCGATGATTGTCGGTGCGGCCATGGGCGCGCCGAACACGCTGCCGAAGGTGCTCGGCGTTACGGTCACCGCCAACGACTGAGCATTCTCGCAGATCATGAAAAAAAGCCGCGACGGAAACGCCGCGGCTTTTTTTGTCACTAGTGGCCGGCGGAGGCCGTCAGCGATGCATGTTCCTTGTCGTGCAAGGCGAAGCGGTCGATCATGCCGGCACTCGCCTCGTTGACGCCGCGGACGGTGACGGCAACGCCACGGCGGCGGAACTTCAGCACGATGTTGTCCAGCGCGCCGACTGCCGAGATATCCCAGAGATGCGCACCGCTGACGTCGATCACGACCTGCTTCACCGGCTCGTCGAAATCGAAGGCCTTGAGCAGGCTTTCGGTCGAAGCAAAGAAGATCTGGCCATCGACATGGTAGACGCGCGTCGCGCCGTCCTCTCCCACCTCCGATCGGACCTGGAAGAGCTTCGCAACCTTGCCTGCAAAGAAGATGCCGGACAGGAGCACGCCCACCAGCACGCCCTTCGACAAGTCGTGCGTTGCGAGGACGGTGAAGACGGTTGCGAGCATCACGACCGAGGAGGTCCTGGGGTTGGTGCGCAGTTCGATGAGGGACTTCCACGAGAAGGTGCCGATCGACACCATGATCATGATCGCCACCAGCGCCGCGACCGGTACGATGCGCAGCACGTCGTCGAGCACGAGCAGCAGGATCAGCAGGAATGCACCGGCCGTGAAGGTCGACAGCCGCCCGCGCCCACCGGAGGTGACGTTGATGACGGACTGGCCGATCATCGCGCATCCACCCATGCCGCCGAACAGGCCTGAGACGATGTTACCGGTGCCCTGCCCGACGCATTCCTGGCTCTTGTTGCTGGTCGTGTCGGTCATGTCATCGATGATCTGGGCTGTCAGCAGCGATTCCAGGAGCCCGACGGCGGCGAGCGCCAACGAATACGGGAAGATGATTTGAAGCGCTTCCCATGTCAGCGGCACCATCGGCCAGGCGAAAACCGGCAGCGAGGTCGGCATCTCTCCGAGGTCCGAGACGGTTGGGACCTGCAGGTTGAAGGCGACGGCAATCACCGTCACCACGACGATCGCAACCAGCGGAGACGGTACGACCTTGGTCACCCGCGGGAAAAGGTAGATCACCAGCAACGCGACACCGATCAGGAGGTAGGTCACCTCCGGCACGTTGATGAGTTGCGGCAGTTGCGCCATGAAGATCAGGATGGCAAGCGAGTTGACGAAGCCCGTCATTACCGAGCGGGACACGAAACGCATCAGCCGGCCGAGCTTCAGGAAGCCGGCGATGATCTGCAGCACGCCCATCAGGATCGTTGCCGCAAACAAGTATTCGATGCCATGGTCGCGCACCAGTGGTGCCATGAGCACTGCGGTGGCTGCCGTTGCCGCCGAAATCATCGCAGGACGACCGCCGGTAATGGCGGTAACGCAAGCGATTGCGACGGACGCGAACAACCCAAGCTTCGGGTCGACACCGGCGATCACCGAAAAGCCGACCGCTTCGGGGATCAGCGCCAGCGCCACGACGATGCCGGACAGGATATCGCCGCGAATGTTGGAGAACCATTCACGGCGGTAGGTGGACAGTTTGTTCATGAGCTAGAGATCGCAAAAGGAAGCGCATCGCCGGGAGCCATCCAGGTGTTGCTGCAACTTTGATGAAGCGGCTGATGCTTTGCGTTGTCCGGCGGATCGGCGGCCGGAAGAGCCACCCGGGAGTTTCACCCGAGTCCATGTGATGGCGCGTACATATCGGCGCGGTCCGTCCATTGCAACATCACAAGCAAAAAGCCCCGGCAGCAGGGCGGCCAGGGCTTCTTGATATCGGCAGCTCGGTTGATGCTATTCGAGCACCTGGACAACCGTGCGGGTCTGCGGATTGACGATCACGCGGCGGTCGTTGACGACCGTGTAGGCGTAATCCGGCTGTTCCTGGATGGTGTGAACTTCCACCGTATCCGGCAGTGCCGTACCAACAGCGATCGTGCCTTCATAGGCAACCGATGGCACGCTCTGCTCCATGACATAGGTGCGGACTTCGCCCGGCACCACGACGGTCGAGTTGGTGACGGCCGGATCCTGGGTGGTGATGACCGTCGTTTGGGCATAGGCAGCGCCCGAAAGGGCCATCATGACCGCGGAAGCGGCGAGCAAAGTCTTACGCATCTTGGTTCTCCTGTGCTTTTGCTGTCATAACAACACGAGCGTCGAAACTTGGTTCCGCTCTCCCATGACTGATCCCGCGGCAATCTACCCTGCTCGGACCATGATGCCTTGACGCCGTGGAGCCATGCGGCGAAAACGGGACCGCGGTTGCCCCCGCCATCTTTATTGCCGCTGTAATTGAGAAGGTCTCGCTTTCATGCTCTCTTGGCTCGCCGCGGAAACGCATACAATCGAAGCCGTAGAGCCCGCAAAAAAGCGGCTGGAGCCAGCGCGCCCCTCCTATTACTCCGGCAAGCCCGGCAACCAGTTGCAGCGGCTGTTGACAGCGCGGCGCGATTTCCTGTCCATCTGGCGCCAGAACGATTATTCGGCTCGCATCTCGCAGATCTCGCTGATGGGCCGCCAGGTGGTGGTGGTGAATTCCCCCGAGGCGATCAAGTACGTGGTCGCCACGCGCCACGAGAATTTCGAGCGCAAGTCACCCCAGATGCGGCGTTCGCTGGAGTACCTGCTGGGCGACGGGTTGTTCATCTCCGATGGTGAGACCTGGAAGCAGCGCCGGCCGCTGGTGTCGGATATCGTCCACAAGCACCGGGTGCCCGCCTTCGGCGACATCATGAAGAACACCTCGCTCGAGCTCGTCGAGCGGTGGACGAAACTCGGGGAAGGCGCGCAGGTGAACGCGCTTTACGAGATGGCTGGCCTCACCGCCGAAATCATCTCGCGCAGCGTCTTCGGCAACGACCTCGGCGAAGAAAGCGCCGGCATGGTGACGGATGGCTTCACGAGCTACCAGGCGCTGATCGATTCCATCAATATCGGCTATTTCCTCGGCTTCGACGAAGGCCTGCCACAGTTGCGTACCCCTTCCCTGAAGCGTTCGGTGAAGCGCATCCATACGATCATCGACCGGGTGATCGAGGACCACCTGGCCGGCCGCGGCGACGACCATTCCATGGTGGAGCTCCTGATCCGCCGCCAGCAGCGCAACCCCGAGCTCAAGCTCGATGTCGTCGCACTGCGCAACGAGGCCGCCACGATCTTCATGGCCGGGCACGAAACCACGGCGGCGACGCTCACCTGGGCGTGGTATCTCCTGTCCAAGGCGCCATGGGTCGAGGACGCGATCCACGCGGAGATCGAGGAGGTCTGCGGCGGCAATGTGCCGGATGTCGCCGACGTGCCCAAGCTGAAATGGTGCACGGCGGTCATCGAGGAGACCTTGCGGCTTTACCCTCCGGTGCCGATCCTGGCGCGGCAGGCCAAGGAAGCCGACCGCATCGGTGATCTCGATGTTAAACCCGCCTCGCTTATCATGATCGTGCCCTGGCTGCTGCATCGCACAGCCTCGCTCTTTCCCGATCCGCACCTGTTCAAGCCGGAACGATTCCTCGAAAAGCGCCCGACGCCATACAGCTATATTCCATTTGCTAGCGGTCCACGCATCTGCCCCGGTTTGCAGTTCGGGCTCACCGAAGCCATCCTCTGCCTTGCGGTGCTGGCGCAGCGGTTCAAGCTTCGTGTTCCGGCGAACCATCAGGTCGAGGCGGCCTGCCGGCTGACGCTTCGCCCGC
Organism: Neorhizobium turbinariae; assembly: GCF_023223505.1. Classification (NCBI taxonomy): domain Bacteria; kingdom Pseudomonadati; phylum Pseudomonadota; class Alphaproteobacteria; order Hyphomicrobiales; family Rhizobiaceae; genus Neorhizobium; species Neorhizobium turbinariae. The sequence continues at coordinate 118,548 of NZ_JALPRY010000018.1, forward strand.
GCGGCGGCCTGCCCATCACGCTGCATCCGCGGTGAGGCATCCATGACCGAGCACCGCATGCCGGAAACAGCACTCCGAAAACGCAAGGCCTGGCGGTTTGCGGCACCCGAGGCGCCGCCACTCAGCCACCTCTTCGGCACAAGCGACGAGCGCCGGCAGTTCCGCCGCTACTGGCTGACCGGAACCCTCGTCAACGCCATCGACCTGACGGTCCATTTCGGCCTGAAGCTGATGACGATGGACGCCTGCTCCAACTTCGGCGCACGCATCGGCACCTTTGCAATTCCCCGTTTCCACAAGGTCGCCGTCCGTCGCGGACGCGAGACGCTCAAGCGGCTTTTGCCGGAGGCGAGCGAGGTTGAGCGTGACGCGATCCTGCGCAGGAACTGGCAGGCGCAAGGGCGGATTATGACCGAGTTCTCGGTGATCAACCGCCTGCTGAAGAACATGGACCGGATCACGCTGCACGACTTCGACCGTCTGGTGGAGACCGTGCGGTCAGGTCCCACGATCATCGTCGGCATGCATCTCGGCAACTGGGAGATCGGCCCGACCATACTGCATGACGAAGGCATCCGGCCTTACGCCAACTACACACCGCCGAAGGGCCGCGCCAAGGCCTGGATCTCGGCGCGCGTGCGTCAAAAAGGAGGGCTCAATTTCCTGCCGCCCGGTGCGCAAGGCATCCGCCCTTCGGTCAAGGTGCTGAAGGAAGGTGGCGTCATCTCGATGTTCTGCGACGAAGGTGTTGCCGGCAAGATTCGCGGCCCGCTGTTCGGCCGCAAGCCGCATCTGGAAGGCAATCTTGCCGTCGCTGTCAGGCTTGCCCGCATGACCGGCGCGCAGATTGCACCCTGGTACAATGTCCGCGGCGACGGGTTCCGGTTCGATGCCTTCTTCCTGCCGCCCATTGAGCTGCCGCCGGAAGACAAGCCAGGTGCCCGTATCTCGGACGACATCCAGCTCCTCAACGACGTGATCGAGCCCGTCATCCTGAAACACCTGGACCAGTGGTATTTTCTCGACAACGGGCTTCCAGACACCCGCTGACAAACAAAAAGCCCGGCCTGAAGCCGGGCTTTTCTTATTCTTAGATGTTCTGCACTCAGCTCTTCTTTGGCGAAGGCACGACGCGGATGGCCAGTTCCCGCAGCTGCTGCGGGGTTGCCGGCGAAGGTGCGCCCATCAGCAGGTCCTGGGCCTGCTGGTTCATCGGGAAGAGCGTGATTTCGCGCAGGTTCTTGGCACCCGTCAGCAGCATGACGATACGATCGACACCGGCGGCCATGCCACCATGCGGCGGAGCGCCATACTGGAAGGCGCGGTAGAGACCGCCGAAGCGCTCTTCGACGTCCTGCTGGCTCAAGCCCACCATCTCGAAGGCCTTGACCATGGTTTCCGGCAGCTGGTTACGGATCGAGCCCGAGGCAATCTCGAAGCCGTTGCAGACCATGTCGTACTGATAAGCCTTGATCGACAGCGGCTCCTGGTTCTCCAGTGCCTCCAGCCCGCCCTGCGGCATCGAGAACGGGTTGTGCGCGAAGTCGATCTTCTTTTCTTCTTCGTTGTATTCGAAGAACGGGAAGTCGACGATCCAGCACAGCGCGAACTGGTCCTTGTCCGAAAGGTTCAGTTCATCGGCCGCGCGGTTACGCGCCTCGCCTGCGAACTTGTAGAACTTGTCCGGGTCGCCGGCGACGAAGAAGCAGGCGTCACCCGCTTCCAGGCCAAGCTGGACGCGCAGCGCTTCGGTACGTTCTTCGCCGATGTTCTTGGCGAGCGGGCCGGAGCCGCCAACCTTGCCGTCTTCTTCCTTCCAGAAGATATAGCCGAGGCCCGGCTGGCCCTGGCTCTGGGCCCAGGCGTTCATGCGGTCGCAGAAGGCGCGCGAGCCACCGGTCTTGGCCGGGATGGCCCAGACCTCGACCTTCGGGTTCGAGGCGATCATGTTCGCGAAGACCTTGAAGCCGGAGCCGGCGAAATGCTCGGTGACGGCCTGCATCTCGATCGGGTTGCGCAGGTCCGGCTTGTCGGAGCCGTATTTGCGGATCGCGACGTCATACGGGATGCGCGGGAATTCCTTGGTCACCGGCTTGCCGTCGGCAAATTCTTCGAAGATGCCGCGGATCACCGGCTCCATCGTCGTCCAGACGTCTTCCTGGGTGACGAAGCTCATTTCGAGGTCGAGCTGGTAGAACTCGCCCGGCAGGCGGTCGGCGCGCGGGTCTTCGTCGCGGAAGCACGGCGCGATCTGGAAGTAGCGGTCGAAACCCGCCACCATCAGCAACTGCTTGTACTGCTGCGGCGCCTGCGGCAGCGCAAAGAACATGCCCTCATGGATACGGCTCGGCACCAGGAAGTCGCGCGCACCTTCCGGCGAAGACGCCGTCAGGATCGGCGTCGAATATTCGGTGAAGCCGACATTGTTCATCTCGCGGCGCATGGCGGCGATGATCTGGGTGCGCTTGACGATGTTCTTGTGCAGCGTGTCACGACGCAGGTCGAGGAAGCGGTACTTGAGGCGGACGTCTTCCGGATAGTCCGGCTCGCCGAAGACTGGCAGCGGCAGTTCCTTGGCCGCGGCCAGCACTTCGATCTCCTGCGCGTAGAGTTCGATCTCGCCGGTCGCCATGCCCTTGTTCACGGTGTCCTCGGAGCGGGCCTTGACCACGCCGTCGATGCGGATCACCCACTCGCCGCGAACCGTTTCGGCAACCTTGAAGGCCGGGCTGTCCGGGTCGGCAACGACCTGGGTCATGCCGTAGTGGTCGCGCAGGTCGATGAAGAGGACGCCGCCATGGTCTCGCACGCGGTGCACCCAGCCTGAAAGGCGGACGGTGGAGCCAACATCGGTCTTCCGAAGGGCGGCACAGGTGTGGCTGCGGTAACGGTGCATTTTCAAGTTCCTGGACTGGTGCTCTTGCGGCCATCGGCATGCGAAGCAAGGCCGGCCGGCTTAAAGGAAAATCGGCGGGAAAAGCGCATGATGGACATGCTTTGTCAAGGCTGAACCGATTTTGCCCGCAAATCGTCGGGACATCGAGCCTGCTCTTCCGCTAGGACTCGCGACAAGCCGCGCGTCGGCGAATGAGTCGCATCGGCAAGCCTCACGCCCTCCGGCAGGACCTACATGTCGCATATCCGCCCCCTGATCCCCCTCCTCGTGACAGCCGGCATCCTTATTGGCGGCAATGGCCTGCAGGGAACGTATGTGGCGCTGCGCGGCTCGGCGGAAGGTTTTTCACCATCGATCATCGGCATGATCGGCGCCGGCTACAGCGTCGGGTTCGCAATCGGCTGTGTCTACGTGACCCGGCTCCTGAGGCAGATCGGCCATATCCGCACCTTTGCAGCAATGGCCGCGATATCGGCAGTGGCTGCCATCGCCATGTCGATGATCATCGACCCGGTCTTCTGGTTTGCAATGCGCTTCGTCACCGGCATCGCCGTGGCGAGCCTGTTCGCCGCAGTCGAAAGCTGGATCAATGCCAAGGTCACCAATGCCAACCGCGCCCGCACCCTTTCCGTCTATCGCCTCGTCGACCTGAGTTCGGTCACTGTCGCGCAATACATCATTCCGGCGGTCGGCATACCCGGGCCGATCATCTTCAACATTATCGCAATGGCGCTGACGCTCTCCCTCGTGCCGATCTCGGTCGCCGACAAGTCTAGCCCGGCGCCGCCGGAGACGCTAACCTTCGACCTCAAGGCCGTGTGGCGTATCTCGCCGCTTTCGGTGATCGGCGTCATATCGGTCGGGCTTTCCATGGCCGCGTTCCGCAATATCGGGCCGATCTACGCCGAGGCGATCGGCATGAGCATCACCTCGATTGCCACCTTCATGAGCGCCGGCATCATCGGCGGCGTCGTGCTGCAATATCCGCTCGGGATCTATTCCGACAAGCTCGACCGGCGCCGCGTCATCCTGTGGACCACGGTCGGCTCCATCATCACCGGCGCCTACATGTCGTTTGGCGCAGGTTCCAACGAGACGGCCAACATCATCAGCGTCTTCCTGTTCGGCGCCTTCTCGATGCCGCTCTACTCATTGTGTTCGGCGCATGCCAACGACTACGCCAAGCCCGGTGAGCATGCGCTGGTCTCGGCCGGGCTGCTGTTCTACTGGTCGCTCGGTGCAACGGTCGGGCCGCTGCTCGCCTCTATTCTTCTTGAATATTATGGCCCCCGCGCCTTCTTCGCCTATACGTCCTTTATCTTCCTCGCCTTCCTGGTCTTCACGCTCCGGCGGATGAAGGCGCGCCCCCCGGTGCCACCGGCAAAACGCACCTGGCGGTTCCGCTCGCTGCTGCGAACCTCGGCCTATTTCAACCGCCTGGCGGCTCCGGCTGACAAGGATGAACGCCAGGATAGGCCGTGACTCGTATTGACATATGCGACCGGAAGGGAAAGGAAGGTTGATCAAACAAGCGTGAAGAACCGATGATTGAAACGACCGCCGCTCTCGAAGAAGCCTGCACTAAGCTTGCAAAATCCGACTTCATCACCATCGATACTGAATTCCTGAGAGAAACGACCTTCTGGCCGCAGCTCTGCCTGATCCAGATGGCAAGCCCTGATCTGGAAGTGCTGATCGATCCGCTGGCAAAAGGGCTGGACCTCAAGCCTTTCTTCGAGCTGATGGGCAATCCTTCCGTCACCAAGGTCTTCCACGCGGCGCGGCAGGATATCGAGATCATCTACCATCTCGGCAATCTCGTGCCGCACCCGATCTTCGATACCCAGGTTGCCGCAATGGTCTGCGGCTTCGGCGACTCCGTTTCCTATGACCAGCTCGTCAGCCGCACGAAGAACGTCCATATCGACAAGTCGTCCCGCTTTACCGACTGGAGCCGCCGCCCGCTGTCTGAAAAGCAGCTGGAATATGCGCTGGCTGACGTCACCCACCTTCGCGACGTCTATCTTTATCTCAAGGCCGAACTGGAGCGCGAAGGCCGCGCACTGTGGCTGACCGAGGAAATGGCGGTACTGGAATCTCCCAACACCTACGACCTTCACCCTGACGACGCCTGGCTGCGGCTGAAGTCCCGGCTGCGCAAGCCGACCGAACTTGCGGTGGTGAAGTTCGTGGCCGCATGGCGTGAACGGGAAGCGCGCAACCGCAACGTGCCACGCTCGCGCGTGCTGAAAGACGATGCGATCTACGAGATCGCCCAGCAGCAGCCCAAGGACACTGAAGCCATGTCACGCCTGCGCACGATCCCGAAGGGTTGGGAACGCTCTGCCTCGGGCGCTGCGATCATCGAGGCGGTCAATGCCGCCCTCGCCCTTCCGAAATCAGACATGCCGCATGCGCCCAAGCACGTGCATGTGCCGGAAGGAACGGCAGCCGCAGTCGAGTTGCTGAAAGTCCTGCTGAAGCTGATTTCGGACCGCGAAGGCGTGGCTGCCAAGATCATCGCTAATACCGATGATCTCGAAAAGATCGCAGCCGAAGGCGAGAATGCCGAGGTCGCCGCCTTGAACGGCTGGCGTCGTGACCTGTTCGGCAACACGGCGCTGAAGCTCATCAATGGCGGTGTCGCACTGCGCTTCGTCAACAAGAAGGTGGAAGCCGTCGATCTCGAAACCGCCGGCGACTAACCTTTCTCCTTGCGTCGATTGCTCCGCCGGGTGCCGTCGTAGAAGCCAGGCGGCTTCTTGCGTACCCATCTGACGAACTTCTCCATCTGCGGATGTTCAAGCAGGGCTTCGACAGTCGAATACGACTTCTCAAGCTCCGCTTCATCGAAGAGCGCATGGATCTGCCTGTGGCAGATCCTGTGGAGCGCCTGCGTTTGCCGACCGCCGCGGCTCTTCGGAATGAGGTGGTGTTCGTCGCGCTGGTCTGCAGGGATCAGCCGGTTGCAAAGCGGGCAGATGTCCGGTTCCGGCTGCTGATACCAGGACACGACGTCCTGCTTGTGCTTCCTTGCCATGCTCATCCCGTTCTCAAAAACCCTGCGGTCCTCAGATGGGGTGACGCGGCCGGATTTGCAGCCTTCTGACGAGCCTATTCGAACCTGAAGGCGAGCTTCTTGCCCGTCAGCTTGGCAAGCTGCTGCAGGCGCCCGTTGAGCCGTTCACCAGCGAAATCGTGGTATTCGTGCGGGACGACAAACTCCAGATCAAGGTCAGGCGACGAGGCCGGCGCGAACTTCAGGTGATGCACGATGCCGGGCATGGAAGCCGAGAACAGGTAGACGACGCGCAAAAGCCCGCCCAGGAGCTTGGCGAGGTCGAGCAGGCGCGGCGTCGCGATCGCGGCCAGCGGACCGGTGGCGCCATCGTCATGCAGCCCTTCGAAGCGATAATAGTTCGCGAGCGCCAGATAGGCGCGTCCGGCATGGGTGATGCCGACGAAGGAGGAATTGGCAATGATGTTGAGCGCCTGCAAGCCCCGGTAATCCGGATGCGCTCGCCAGCTGATATCGGCAAGCAGGCAGGCGGCGCGCCGGTACCGGCCCTCTTCCTCAGTCTCGTCGACGCCGAAGGCTTCGACCATGCGGCCGGTCCAGTCCGCAAGCTCGCGGGCATGCTCCGGTGAACGGGCGCGCAGGATCGCCAATTGGTCTGCCGCGACCAGCAGCGGGTCGCTTTGCTGCTCCTCTTCCGACAGCAGCGAATAAAGGTAACCCTCGCGAACGCCCTGGGCCGAGAAGCTGATCTTCGACGGCTTCATGACACTCAGGACTTCCTGCATCGCAATCGCGCCGAAGGGAAGAAGCGCACGACGGCTCTTGGACACGACCTGCCATGGCCCTTCCTTGCTGTCCTTGGCGGCGATGACCTGCTCGAGGAGGTTCTGCATTTCCTCAAGCGACAGTTCATATCCCTGCATCATGTGCAGCGGATACTGGATCATCTCCATGTGCAGCTTGGCGATGTTACGCCAGGTGCCACCGACTGCGTAGAAGGTCCGGCCGTTCCCCTGCTCCAGGAAATGCGCCTTCTTGACCTGCTTGCGGGCAAAGTTGCGCGCCTTGGAAAGCGACTGGCCGGACGACTCCGACAACCGCAAACCGCCAAGCGGCAGGGTGACGCCGCGGCCAAAGTCCTGGCCCTTGATGTCGATGAGTTCGAGCGATCCGCCGCCAAGGTCACCGGCAATACCGTCGACCTCATGAAAGCCGCTGATGACGCCGAGCGCGGAATAGCGCGCCTCTTCTTCGCCCGACAGGACCTGAATCTCCTGTTCGAGGATCTCTTCGGCCTGGCGGATGAATTCAGGGCCGTTGGAGGCCTCGCGGGCGGCCGCGGTCGCCAACACATACACTTCCGTCGCGCGCGCCTGATTCGACAGCGCCTTGAAGCGACGCAGCGCCGCAAGCGCCCGCTCCACGCCTTCGTCATCCATGCGCCCGTTGGAGCCGAGCCCCTTGCCCAGCCCGCAAAGCACCTTCTCGTTGAACAGGATCGTCGGCGAGCGCGACAAGCCCTCGTAGATCACGACGCGAACGGAGTTGGAGCCGATATCGATGACGGAGACAGGAACAATCCCCGGAAGGCGCCCCTGGGCTTCAGATCGTACCATATGTGCTTTTCTGTGGCTAAATCTTGCGTCCGGACATCCGGCCGGCAATGAGTTTCGGGGCACTCGACTTCAGGGCTTCGCCGCGCCCTGACAGGCTCGGATTGGTCATGAAATAGTGCTGCGCGTTGAAAGGTTCCTCTCCCTTGCGCACTTCCATGCGCCGCGACGTGCCGTCGGGCAATATCTCGTAGCTCTGCTGATTGTCAATCAGATTGCCGAGCATGATCTGCGACAGGACCTGCTCGTGGACGGTCGGGTTGAGCAGCGGCACCAGCGTCTCGACGCGGCGGTCGAGATTGCGCGGCATCATGTCGGCGGAGCCGATGTAGACGAGCGCCTTGTCGGACGGCAGGCCATACCCGTTGCCGAAGCAGAAGATGCGGCTGTGCTCGAGGAAACGGCCGACGATCGACTTGACGCGAATGTTTTCCGAGAGCCCCGGAACCTGCGGCCTCAGGCAGCAGATGCCACGCACGACGAGTTCGACCTCGACGCCTGCATTGCTCGCCCGATAGAGCGCATCGATGATCTCCGGATCCACCAGCGAGTTCATCTTCATCCAGATCGCTGCCGGCTTGCCGTTCTGCGCGTGGCAGATCTCTTCCTCGATATGGCGCAGGATGCGTGGCCGCAGCGTATAGGGCGAAACGGCGAGTTTCATGCTTTCTTCCGGCTCGCCATAACCGGTGATGAAGTTGAAGACATTCGCCATGTCGTGGGCGATCTTCGGGTTGCAGGTGAAGAAGGACAGGTCGGTGTAGATCTTCGCCGTCACCGGATGGTAGTTGCCAGTGCCGAGATGGCAGTAGGTGCGCAGCCGGCCATCCTCGCGGCGCACGACCATCGACATCTTCGCATGCGTCTTCAACTCAATGAAGCCGAACACAACCTGCACGCCAGCGCGCTCCAGATCGCGGGCCCAGCGGATATTCGCTTCCTCGTCGAATCGCGCCTTCAGCTCCACCAGTGCGGTTACCGACTTGCCGGCCTCGGCGGCGTCGATCAGCGCACGAACGATCGGGCTGTCGTTGGAGGTACGGTAGAGCGTCTGCTTGATGGCAAGCACATCCGGGTCGCGGGCCGCCTGGATGAGGAACTGCACCACCACGTCGAAGCTCTCGTACGGATGGTGGACCACCATGTCCTTTTCGCGGATCGCAGCCAGGCAGTCGCCGGCATGTTCGCGCACGCGTTCGGGGAAGCGAGCGTTGTAGCTCTCGAACCGCAGGTCGTCGCGCGGCGCCTTAGCGATCTCCGACATCGTGTTGAGCGCGAGCAGGCCCGGCAGGACGGCGATGCGGTTATCCGGGACACCGAGTTCCTGCACCACGAACTGGCGCAGCGAGGCAGGCATTTCGGAATCTGTCTCGATGCGGATGACCTTGCCGCGACGGCGGCGCTTCAGCGCCGTTTCGAAGAAGCGCACAAGGTCTTCGGCCTCTTCCTCGACTTCGATATCGCTGTCGCGGATGATGCGGAACGTGCCGGCGCCCCTCACCTCATAGCCCGGGAACAGGCGATCGGTGAACATCCCAACCACATCTTCCAGCGTGATGTAGCGGATCGTCGTACCCTCGTCCGGCAGGCGGATGAAGCGGTCGAGCGTCGTCGGCAGGCGTAACAGGCCTGTCATCGGTTCCTTGCCGTGCTTGCTGTGAAGCTGCAGGCCCATGGAGAAACCGAGGTTCGGAATGAAGGGGAACGGATGCGCCGGATCAATCGACAGCGGCGTCAGCACCGGAAACAGGTCTTCGTCAAAATCGGTGGCGAGCCAGGCGCGATCTTCTGCCGAAAGCGCGGCAGGCCGCACGATCAGGATGTCTTCCTTGGCGAGATATTGCTGCAGCACGGCAAGCGACGCCTGCTGCTCCATCTGCAGGTTGTCGATCTCCTGCAGAATGTTATCGAGTTGCTCGGCCGGCGTCTTTCCGTCCGGGCTGCGCACGCTGATGCCCTGTCGCACCTGTCCCTCAAGGCCCGCCACCCGCACCATGAAGAATTCATCGAGGTTCGCAGCGGAAATCGACAGGAAGCGGACCCGTTCCAGAAGCGGATGGGCGGTATTCAGCGTTTCTTCGAGGACGCGACGGTTGAACTGCAGCCAGGAGAATTCGCGGTTGATGAACCGGTCGGGGCTGTTCATCAGATCAAGCGCTGGGGGCTCCCCTTCGCCTGCGGATTGCTGCGTCTCCGTTACCATCGAATCCATCTCGTCCATCCCTCCTGCGCTCCGCGAAGGGTACACTTCGACGAGCCCATTGTCACAGTCAATCGGCGGCTTCCGCATTTCCGAAGCCGGACAGAACCTCCGCAACCAGCGGCCTGGTGATCCTCGTTCCGCGGGCAAGCGCCAGGTGATCGAGCCGATCGACGATGGTTTGCGCGGCACCGAGCGAGCGCTCCATCCGGTTCACGATATAGGCCACCAGCTTGTCATCAATATAAAGCTGGCGGTCGGCGAAGAGCTTCACGATCACCTGCGACAGAAGCTCCTCGTCAGGCTCGCCGATCTCCACCACGGTGGCCGCTTTCAGCCGGGACTTGAGGTCAGGCAGTTCCACGCCCCAGGACATGGGCCAGAGCCTGGAGGTGATGAGAAGCGTCTGGTTGTGCTGGCGCACGCTGTTGATCACGTGGAAGAGCTCCGCCTCGTCAAATCCGCGCCGCTCGGCATCCTCGAACAGAACAGGTACCTGTGCGGCCACCATCGCCGCATCCGAACCCTCGACCGGATGAATGTCGGCGGCGCCCGCCTTGTCCTTCCAGATGTGCGCAAGATGGGACTTTCCGGACCCCACGGGGCCGGCGAGCACCACCACCGGCGACGGCCAAACCGGCCATTCGTCAACGATCGCTACCGCTGCGGCAAGCCGCTCGGAGACCAGCAGGTCATCGCGTGTTTTTGCGGCGTCATGCGCAAACTGCAGCGGCAGTTGCTCGCTCTTGCGCCGGTCGTGTCCGTTTGTCGCGCTCATTTTTCTTCCGCCACGGTGGTAAGCGCAGCATCGGTCTGCGCCGGTTGGCCGTCGTGCTCCAGCGCCTGTGGTGACGTTCCGTCCGCCTCCCAGGGAAGCGCTGCAGCGCGGCCATAATAGATGTCGCTGTCGAGATACCGCGACATTCCGAAGCGTACAAGCACGCCGACGGAAGCCGCAGCCGGTACGGCGATCAGCAGCCCGACGAAGCCGAACATCGCACCGAAGGCAAACAGCGCAAACATCAGCCAGACAGGATGCAGGCCAACGCTTTCACCAACGAGCTTCGGCTGCAGGATGTTGCCTTCAATGAACTGTCCTGAGAAGAACACGCAGGCGACTGCAATGATCCACGGATAATCCGGCCAGAACTGCACCAGCGCCACGCCGATCGACAGGATGAGGCCGATCAGCGAGCCGATATAGGGGATGAAGCTGATCATGCCGGACACGAAGCCAATCAGCAGGCCGAAATTCAGCCCGACGAGCGACAGCCCGACAGCATAATAAATCCCGAGGATCAGGCAGAGCGAGCCCTGGCCACGGATGAATCCGGCAACCGAGGAATCCATCTCGCGAGCCAGTTCGCGGACCGTGTTCACCTGGTCGCGCGGAATCCAGCTGTCGACCTTGGCGATCATGCGGTCCCAGTCGAGAAGGATGTAGAAGGCAACGACCGGGGTGACGATCAGCAGCGACACGACGTCGACGATCGCCTTGCCGGAGTTCCAGATCTGCCCGAGCAGCGAGCCGATGAAGCCAGCGCCCTGGCTCAGCACGTCGGAGAAATTCTGCTTCACCGTCTCGATCTGGCTGCTGATCCAGGGCGGCAGGAAGGAATTCTCAGGGTTGGAAATGATCTGCTGTAACTGCGTGATGTAGCCCGGAAGCGCTGCGGCAAACTGCGTGAACTGGCTGATGATGATCGGGATCACCAGCATGAGCGACAGCGCGAAGATCAGGACGAAGCTGACGAGGATCAGCACGGTTGCCATCAACCGGCTGAGGCCCCGGCGTTCGAACCAGTCGGCGATCGGGTCGAGGAAGTAGGCGAGCGCCATGCCGGCCGCGAACGGCAGGAGGATGGACCGGAACAGCCAGAGGAAGACAATGGTCACGACCAGCATGCCGACCCAGAACAGGACGTAGCGCTTCAGACTGGCGCCGCTGATATGGTAGGGCATGATCGCTCCTTGGGTGTATCTTGGGCTAAGGGATATGATCGGCGCCCCCTTCAAGGTCAAGCACAAGGCTGATGCGCCGCACAAACTGTGAAAAGCCTTCAAAACCTGCCGCGCCGCTTGCATATCCGTGCGTGCCATGCAATTGCGAGCCGCTATGGCAATCATTGGAGATGGATGATGAGCGAGGCGGGCAAGAACGGTCTGACCTATAGCGATGCCGGCGTCGATATCGACGCGGGCAACCTGATGGTCGAGAAGATCAAGCCGGCTGTCCGCTCCACCCGACGCTCCGGTGCCGATGGAGAGATCGGCGGCTTCGGCGGGCTCTTCGACTTGAAGGCCGCCGGCTTCACCGATCCGATCCTGGTTGCGGCCAATGATGGCGTCGGCACCAAGCTGAAGATCGCGATCGACGCAGACTTCCACGACACGGTCGGCATCGACCTCGTGGCCATGTGCGTCAACGACCTCGTTGTTCAGGGCGCCGAGCCGCTGTTCTTCCTCGACTATTTCGCGACCGGGAGGCTTGATCCCGAACAAGGCGCGGCGATCGTGCAGGGCATTGCCGCCGGCTGCCGCGAGGCAGGTTGCGCGCTTATCGGCGGCGAGACCGCAGAGATGCCCGGCATGTATTCGGATGGCGACTACGACCTCGCCGGCTTTGCCGTCGGCGCGGCCGAACGCGGCCAGTTGCTGCCGGTCGGCGATATTGCCAGCGGCGACGTGATCCTCGGCCTCACCTCGTCGGGAGTCCATTCGAACGGCTTCTCGCTCGCTCGCAAGATCGTTTCGATCTCGGGACTTGCCTGGGATGCTCCGGCCCCCTTCATGGACGGCAAGTCGCTCGGCGAAGCGCTGCTTACCCCAACGCGCATCTACGTGAAGCCGCTCCTGAAGGCGATCCGCGAGACGGGTGCACTGAAGGCACTCGCCCACATCACCGGTGGCGGCTTCCCGGAAAACATTCCGCGCGTGCTGCCGAAGAACCTTTCGGCCGAAGTCGATCTCGATAGCATCCCCGTTCCGCCGGTCTTCTCATGGCTTGCCAAGACAGGCGGCGTCGAGCCCAAGGAAATGCTGCGCACCTTCAACTGCGGTATCGGCATGATCATCGTCGTGGCCGCCGAGAATGCGCAGGCCGTTACCGATGTGCTCACCCGCGAAGGTGAGCTCGTCGTGCCGCTCGGCCGCATGACCGATCGCGCCGAAGGTGGCGCCGGCGTCGTCTACAAGGGCACGCTCGGCCTATGAGCGAGCCTGCGGCGCGGACGGCTGGCGGGCGCAAGCGCGTCGTCGTGTTCATTTCAGGCGGCGGCTCGAACATGCTGTCACTGGCCGATGCCTGCAACCAACCGGATTTCCCTGCCGAGATCGTTGCCGTCATCTCTGACAAGCCTTCTGCGGCAGGCCTGGCCAAGGCGGAAGCGCGCAGGATTCCGACACGCGTCTTCGAGCGGAAGAACTTTTCGACCAAGGCAGAGCACGAAGCCGCCATTCTGTCAGCGCTCGATGAGATCCGCCCGGACATCATCTGCCTTGCCGGCTACATGCGCCTGATCTCGAGCGCCTTCATCAGCCGTTATGAGGGCCGCATTATCAACATCCATCCCTCGCTGCTGCCGCTCTTCCCGGGACTGCACACCCACCAGCGGGCGCTCGATTCCGGCATGAAGATTGCCGGCTGCACGGTGCATTTCGTTACCGAAGGCATGGATGAAGGTCCAATCGTCGCCCAGGCTGCGGTTCCGGTCATGCCCGGCGACACGGCCGATTCGCTCGCCGCCCGCGTGCTGACGGTCGAACACAAGCTTTACCCGCTTGCGCTCCAGCTCCTGGCGGACGGGAAAGCCCGCATGGAGGATGGACGCGTGGTGCTTGACCACTTGCGTGATACCAGCTTGCAGAGCGGTGTCTTGATTTCTGCTTGACGCAGTTCCCCGCCACCTTGAGAATGGCCTCATCCTAGGATGGAGCATGGTCATGACGATCACGGTCAATGTCGTTGACGCTAATCTCGTTGAACTTCTCGCGAAGGTCGAGGCTGGCGAAGATGTCATCTTGGCTAAAGGTGATACCCCGGTCGCGCGGCTGACCACATTGGCATCGGCGCCCGAACAAGACTTGGGCGATGCAGGCGAACTTCCCAAGCAAGAACAGGAGCGCCGCCGCGCCCTCATCGAGGACATACGCGATTTTCGAAGGACCATGCCAAAGGTCAAGACTGACGAAATACTGGAGTGGAAAAGCGAAGGCCGCCGTTAGTGGCGCTCTTTGTCGTGGATGCTTCCGTTGTTTGCAGTTGGGTCCTTCCTGACGAGGAGCAAGCCCTCAGTGAAGTCTCACTCAACAGGCTGCAACAGTTTGGCGCCATCGCGCCGGATCTTCTCTGGTATGAGGTTCGAAACGTTCTTGCAGTCTCCTGCCGACGAAAACGTATCAGCGTTGAGCAGGCCAAGGAGGCTCTTGCAAAGCTTCGCCGCTCCGACATTCTGACCATACCAGTCAATGATGATGCTGCGGTTCTTGATCTCGGCTCAAGATACAGCTTGTCTGCTTACGACGCCGCCTATCTGACACTCGCGCTGGAGCGGAAGCTTGCGCTCGCGACGCTCGACCAGCGGTTGGCCGCCGCCGCATTGCAAGCTGGCTGCCCGCTGCTCGCCTAACCGAGACTTCCGCGGTTCAACTGCAGCCACTGCAGCAGCATGATCGTCTTGGCATCGCAGATCTCGCCTCGCTCGATCATCGCCATGGCATCCGAGACCATGACCTCGAGCACTTCGATGTCCTCGTGCTCTTCCGCGAGCCCGCCGCCCTCTTCCGTTTTGTCGGACTGGCTGATCGGCGCGTAGAAGAAATGCACCCTCTCGGTGATCGCGCCGGGCGACATATAGACCCGGAACAGGAAGCGCACATCGCGCAGTTTGTATCCCGTCTCTTCCAGCGCCTCTCGGCGGATCGCTTCCTCGGGCTGGTCGCTGTCCAGCAGTCCCGCCGGAACCTCGATCATCCAGGACGGGTCGCCGAGCAGATGCGCCGGCAGCCTGAACTGCTTGACGAGGACGACTGTGTCTCGCTCAGGGTCATGCAGCAGGATCGCTGCCGCTTCGCCGCGATGGTAGATCTCGCGCTTCAGCCGTTGCGTTTCGCCGCGCTGGTCCGTGTAGTCGATCTCGAAGTCTGAAAGGCGCGTCCAGCCGTCCGACAGCGTTGTCTCGCCGACGATCTTCACCCGATCATTGGCATCTGTCATGCTGCGTCCTTGCGAAGCCAGACCTTGTTGTCATGGAATGCCGCCCCGCCATAAGGCGCCACGGCATCGGCTCCGGTGAGCACATTGATCCCCTCGCCGTCGAGGTGCTTGCTGTTCGGCCACAGCCCTTCGGCGATCAGCACACCGGGGCGCGCGCCCGGCACGAGCCGCGCATGAAGCCTGACCTCGCCCCGCTGGTTGCCAAGCCGCACGACATCGCCGTCAACGATCCCGAGGCGTGCCGCGTCGGTCGGCTCGATCATCACTTCCGGCCGTCCTTCCCGCTCGTAGGAGCTCTTGGTCTCGCTGAAAGAGGAGTTGAGGAAGCTTCGCGCCGGCGATGTGGCCAACCGGAAGGGATGCTCGGCGTCGGCCACTTCGATGACATCCACCTGGTCGGGGAACCGCGGCAGTTGCGCGTACGGCCCCTGCGGGCCGACATTCGCCGGCGGCTTGTCCGGGGACGGACCGTTCTTCCAATCCGGGCTGAAGCGGAATTTCCCATCCGGGTAACCGAAGCCCCTGATGTAATGGGCCGTCTCGAAATCCGGCTGCGCGTCGATCCAGCGGTCGCGCTTCAGCTCGTCATAGCTGCCCCAGCCGCTCGCCTGCAGGATCTTGTCGATATGCTGGCGCTCGTCGAGCCCGAAGCCCGGAAAGTGATCGACGCCAAGGCGCTTTGCCAGTTCCTCGATGACGAAGAGATTGGTGCGCACCGTTGGCGGCGGCTCTGTCACCTTCGGCCCGAGCAGGATGTGCTGCTGCCCGCCGGCTCGGTAAAGGTCGTCGTGCTCCAAGAACATCGTGGCCGGCAGCACGATATCGGCAACCTGCGCCGTATCGGTCATGAACTGCTCGTGGACGGCCACGAACAGGTCGTCGCGCATGAAGCCCTGGCGGACGAGACGCTGTTCAGGCGCCACGTTCATCGGGTTGGTGTTCTGGATCAGCATTGCCGTCACCGGCCCGCGATGTCGAAGTGCCTCCGCGTCGCCCGTCAGCACCCGGCCGATCTGCGACTGGTCGAGCATGCGGATGTCCGGGTCCTTGTAGGCGGTGCCCATCAGTTCGGACTTGTCGAGCCGGAAGATCTGGCCGTTGTTGTGGAAGGCGCCGCCGCCTTCGTATTGCCAGGAGCCCAACACCGTGGCGATCGAGAGCGCGGCATGCATGGCCACGGTGCCGTTGCGCTGGCGCGCAAAACCGTATCCGAGCCGGAAGAAGGTGCGCTTCGTCGTTCCGACAAGCCGCGCGAATTTCTCGATCTCCGCGACCGACAGGCCCGTGATGGCGGACGCCCATTCCGGCGTCCTTGTCTTCAGATGCGCTTCAAGGCCGACGGGATCGTCTGCAAACAGGTCCATGTAGCTGCGGTCGGCGTAACCATCGCGGAATGCGATGTGCATCACGGCGCAGGCGAGCGCGGCATCGGTGCCGGGACGCACGGTGAGCGCGATATCCGCCTGCTTCATCGTTGGGTTGTCGTAGATGTCGATGACGACGATCTTGGCGCCGCGCTCCTTGCGCGCCCGGATCGCGTGGGTCATCACGTTGACCTGCGTCGAGACCGCGTTGGTGCCCCAGATCACCACGCAATCGGACTTTGCCATCTCGCGCGGATCTGGCCCCCGCAGGGCCCCTGTTCCCATCACATAGCCGGTCCAGGCCATGTTGGTGCAGATCGTGCCGAAGAAGCCGGAATATTTCTTGGCATGCCGCAGCCGCTCGATCGAGTCACGCTGCACCTGACCCATGGTTCCGGCGTAGAAGTATGGCCACACGGCTTCCGAACCGTGCCGTGCTTCCGCCTTCACGAAGGCATCGGCGACCTCGTCCAGCGCCGCTTCCCAGGAGATCTCCTGCCAGGCGCCCTCGCCCTTGCGGCCGATGCGGCGCGTCGGCACCATCAGCCGGTCCGGATGGTAGATCCGCTCACTATAGCGGGCGACCTTAGCGCAGATGACGCCGGCCGTGTAACTGTTGTCCGCAGAGCCGCGAACCCGGCCGATCCGGCCGTCCGCGGTCAAGTCGACATCAAGCGCGCAGGCGGAGGGACAGTCATGTGGGCAGACCGTATGGCCAACGGAATTGTGGCCAATCTTGCGCTTGGCCGGCGTGACTTCTGCAATGATGGGGGTCGCAACGTTCATGGCTTTTCTATATGGCAAGGCAAGGCGCGCAAAAAGCGTCTTTCGCACCGCGGCAAAGAAATTCAACGGACGGCAAGATCATGAACTACCGGCACATCTACCATGCAGGCAATTTCGCCGATGTCCTGAAGCATGCGGTGCTGGCGCGCATCATCCGCTACGCGCAGAACAAGGAAAAGGCCTTCCGCGTGCTCGACACGCATGCCGGCATCGGGCTCTATGACCTGTCGTCAGAGGAGGCACAAAAGACCGGCGAGTGGCGCGACGGCATCGGACGGGTACTTGAGGCTGAGCTACCCGCACCGGCAACCGAACTGCTGGAGCCCTATCTTTCTGCCATCCGCGAACTCAACCCGACGGGCGCGATCAAGCTCTATCCTGGTTCGCCAAAGCTCGCCCGCATGCTGTTTCGGCCGCAGGATCGGCTGTCGGCCATGGAACTGCATCCCGAGGATTACCACCGCCTGCACAACCTGTTCGAAGGCGATTTCCAGGTCCGCGCGACGCAGCTGGACGGCTGGCTGGCACTCGGCGCACATCTTCCGCCCAAGGAAAAGCGCGGGGTCATCCTGGTCGATCCGCCCTTCGAGGAAGAAGGCGAGTATGGCCGCCTCGTCAGCGGCTTGGCCAATGCTTATCGCCGTTTTGCCGGCGGCACCTATTGCCTCTGGTATCCGATCAAGAAGGGCGCACCGATCAAGGCCTTCCATGAGGAACTGCAAGCGCTGGACATCCCCAAGATGCTCTGCACCGAACTCACTGTCCGTAGCGACCGCGAAACGACAGGCCTTAGCGGTTCCGGCCTGGTGATCGTCAATCCGCCCTTCACTTTGAAGGATGAGTTGCACACCATGCTGCCGGTCCTGAAGTCGGTGCTGGCCCAGGATCGGTTCGCCTCGCAGCGCGCCTTCTGGCTGCACGGTGAGTAGCGGTCAGGAGTTTTCCAGCTTTTGCTGCTCCGGCTCGGCGAGCGTCTCCGAGCGGAACCTCGAGCGTTCGAAAACCACGATCACCACGAGCGCCATCACGAACGGGATCAGCAGGTAGAACAGGCGGAAGACGAGCAGGGCGGCGATCACGTCGGCCTGGTTCATGTCCGGCAGCCCCATCAGGAAGACGAGTTCGAGGATTCCGAGACCGCCCGGCGCGTGCGAGATCAAGGCCGCCGAGAATGACACCAGGAAGATGCCGAGGATCATCAGGAAGCCCGGGTTGCCGGCCTCCGGCAGCGCGAAATAAATGATGCCTGCCGCGCCGATCAGCTCGATCGGTGCGATGATGAGCTGCGGCAGCACCACCCGCGGCGACGGGTAGAAGATGTTGATCTTGCCGAGCTTGAGCGGCCGAAGCTTCAGGAAGCTTGCCCCGACATACAGCGCAATCAGGAACAGCAGGAAGAAACCGGTGCCGGCTGTCGCTTCCATCGGCACCACGTCGGCGAATCTTTCAACCAGTTCGGGTTCGATGATGAGCACCAGTGCTGCAAGCAGCAGGGTGCCGAGTAGGAAGGTGAAGGAGCAGACGGCGATCAGCACGCCGATCTCGGCCGGCGTCAGGCCTTTGGAGGAATAGGCGCGGTAGCGGACCACCGCCCCCGAAACGACGGACGCACCGACATTATGGGACAGGGCATAGGTGGTGAAGGAACAGATGCTGATGAACCACCAGTCGACCTTCTTGCCCAGGTGCATCAGCGCGATGCGATCGTATCCTGCAAGCGCGGCATAAGCGACAAGCGTCGAAAGTCCTGCCAGAACCCAGTTACCCGGAGTGATGGCCTCAAGGCTTTGGCCCAGGTCGTCAAGCGACAGACCACGCAATTCCTTGTAGAGAAGCCAAGCCGAAACCGCTATCGTCAGGGCGCCTATCGCCGGCCACAGGTACTTCTTTAATGCCATCCAGCCTTGCCAATCTCCGCATCTTTCCCGCCCTGCCTGAACGGAACGCGCTAGTGTAGTCATCCGGTACACGGTTGTTCAACCTTCAAAGATGATAACGCGTTCCAAATCTTCGAGAATTGACCATGGCCTTTACCCCTAGAGCGACCGCTTCCCTTCTTGCCGCCGCCCTCACCGTCCTGGTGGCACTCGGTTCTACCGCGGCGTTTTCCCAGCAGCGGACACAGGAACGGCGCGGCGAACGCGCCGGAGAATTCGACTTCTATGTCCTGTCGCTGTCATGGTCGCCGACCTTCTGCGCCGCCCAGAGCAGCGGCAACCGCGACCAATGCGGCACCGACAAGAATTTTCGCTTCGTCGTCCATGGGCTTTGGCCGCAATACGAAAAAGGTTATCCGGATTTCTGCTCCAGCGGCGAACCAGCGCGCGTTCCAAACAATGTCGGCCGCCCATTCATGGACATCATGCCGTCCATGGGGCTGATCGGCCACCAGTGGCGCAAGCACGGAAGCTGCACCGGCCTCACCCAGCGGGAGTATCTCGCCAAAACCCGCGAAGCCTTCAACCGCATCCGCATCCCGGATGATCTCGCTTCGGGCCGCGCCGCGCTCACCCTTTCAACGGACGCGATCGAGGAGAAGTTCGTTGCCGCCAATCCCGGCATGAGTCGCCGCGGCATCGCCACGAGCTGCGAAGGCCGGCGGCTCGAGGAGGTGCGCATCTGCCTGACCAAGGACCTGCGCTTTCGCGACTGCGCGGAAGTCGATCGCGGCGGCTGCCGGATCAGCAACGTGACCATGCCGCCGGCGCGTTGAGACAACAAGAGAAGCCCCCAGAGGAAAACCAGAGGAACAACCGAGGAACCCATGAAACTGCTTTATTCCCCCGCCTCCCCCTATTCGGCGAAGGCTCGCATGGCCGCCCGTTATCTCGGCATCGAGATCACCGAGGTGAAGACGGACACCAACGCCGCGCCGCCAGAGCTCACCGACAACAACCCGCTCGGCAAGATCCCTGTGCTGATCCGCGATGGCGAACCGCCGATCTATGACAGCGTCGCAATCATGCATTTCTTCGACCGCATGTCGGGCGGCAAGCTTTACCCGAAGAAGGACGCCAAGCGCACCGAAGCCGAGGTGCTCGAGGCGCTATGCGACGGTATCCTCGATTGCCTGCTCGCCATCGTCTACGAGCGTCGCTCACGCGACGAGTCGAAGGTGCACCAGCCGTGGATCGACAAGCAGTGGGGCAAGGTCGTGCGCGGTCTCGATTACCTGGAGAACAACCTGCCGAAGACCGGCAAGAAGCTGCATGGCGGCCATTTCGCGCTTGCTTCGCTGATCGGTTACCTCGATCTTCGCTTTGACGGGCAATGGGCGGGTGGTCGTCCGAAGCTCGCCGCCTGGACCTATGTGTTTTCCAAGCGCTTCGTCGACTATGCGTCGATGAAATCATCGGCCTGAGCGTCAAGCTCGACCGAACAAACAAAAGGCCCGGATTTGCATCCGGGCCTTTTGTTTTAATCCAGCCTTGCTGCTTAGAACTTGACGCCGATACCGAGGCGAACGCTGTGGTCGTCGAAGCCCTTCGAAACCGAGCCGCCGGACAGGTCGTAACGATCCGTGCCGTAGTCGGTGTAACGATATTCGACACGAGCCGTGATGTTGTTCGTGACGAAGGCTTCAGCACCTGCACCAACCGTGTAGCCGACACCAGTCTTGCTGTCAGAGGTCGTGCCGTCGCTGAGTTCGTTGTCCTGGAGCGCCAGACCAGCCGTACCGTAGATCATGAACGGGTTCAGGTCATAACCGACGCGACCACGGATAGAGCCGTTCCAGCCGGCTTCGCCACGGAAACCTTCGATCGTGTTGTTTTCGTTGCCGCTGTAGCCAAGGTCAGCTTCGACACCGTACACGATCTGGCCAGACTGCCAGTTGTAACCGGTGAATGCACCGCCGCCGAACTGACCGTCACGGTCGCCAGCGCCGCCAAAACGGCCCCAGTTGTACTGGCCGTAACCACCGAGGTAGAAGCCTTCCCAGGTTGCTACCGGGGCTGCTTCTTCAATGGCAACGGGAGCCTGTGGGATTTCGTCAACGGCATCTGCTGCATTGGCCGCTGAAAATGCGCCGAAGCTGGCTGCCGATGCCATCAGAGTTGCGATGAGAATACGCATACAATTTTCTCCTTTACTGCTGTGCCGGGAGCCGCCGCGAAGGCCGCGACAAATGTTCCCTGCCCGCTGGAGACGAATGTGGCGGCCAATTGAGGAATTGAAAGAGCCGAATTGTGAATTGATTGTGGCGCGCGCATGGCGAAAATTGGATGTTGCTGTATCGCAACAGGTATTTCCTTAACCCTAACTATACGTTATCATAAGTATTACAATCTTCACAACTGTATATTCCAAGTTAATACTCAAGTCGAACCACGTCAATATATTAACTCGTGCCGCCACTGCATCCGATGGGCCAGGCACGATTCACTTGGAAGCCAAGTTTCGCGGGTTTATCGCGATGGTAATGCGAAGAAATCACGGGTGCAAAACAGCAGGATCGACAGTCTCCATGGCTGGCAAATGGCTCCGCCACCCTCGCCTGCCCGTTTCCTGCCTTGTTGTGGCGCGGTTCCTGAGGGTCAGCATCCTCTTGCCTTCCTCCGCCGCCAAGCGTGGCTTTCAATCCAGGGCCCGAGTCACTATTTCTAGCGGACATCCCGAAAGCTGAAACGGGCGGTGATTCACCGGCTTAAATGACATTGCGAAGAATGGTGGCATCATCTGTCCGCCCGAAAGAACCAGTTGCCGATCATCGGCGCTGGCGGAGACTGAGGAATGAACGGAGCGAAGCTGCCTGATGGCGGCGTTCTCTATGACGAGACCGAAGACGACGAAGACGATCTGGCGCTGCCCGAGCCAAGCGAGAGCGCAGGCCCCGTCGCGTCGATCGACTGGAACGAAGGTCTTCGCAACGAGAGCGGACTAAAGGGCGCCGAACTCATTGCCGAGTTCGTCAAGCACCTGCCGAATGCGCCGGGCGTCTACCGCATGTTCAACGAAGCCGGCGACGTCATGTATGTCGGCAAGGCGCGCAGCCTCAAGAAGCGGGTCAGCAACTATGCGCAGGGCCGCGTCCACTCCAACCGCCTGTCGCGGATGGTGCGCGAAACCACGCACATGGAATTCGTCACGACTCGGACGGAAACCGAGGCGCTGCTGCTCGAAGCCAACCTCATCAAAAGGCTGCGCCCGCGCTTCAACGTGCTTCTGCGCGACGACAAGTCGTTTCCCTATATCACCATCACCGGCGATCATCGCGCCCCTGCGATCTTCAAGCATCGCGGCGCGCGCGCCCGCAAGGGCGACTATTTCGGGCCGTTCGCATCGGCCGCGGCCGTGGGGCGCACGATCAATTCGCTGCAGCGCGCCTTCCTGCTGCGCACCTGCACCGACAGCGTGTTTGAAAGCCGCACCCGCCCCTGCCTTCTTTATCAAATCAAGCGTTGCTCCGGTCCCTGCACCCACGAGATCAGCGACGAGGAATATGCAGCACTCGTGCGCGAGGCAAAGGACTTCCTCTCCGGCCGCAGCCAGAA
Source organism: Neorhizobium turbinariae (assembly GCF_023223505.1). NCBI lineage: Bacteria > Pseudomonadati > Pseudomonadota > Alphaproteobacteria > Hyphomicrobiales > Rhizobiaceae > Neorhizobium > Neorhizobium turbinariae. The sequence continues at coordinate 141,133 of NZ_JALPRY010000018.1, forward strand.
CGTGAAGGCGGCGATTGCGGCGCAGATGGCGGAAGCATCCGAAGACCTGGATTTCGAGCGCGCAGCGATCTATCGCGACCGGCTTTCGGCGCTTTCGCATGTCCAGAGCCACCAGGGCATCAACCCGGCCGGTGTCGAGGAGGCGGATGTTTTCGCCATCCACCACGAAGGTGGCCTCTCCTGCATCCAGGTGTTCTTTTTCCGCACCGGCCAGAACTGGGGCAACCGGGCCTATTTCCCGAAGGCCGACCCGCAGATGTCGGGTGCCGAGATCCTCAATGCCTTCCTGGCACAGTTCTACGACGACAAGCCGGTGCCGAAGCAGATCCTGCTATCCGAGACCGTCGAGGAACAGGACCTGCTCGCCATGGCCTTTTGTGAGAAGGCTGGCCACAAAGTTTCGATCTCGGTCCCGCAGCGCGGCGAAAAGAAGGATCTCGTGGGCCACGTGCTCGCCAATGCGCGCGAAGCTCATGGACGCAAGCTCGCCGAAACCGCCTCGCAGGCGCGGTTGCTTCAGGGCCTCGCAGAGACTTTCTCTCTGCCTTACGTGCCGCGCCGCATCGAGATCTACGACAACTCCCACATCATGGGCACCAATGCGGTGGGCGGCATGGTGGTCGCGGGGCCTGAAGGTTTCGTGAAGAACCAGTACCGCAAGTTCAACATCAAATCGACGGACATCACCCCGGGCGACGACTTCGGCATGATGCGCGAGGTCATGACCCGGCGCTTTTCCCGCCTCATCAAGGAAGAAGGCATCCCGGACCGCAGCAAATCCGCCACGGCCGCATCGACATCGGATGACATCAACGACTCGGGCTTCCCCGCCTGGCCGGACCTCATCCTGATCGATGGTGGCCAGGGGCAGATGACCGCCGTGCGCGCCATCCTCGACGAACTCGGCATCCGTGATGTCGTGACCGCCATCGGTGTCGCCAAGGGTGTCGACCGCGACGCGGGACGCGAGCGCTTCTTCGCCGATGGACGCAGCGACTTCTCCCTGCCCCCGCGCGATCCGGTGCTTTATTTCATCCAGCGCATGCGTGACGAGGCGCACCGCTTTGCGATCGGTTCCCACCGGGCGCGGCGCAAGAAGGAGATGGTCCGCAATCCGCTCGACGAGATCTCCGGCATCGGCCCCGGCCGCAAGCGCAAGCTCCTGCAACATTTCGGAACGGCCAAGGCCGTGTCGCGCGCCGGCGTCAGTGATCTGATGGCGGTCGAGGGCATTTCAGAGGCCGTGGCGAAGCAGATCTACAACCACTTCCACGAAAACCGGGCGGGTTGAGCTGGCGTTAGTCCATCCAGTTGCGGCCCGTCTCGGCAGCGATACATATCTCTGGTAAATGGCTGTTGGGCGGTTGACGCTCGTCGCTCAAAGTCTCAACTAGAGGCAAACATAAGTACAGGTCCGCTATGGCTTCCCGCGCATACAACATCCCGAACCTTCTCACCTATGCGCGCATCCTGGCCGTGCCGGTCATCGTCGGCTGCTTCTTCATCGAGGGGCAGCTCGAAAGCTCCGACGTCGCCCGCTGGACCGCCCTCGTGCTGTTCGCGGTCGCATCGATCACCGATTATCTCGACGGCTACCTCGCCCGGATCTGGAACCAGACCTCCAATATCGGCCGCATGCTCGATCCGATCGCCGACAAGTTGCTTGTCGCGGCCGTCCTCCTGCTCCTCGCCGCCGACCAGACGATCGCCGGCTGGTCGCTCTGGGCCGCCATCACCATCCTATGCCGCGAAATCCTCGTCTCCGGCCTGCGCGAATATCTCGCCGCACTCAAGGTATCCGTGCCGGTAACCAGGATCGCCAAGTGGAAGACAACCATCCAGATGGTCGCGATCGCCTTCCTGCTGGCGGGCCCCGCCGGCGACAAGATCGTGCCCTACACGACCGAAATGGGCATCGCGCTGCTGTGGATCGCGGCGATCCTCACCTTCTACACCGGCTACGACTACTTCCGTGCGGGGGTCAAACACCTGGTGGACGAAGAATGAAGGTCAATCTGGTTTATTTTGCCTGGGTTCGCGAACGCATCGGCAAGGGCGAGGAAGAGATCGTCCTTCCGGAAAGCGTCGTTACCGTGCGTGACCTGCTGGAGCACCTGAAGGGGCTTGGCGAAGAGTACGAGAACGCGTTGCAATACACCAACGTGATCCGCGTCGCGATCAACCAGGAGCATGTCGAGCACGACGAGCCGGTCGCCGGCGCCCGTGAGATCGGCATCTTCCCGCCAATGACCGGCGGCTGATCCCGATGGTGGAGCGCCTCCCATGCTCGCCCGCGACGGTCGCAAGGCCAGGAGGTCGCACATGACGGTGCCCACTATCCGCGTCCAGTCCGAGAACTTCGACCTGCAGGTCGAGATCGACGCATTGACAGCCGGTCGCAAGGATATCGGCGCCGTCGTCACCTTCACCGGACTATGCCGTGACGAGCAAGGCCAACTTTCTGCGCTGGAGCTTGAACATTATCCCGGCATGGCCGAAGCCGAGATGCGACGGATTGCCGACCTGGCGATGACACGGTTTTCGCTGCTGGGGCTCACCGCCATCCACCGCTACGGCAAGATCCTGCCGGGTGAAAACATCGTGCTGGTGATCGCAGCCGCACCGAATCGGCAGGCAGCCTTCGACGGCGCCAACTTCGTGATGGACTTCCTGAAAACCGCCGCCCCCTTCTGGAAGAAGGAACACGCTGCCGATGGCACGGCCGGCGAATGGGTCCCGGCCAAGGATGCCGACGACGCGGCACGCGAGAAGTGGCAGTAGACGAAATAGCGCCAGTCCCTTACCAGATGCGCAGGACATCTGCGAGTGAATCGAAGGCCTGGTCTGCTGATATAAGCGGAACGGAATTCTCCAAGGCGGTTGCAGCCAGCAGGCGGTCGAACGGGTCACGATGGGACCAGTCCATCATCGCTGCGCGCAGGCAGATCCGCGGATCGAGCGGAGCTGTTCCGGCCCCCTGCTGGTCCAGGATGTCCGGGAGTTGATCGACAAACGGTGCCATCGCCGGCCACTTTCCGAGGCGCACCTTCTGGCCGATCTCGAAAAAGCTGACAGGGCTCACGAGAACGATATCAGCACTGCTGATCGCCTCAACCGCGCTTCTTGAAAGTCTGTCCTGCCCCAACATCGACCACGCCCAGGCATGGGTGTCGAGCAGAACGGCGCTCAAGCGATGCCTTCCCAGCGCGCGAGCTCATCCTCTTCCATGGGTTGGAAGAAATCTGGCCCATCACCTGGAAGCTGTCCCTGCAGTACGCCAAACCTGAATGTGTTTTTCCGCATCGGAACGATCTTCGCTACCGGCGTCCGCCCATCTGCGATGATGACTTCCTCTCCCGCCTTGGCGCGTTCGATGAGTTCCGATAGGTCGATCTTGGCAGCCTGTATTGTCACTTGCATGGGCCACTCCATCAGCTTTGCCAGATGTAGCGGCTCTTTCGCAGGAAATCCAGTTCCAGGTCACGGCACCTCTCGTTCCCGGCGGCTGACTACCAGCACCAGGACGAGCACGGAGACCACAACCAGTTCACGCCAGAAGATCGGGCCATAACCGCTCCAGAGCGTTTCCGCCAAGCCGACGACCGCGGCGCCGGCTGCCGCCCTGAGTGGGCTGTCGTGCCCGCCGGCGGCTGCGATCAGCACGACCTTCAGCCCGAACAGCAACCCGGCACCGAAATCCATCGTGCCATAATGCGAGGTGGCGAGGATGCCGCACAGCGAGGCGTAGAGCGCGGCGGCGGCATAGGCGCCGACAAAAACGCGGGCAGAGGACGTGCCGCAGAGTTCTGCGGCTCGGGCATCATCGGCGACGGCGCGCCACAACCTGCCCCAACGACTATGCCGGATTACCCCATAGCCGATGCCAACCAGCGCCAGCATTGCGGCGGCGTTGACCAACTGGATGCGCGTCAGCGTCACCGGGAATCCGCCGGCCTGCCATAGGATCACCGGCCTGTTGAGGAAGGGCGGCAACCAGAGTTCGCGTGTATCGGAGGCCAGCCGCGCGCCCTCCATCAACACCATCAACACGCCGAGAGACGCAACAATCACCGCATTGGGCGAAATGCGCGCCAGCGGCCGCATGACCACCTGGCCCACCGTCAGCCCCGCCGCCGCCCCGCCAGCCAGCGCCGTGACCGCGCCCAGGCCAAGCGCCGCCGGCAGCGTCAGCCACAGGCGGTCCCACCCAAAATGCGCGCTCAGCAGATAAAGGTGGCCTGAAAAAGCGAAGATCGCGCCATAGGTGATGTCGGCACGCTTCGTCACTGCAAACGCAAGGGAGTAGCCAAACGCCAAGGCTGCATAAAGCGTCGCAAGCGGCACCGCGTTCGCCAGTTGCTGCAGCAGATAGGCCATGGCACCTCCTCTAAGCGCGATCATCTATAACTGGCAAAATGAATTTTACCAGTTATATTACCCCATGAGTTTTTTATGGACCCCACACCGTTTCGCCGGCGGCGCGCTGGCGCTGGATGTTGCAAACAGCGTGATCCTGCGCCACCAGCCGGAGCGCAGGACGGATCGATTTGCCGATCCCGCACAACTCGAAAGCTTTGCTGATGCGGCACAGTGCTTCTGCGCCGAACGCGCGCTTTTCGGTGATATCCTCCCCGTGCCGCAGGAACGGCAATCGCGTTTCCTCGCCTTGCGTGAGGCCATCGACTGCTACTTCCGCGCCCGCGTCCAAGGGGTGGAGACGACCCACCTGCTCGCCGACCTGCTGGAGGCGATCGCGCACAACCTGCGACAGTCCACCGGCAACACGCTTGATGCCGCCACCGCGCATTCGGCGCTGCGGCTTCTCTCGGCCGGTCAGGTCGAGCGGCTGAAGATCTGCGGCAATTGCGGCTGGCTGTTCATCGACCGCAGCAAGAACCGCAGCCGCCAGTGGTGCGACATGGCGGTCTGCGGCAACCGGGTCAAGGCAAGCCGCCACTACCACCGCTCCAGGGAGAAAACCGCATGATGATGCGCCGCGTCCTCGCGTTCGGGTTCGTGCTGCTGCTCGTTGCCGGCTGCCAGCGGGAGGCGAACGCGCCGATCGCCGAACTCTCCGGGCGGGTGTTCATCTTCAACTACCGTGTCGCGGCCGCAAACTATGTCGTGACGCTACGCAAGACCGCCCCCTTTCCGGAGGGTGCCTATGCCGAGGCCTCGTTCGAAAACCCGCAAGGTGGAGATCCGCTCGTGGTCCGGCAGAAGCTGTTTCCGGCGATGGAAAAGGTCGTGCTGGAGAGCCCGGAACTCAAATGCGTGCGTAAGGATCGGCCTTACGCTGTCTCCATCCGCATCGTCGGCAATAACGACCGCCTGCTGCAGACGATCGAGACTACAATTACCTCGAACATGGACCAGGCGGAGATGATGCCATCGAAGCCGCTGGTGGTCGGCCCCGGCTACACGCCCAATCCGGATGTCTACCGCGCAGATGGCAGCGTCGATTACGCCAAGGCGGCGAACTGTCCCTGAGGTACAAAACACAAAAGCCGGGGCTGGCCCCGGCTTTCTTCAATTATTTAGAACGCGGCGATCAGCCGACGATTTCGGTTTCCGAGAACCAGTAGGCGATTTCCTGAGCTGCGGTTTCCGGAGCATCCGAACCGTGAACCGAGTTTTCGCCGATAGACAGTGCGAAGGTCTTGCGGATCGTGCCTTCCTCGGCGTTTGCCGGGTTGGTGGCGCCCATGATTTCGCGGTTCTTCAGGATGGCGTTTTCGCCTTCCAGAACCTGAACAACGGTCGGGCCAGAGGTCATGCCTTCAACGAGTTCGCCGAAGAACGGACGGTCCTTGTGAACGGCGTAGAAGCCTTCAGCTTCGCGCTTGCTCATCCAGACGCGCTTGGATGCGATCACGCGCAGGCCGTTGTCTTCAAATACCTTGGTGATGGCGCCGGTCAGGTTGCGCTTGGTGGCATCCGGCTTGATCATCGAAAACGTGCGTTCAATCGCCATTGTTCTACCCTTCGTTCCTCTTGGCCCGATAATTCGGAGAAAGTGGGCGGTCTTTACCCGCCCGCATCACCGGAAACAAGGGGGTTCCGGCATTTTCACGCCGGCGCGACACTGCGCCCGACGCCGTTATAGAGGTCAAGGCAACGCTCGAACCAGGCCTGCACCGGGTCGTCATGGGTCAGCACCTGCGCGCCGGTCGTGATGCGCATCCACTGCAGCGCGCCAAACAGGATGTAGTCGGCAAACAGTGGCCCTTCCCCGCCAAGGTAAGGCTGGTAGCGGAAGGTGTGGCGCACCGGGTCGAGCTTTGCCGCAAAACTTCCCACCGCGGCGTCCCGGTCTGCGCGGATTTCCTCCAGCGACTTGCCCATCATCTTCTCGCGGCTGGCGCGGAAATACACTTGGTCGGTTTCGCCCAGCATGTCGTGGATGTCGGGAAGCGCGAACTGGCTGATTGCCGGATGGACGACCGTCTGCGTGAAGCGTTCAACGAAGCGCGACAGCGCCCTGCCCCCCTCCCCGCCAAACAGCGTCGGCCGGTCCGGATACGTGTCCTCGAGATAAAGCGCGATCGTAAAGCTGTCGCGGATCAGTTCGTTGCCATCCCGCAGGATCGGCACGGTGCGGGAGAAACCGCCCTCGATCTCGGAAATCTTGGTGAAGGGCGAAGGCCGCTCCACGAAATCCAGCCCCTTGTGATGCAGCGCCAGAACGACCTTCCAGCAGTGCGGTGAAAATGGCCGGCTCTCGTCGGCGCCACAAAGGGAATAGAGAATTCTCGTCATTCGTTTCCTCCTGCCATCTCCTGGTCCTCCATCATGTCGAAGGTGGGCCCAATGCACCAGTGAAGAATGTTGATGAGCACCATCTGTGCGCGAGTGCCTCGTCATTTTCCCTTAACCCTAGCGACAGGTGCGGGCGGCGTTTTCAGCATATTTTAAAGGCCCTCCGGCACGTCTTTGCGCACAAGAAAACAGCTCCAGGGGGCGAGAGATGGCGGGTGACGCTGCGAGAACAAAAGACCGGAACCTGCAGGCGGTCGTTCAATACATGGCCAAGCTCGGCGTCGACGGCTTGCCGCGCAACTACGAGCTGTTCCACGATGCCCTCGCAGGGGCGGACCCTGCACTCTCGAAGGAAGTCCTGTCGCTGCCGCAAGAGCCGTCGCAGGCCACGCTCGATGAAATCGGCATCCGCCACCAACTCGCCGGCTTCGTGGCGCTTACCCCGCCAAAGGGCCGCGAGCAGGAGATCAAGCTGCTCGACGAGCTTCGTGACAAGATGGCAAGCGGCGTGGCCCAGAAGCAGGGCTTCGCACGGGTGCTGGAAACGGTGGCGCGCAGCCTGCGCAACGACAGCAACGCCGGTCCGGCCGATATCCTGGCCGAGATCGAATACCTGAGTGTCTCGCTGTCGGATGCCGTGGTTGCAGAAACCGAGCTCGAAGCGACCCTGCGTGCAGCCGCAGACCGCCTTGCGGAAGCCGAGCGTGAGGCGCTCTCCGCCCGTACCGTGACACTGCGCGACCGGCTCACTACGCTGCCCAACCATGCAGCACTGACCGAGCGACTGGAAGCGCTTTATGGCGCAGAGGGGGACCGGCGCGATGTCGCACTCTTCATCGTTTCGCTCCGCGACCTGCCGTATATCGCCCAGACCTATGGCGAGCCTGCCACCAACCGGCTGGTGAAGAAGGCGGCTGCCATCTTCCGCAAGTCCGTCAAGAAGAACGACTTCCTCGCGCGCATCGGCAAAGGCGAGTTTGCCTTCCTGTTCAGTGACGTTACCCGTGACAGCGTGCAGCCGATCGCCGAGCGTCTTGCGGCATCGATCGCCGACAATCTGGTCTTCGCCGTTACAGAAGGGGCGCCGGCGCTGACGCTTGCAATTGGCGCGTCGCTGACGTCGGATGCCTATTCGCCGCCGGAACTTCGGCTGCAGGCGACCGCGGCGCTCGAGGTCTCCCGCAACAATCCGCGCCTGCCGGTCGTGGTCCACAGCGACCTGAAGCGCGCCTGAGACGAGACACGACAGCGGCGCTCGGCATGATCGCCCGCCGTCTTGCCTTCACCGCGGGATTGCGCCAAAACCCCGCGCATGATCACGATCACCAACCTTTCCGCCCGTATCGCAGGCCGCCTGCTTCTCGACCATGCCAGCGTCACGTTGCCGGCTGGAACGAAGGCAGGCCTTGTCGGCCGCAACGGTGCCGGCAAGTCCACCCTCTTCCGCGTCATCACCGGTGATCTTGCGGCCGAAAGCGGCTCGGTAACGATCCCGCGCAACGCGCGCATCGGCCAGGTGGCGCAGGAAGCCCCAGGCACCGAGGACTCGCTGATCTCGATCGTCATGGCCGCCGACAAGGAGCGCACGGCGCTTTTGAAGGAGGCCGAAACGGCGACCGATCCGAACCGTATCGCCGAGATCCAGATGCGACTTGTCGATATCGACGCACATTCGGCGGAAGCGCGCGCGGCAAGCATCCTCGCCGGCCTTGGCTTCAATGCTGAAGCGCAACTGCGCCCCGCCTCGTCCTTTTCCGGCGGCTGGCGCATGCGCGTGGCGCTGGCAGCCGTGTTGTTTGCCGAGCCCGACCTGCTGCTCCTCGACGAGCCCACCAACTATCTCGATCTTGAAGGCACGATGTGGCTTGAGGACTATGTGCGCCGTTATCCGCACACTGTCATCGTCATCAGCCACGACCGCGACATGCTCAACAACGCGGTCAATTCGATCGTCCATCTCGACCAGAAGAAGCTCACCTTCTACCGCGGCGGCTACGACAGTTTTGAACGGCAGAAGGCCGAGGCTGACGAACTGCAGATGAAGGCGAAGGCCAAGAGCGACGCGGCCCGCAAGCACATCCAGAGTTACATCGACCGGTTCCGCTACAAGGCGTCGAAGGCCCGCCAGGCGCAGAGCCGCATCAAGGCGCTGGAACGCATGGGCACGGTGGCCGCCGTGGTGGAGGATCACGTCCAGCCGATCACCTTCCCGGCGCCGGAAAAGCAGCCCGCCTCGCCGATCGTCGTCATCAACAAGGGCGCGGTGGGCTACACGCCCGGCCAGCCGATCCTCAAGAACATCACGCTCCGCATCGACAACGACGACCGGATCGCGCTGCTTGGCTCGAACGGCAACGGCAAGTCGACCTTCGCCAAGCTGATCTCCGGTCGACTGCAGCCCGACGGCGGCGAGATGCGGCTCGCGCCGTCGCTGTCGATCGGCTTTTTCGCTCAGCACCAGCTTGACGATCTTATTCCCGATGCCTCGCCGGTCGATCACGTCCGCCGGCTGATGCCGGATGCGCCGGAAGCCAAGGTGCGTGCGCGTGTCGCGCAGATGGGGCTGGCGACCGAAAAGATGGCGACCGCCGCCAAGGATCTTTCCGGCGGCGAGAAGGCACGCCTGCTGATGGGGCTTGCCGCCTTCCACGCACCGAACCTGCTGATCCTCGACGAGCCCACCAACCACCTCGACATCGACAGCCGTCGCGCCTTGATCGAGGCGTTGAACGACTATGACGGCGCCGTCATCCTCATCTCCCACGACCGCCACCTGATCGAGGCGACCGTCGACCGGCTGTGGCTCGTCAACGAAGGAACGGTGAAGCCGTTTGAAGGCGACCTTGAGGAATATCGCGATCTGATCGTCGCGGCAGGCCGCAAGAAGGATGAGAAGCCGGTGACGTCTTCGGACGAGCCGGCCAACAAGGCCGAACAGCGCAAGGCGAATGCCGAAAAGCGCGCCTCGCTTGCGCCGCTCAAGAAAAAGATCAACGAAATCGAGGCGCTAACGGCAAAGCTGGAGAAGCAGATTCAGCTTCTTGATAAAGAGCTTGCAGACCCTCTGCTGTATGAAAAGGCACCGGCCAAGGCCGCAACCAAGGCCAAGGAGCGTGGCGAAGCGGCCGCCAAGCTCTCGGCCGCCGAAGAAGAATGGTTGATGCTGTCCGCCGAATACGAGGAGGCAATGGCCGGCTGAGTTACCGGCCAGGCTTGTAGCGCTTGTGAATATACACTACCTTCGATGTATATTCACAAGGTGCCGCCATGCCCCTGTATGTCCGTGACGAGCGGGTGAACCAACTCGCCGAGCAGGCCCGCCAGATCCTGAACGCCCCCACCAAGACGGATGCCATCCGCCAGGCGCTGGAAAAGGTCGTCGAAACTGCCAAGCCCGCAGAAGAACCCGAAAAGCCGCTTGCCGAGCGGCTGAAGGCTTTGCAGGACCGCTACAAGTCCATGGGTACGCCCAATCCTGATTTCGACGAGAAGAAGTTCCTCGATGAAATGTGGGACATTTAATGTTCCTTGATACCTCCGCGATCGTCGAATACTTCGTCGGCGGTCCTGACTATGACCGCATCGCCACCGCTATCGAGACGTCCCGCCAAAGCTTCAGTACTGCGCCGGCTGTGATGTTTGAAGCGGCCTGCGTTCTCGCAAGCCGACGCAAGATTGACGTCAGGGAAGCCGTCGACCTGCTTGAGGATTTCCTGGCGGAACTTCGGGTAGAGGTTCTTCCGGCGACACGCGAGACGGCACTTGCCGCCATCGATGCCTTCTCCCGCTACGGCAAGGGCCGCCACCCGGCCAAGCTCAACTTCGGCGACTGCTTTGTTTATGCCGGCGCCAAGGCAGCCGGCCAGCCGCTGCTTTACGTCGGCAACGACTTCGCCCTTACCGATCTTGCCTGAGCGACACCCCGTTCCCCGCATTCGAAAGACCTCTGCCATGGACCTGTTTCTGGAAAACGACACCGACCCGAACACCCTGTCATTCGTGGCGGAATTGAACGAAGCATCCGACCAGAAACTGAAGACGCCGGAGTTCGAACAAGACCGGGACCGCATCAAGTCGATGATCGAGCGGGAGGACCGGCTGATCGTCCCTTCGCGCCGTGGCCCCTGGCTGTTCGATTATCACCGCACCAAGGATAACCCGCTCGGTATCTGGCGACGCCTGCCCGCCGACCTTGAGCCGCGATCGAATGCCCCTTGGGAAACGGTGCTGGATCTTGACGCCTACTGCCAGACTGAGGGCAAACGCTGGATCTATTCAGGTGCCATTACCTGCCCCTTCGAGCCGACGCGCGTGCTGCTGGTCCTTTCCGATGGCGGATCCGACCTGCTGCGGCTGGTGGAGTTCGACACCGAAAGAAAAGCATTTGTCGAAGGCGGCTTTGACACGCCGGTGGCACGCTCGCATGCAAGCTGGCTTAGCCGTGACGAGATCGCCTATTTCGGCTCGATCGACGAGGAGTCTGCCACCCGCTCCGGCTGGCCACGGGTGGGACGCCGCCTCAAGCGCGGCCAGAAACCCCAGGACGCCGAGATCTATTTCGCCGCGGGCAAGGACGATGTCTACGGCTCGGCCTTTTCCATCAGTCCCTTGTTCTGGGGCGGCAAGGAGAACGAGCGCCCGATCGAGGTCTTCGCGATCGGTCACGAGATCGGCAAGGCCAGCGCCCATCTGCGCGACGCCGAGGGCAAGATCCGCCGCCTCGATCTGCCGGTCGAAATCGACTACTCCATCAACCACAGCCATATACTGTGGCGGGCAAAGACGGCGGAACGCTTCCCGGTGGGCAGCCTTGTCCTCCAACCGATCACCCCCTTTGCCGCCGAACAGCTGGGTGAACCGCGCATCCTGTTTGCCCCGAAGGATGGGCAGTCGATCGCACAGTTCTCGCTTCTGAAAACCTGGGCGATCTTCATTGTCAGCGACCGCATGGTGCCGCAGGTCTTCCTGCTTGACCTGACGAAGCCCGGCGCAGAACCGCAACAACTGCCGCTGCCGCCGGAACTGCAAACGGTGAGCTTCCGCCTGCTCGACGCCGATCTCACGCTCGGCGAGGAGATCCTGACGGTGATCGGCCAGGGCTTCCTCCTGCCTTACAGCACCTACCGCCTGGACCTGCGAGATCACGACCGGCAACCGGAGCTCGTCCACACCGGCACCGCGCCTGCCTATTTTGATCCCGGGGGAATGACGTCGGAACTCCTGGAGGCGACGTCGGAGGATGGCACCAAGGTGCCGTACCACATCGTCCTGCCGAAGACCTGGACGAAGGGCAAGCTTCCGGTGCTCATGTATGGTTACGGCGGCTTCGCCTCACCGCTTGCGCCTTATTATTCGGGCAATAACGGCCTCTGGCTCGAAAAGGGCGGCGCCTACGTGCAGGCGTATATCCGCGGCGGCGGTGAGCTTGGGCCGGACTGGCATTATTCGGCAAAGGGCCATCAACGCCACAAGGCATTCGAGGATTTTGTTGCGGTGGCGCGCGATCTGGTGCAGCGCGTTTATACCAAACCGTCGCGGATCGCCTGCACGGGCGGCAGCAATGGCGGCCTGCTGACCGCCGTGATGCTGACGCGTTATCCGCAGGATTTCGGTGCCGTCTGGACCCGCGTTCCGGTCATTGACATGTCGCGCTTCCACGTCTTCCCGGCCGGCCGTGCCTGGATGGATGAATACGGCAATCCGGACGACCCTGCCGATCTCGAATACATGCTGGGTTATTCTCCGCTTCACCAGGTGAAGCCAGCGAGCGAGGCCAGCTATCCGCCGGTCTATGTCGAGAGTTCGTCCAACGACGACCGGGTGCACCCGTCGCATGCCCGGCGCTTTGCCAAGCGGTTGATCGACCAGGGCCACCAGCCTCTGTTCCATGAATATGGATCCGGCGGCCACGGCGGTGCGGGTGATTCCGGCGAGCAGGCTGCACGCGCGGCGATGGGCTACAGCTTCCTGCGCCAGACGATCATGCAGCCCTGAAAGTCGGAAGAAGGCCTGTCAGGCCTTCTTCACCCAGCGACCTTCTTCCGTCTGCTGCCAGTAGGTCAGGGTGTGCCCTTCGGTCTTCAGCCGCTTCCACTGGGCGCGGGCACCCTCCAACTGCGGTGTATCGTAACCGTCGAACATGAAGACAATTCGCTCATAGCCATCCAGCGGAGGCGGCTCCGCGCCGTCGACCAGGAAACGGACGCTCGCCGCATTCGGATTGTCGCCTGTCGCGCTCAGCAGCACCGGCTGCGCTTCCGACATTGGTGCCTCGTCGGTACCGTGCGGCAGGAAGCTGTCTTCCCGAAACGTCCAGAGATGCGCGTCGAGAAAATCCCGGCGCGCCTCCGTGCTCGTTTGCACCACGACCTTCCAGCCGCGCTCGACGCTCTTTTCCAGGAGCGCCGGCAGTGCGTCTTCCAGCTTGGATTCGGTCAGGTGGTAGAAGAGGATTTCAGTCATTCGCTCTCATAGTGGGCGCGCACCAACTCGTCCAGCAGCCGCACGCCGAAGCCGGAGCCCCAGGACTGGTTGATCTCGTTGGAGGGCGAGTTCATCGCCGTCCCGGCAATGTCGAGATGCGCCCATGGCGTTTCGCCGACGAAGCGCTTGAGGAACTGCGCCGCGGTGATCGAGCCCGCATAACGGCCGCCGGTGTTTTTCATGTCGGCGAACTTGGAATCGATCATCTTGTCGTAGTCCTTGCCGAGCGGCATGCGCCACAGCTTTTCGCCGGTCGCCTCGCCCGCGCCTGTCAGTTCGACCGACAGCGCATCGTTGTTGGAAAACAGCCCGGCATGCACGTTGCCAAGCGCCACCATGATTGCGCCCGTCAGCGTCGCAAGATTGACCATCAAGCGCGGCTTGAAGCGGTCGTTGCAGTACCAGAGCGCGTCGCAGAGCACGAGGCGGCCTTCTGCATCGGTGTTGATGATCTCGATCGTCTGGCCGGACATGGAGGTGACGATATCGCCCGGGCGCTGCGCATTGCCATCCGGCATGTTCTCGACAAGCCCGATGATGCCAACAACATTGACCTTTGCCTTGCGGGCCGCCAGCGTGTGCATCAGGCCGGTCACGGCGGCGGCGCCACCCATGTCGCCCTTCATGTCTTCCATGCTGGCACCCGGCTTGATGGAGATGCCGCCGGTGTCGAAGGTCACGCCCTTGCCAATGAAGGCGAGCGGAGCTTCGCCGGCCTTGCCGCCCTTCCACTGCATGATCGCAAGCCGCGGCGGCCGGACCGAACCCTGCGCCACGCCCAGAAGCGCGCCCATGCCGAGTTCCTTCATCTCGGCCTCGGTCAGGACCTCCACCTCGACGCCAAGCTTCTCAAGCTGCTTTGCCTTGTCGGCAAATTCCACCGGCCCGAGCACGTTCGGCGGCAGGTTGACGAGTTCGCGCGCCAGCGTTACGCCGCCAGCCACCGCTTCGGCACCGGAAAACGCTTTGGTGGCGGCCTCATGAGCGGCGGTGACAATGGTGACGGACACCGTTTGCGGCACCTTGTCTTCGTCGTCCTTCTTCTTCGTCTTGTATGAATCGAAGCTGTAGGCGCGCAGCAGCATCCCAAGCGCAAAGCCAGCCGCCTCCGCGCCGCCCACCGTCACACCCGGCGCGTCGAGGAACACCGTCACTTTCGTCATGGTCTTCACGGCACCGGCAGCGGCGCCGCCTGCCTTGATCCAGTCGTAAACCGTCAGCGAATCCGCCTTGCCCAGCCCCAGCACGACCAGCCGGTCGGCGGCCGAACCCTGCGGCGCGATTATGTCGAGAACGCCCATGGACTTGCCGGTAAACTTGGCAATTTCCGAAGCGCGGGCAACGACGCCCGCAGGATCGACTTCGGCGGCACCGGCAGCCGGCCCGTCACCCTTGAGCTTCAGCTGGATGGCGAGGCCACCGTCAAGCTTGGTGGCAGAAGCGAAGGCGATCTCAAATTTCGTGGACATTGCGACTCCAATGGGCTGCGTGAGGAAGCGGCGATCATCGCGGTTTCAGCCGCAAGTTCAAGGGCGAGATGTGACACTTCCGTCCGCCAGGGCGACGGAAGCTTTCCTAACAGGTGGAGAGGAAGCGTGACCCAAAAGCGATACCGCTCCGATCCGGGATAGGCTAATGAGCGCACACGCCCGCCCGGCGCCACATTGAACGGACTAGATGACTGCATGACGTTGCTTACGACTGAAACCGCCGACAGGTTCTCGCCGCCGCCCCGCGGATTTGCCAATCCCACCACATGGTTCGTGGTGCTGCTTGTCTTGTGGTTTGCGCTGCTGGCGCTGTTCTATTTCGTGCCGGAAATCGACATCGCGGTCTCGCACCTGTTCTTTGAGCCGGAGGCATGTGGTGCGACAGCGGAAGCCGGACGCATCTGCGGACACTTCCCTCATGCCCGGCTGAAGCTGTTGGTCGCGATCCGCCAGATCCTGTTCTACCTACCGGTCGTGGTGGCGGTCTATTTCCTCTACCAGTTGATCGCCAACCTCAAGCACAAGGGGCCAGGCTACAACTGGCGCAAGACGCGCGATTATTCGATCGCGCTCGTTTCCTTGGTCGTTGGCCCTTACCTGCTGGTCAATCTGTTCCTGAAGCAGATCTCCAACCGCCCCCGCCCCTACGAGACGGATATCTTCGGTGGTCGCGAGTTCTTCACCCCCGCCGGCGATTTCTCCGGCGCCTGCGATGGAAACTGCTCGTTTGTCTCGGGTGAAGCGGCCGGCGCCGGCTGGATCGCCTGCCTGATCGTGCTGATGCCAAAGCGGCTGCGGCTGGTGGTCGGTATACCGCTCATCATCCTGTCATTCGTCTCGCCGATGCTGCGAACCTTCTTCGGCGGCCACTTCTTTTCCGACGTCGTGCTGGGCTGGCTGTCGTCCCCGGTGGTCTTCGCCGGGGTCGCGATATGTTTCCAAATGTCACAGCGCGCGATAAAACCGAATCCGGAAACAACTTTGTGACGCGGGCCCTGTCGCAAACCTGACTTTGATCGCTTAGATAGGCGCGACTGTCAGCGGTGGGAATCTTGTCCGCTGATGACGCAACACTAGACGTCCAGGCCGCATGAAGCTTCTCGAAGTCTACATATTGCGCCGGATTTTCCAGATGTTCCTGGTGACGCTGATCCCAGTGCTCACCATCATCTGGACGATCCAGGTGCTTGGGCGCCTCAACCTGGTCACGGATACGGGGCAGTCGATGGGGTCGTTCGCGACCCTCGCCACCTTCATCCTGCCAACCATCATTCCCGTCGTTCTCCCCTTCGCGCTGGTGATCGGCATCACCCAGACGCTGACGGCGATGAACAACGATTCGGAGCTACCTGTCATCGATGCGGCGGGTTCGGCGCGCAGCATCATCTACCGGCCGGTGCTCCTGCTCGGCATCCTGCTCAGCCTCTTCTCGTTTACGGTCACCAACTTCATCGAACCGCCGTCGCGGGTTGCCGCCCGCCAGATGGTGGCCGAAGCCTATGCCGACCTCCTGTCATCGGTGATCGAGGAAAAGACCTTCCGCAGCATCGAGGACGGGCTTTACGTCCAGATCTCGGAGCGCCATTCCGGTCGCGTCCTGCGCGGCCTGTTTGTGGTCGACTATCGCGATCCGAACTTCGACCTCATCTATTACGCCCGCGAAGGCTCGATCGATGAAAGCGGCACCTCGCTCACCATGCGCGACGGCGAAGTGCACCGGAAGGCGGCGGACGGCCGCATCTCCATCATCAAGTTCGTTTCCTACGCCTTTGACCTTTCGGCGATGGCGAAGTCGCAGGGCGGCCTTCCGCAATACTCGACCGACCGCAGCCTCGCCTTCCTGCTTAATCCGGATCCGGACGACCCGTATTACAAGGAAACGCCGGCGCCTTACCGGGCTGAACTTCACCGCCGCCTCTCGGACTGGCTGTTCCCGATCACCTTCGCGCTCGTCTCGCTGGTGATCGCCGGTAACACCCGCTCGCACCGGCAGCGCCAGGTGCATCCGATGGTCTATGCGCTGTTCCTCGCCTTCCTGATCCGCTGGCTCGGCTTCTCGGCCACGAATCTCGTCGAGCGCCATCCGGCCTATGCCTTTGCGCCTTACCTCGTGCCGGTCGCCAGCATGGCGATCGCCATCTACATGCTCGCGACGAACCGCCAGTTCTCGACGCCGCGCCTTATCCGCACGAGCATCAACAGGATCAGTCGTAACATCCAGAGCCGCTTCCGTGCGCGCTCGGGTGGAGGTGCGGCATGATCTTCTCGACGCTCGGCCGCTATTTCTTCCGCCGCTATATCGTTACCGCGCTCTGGTTCATGCTCGGCGTCAGCGCCATCATCTTCCTCGCCGACTTTAGCGAAACGAGCCGCCGCATGTCGGGTTATGTCGGCTACACCGTCTGGGGTGGCCTGGCGATGACGGCGATGCGGGTGCCGCTCATCCTGCAGCAGACGATCCCGACGCTCAGCCTCTTCATCGGCATCACCGTGCTGATTGCGCTCAACCGTCGTTACGAACTGGTCGTTACCCGCGCCGCCGGGATTTCGGTATGGCAGTTCGTCTCCCCCTTCGTCGCCGGCGCCTTTCTCATCGGCCTGGCGACTGTCTTCGTGGTCAATCCGCTAGCCGCCTGGGGCCAACGCGAATCGGCATCCATGGAAGCCAGCTGGCGCGAAGCGAGCAACCGCACGCGCGCCTCGAAATTCCTTCCCTGGATCCGCCAGATCAGCGGCGACCAGGACACGATCATCGGCGCCAAGAGCTACCAGAACGACGGGACCTACCTCATTGACGTGGTGGTTTTCCAGTTCGATGCGGACGGCCGGGTGATCCTGCGGCAGGATGCCAAGACGGCTAAGTTGGAAGATGGTTACTGGCTTCTTAACGAGGTTCTGGAGAATCGCCCGGGCGAGATTCCTGTTCGTCGCGACACGGCACAGGTTCGCACCAACTTGAAACAGGAATATATCCAGGAAAGCCTCGCGCAGCCGGAAACCGTTGCGTTCTTTGATCTTTCTCGGAAGATCGAGGTCAGCAAATCATTCGGCATCTCAACCAAGGCGCTGGAGACGCAATATCACTCGCTTCTCTCGCTCCCCGTCCTGCTCGTGGCCATGACGCTCATTGCTGCAACAGTGTCACTAAAATTCAGCCGGTTCGCCCAGTCCCGGTCAGTGATTCTGGGTGGAATAGTTGCAGGCTTCGTGCTTTATGTCGTCACTGTGCTTGTGAAGGCATTCGGGAGCAGCGGGGCGATTCCACCCTTCGTGGCGGTCTGGATTCCAGTCGTCGTCGCGACGGCACTGGGGGCGACTATTCTGCTTCATCAGGAGGATGGCTAGTGGCGGTCAGTAACCGCGGAAATTTGAGTCGGCTTGCCGCCGCCCTGCTGACAGGTGTGTCTGTATGCGTATTCGGCGTATCGGCACCGACGGTGCATGCGCAGACGCTCGGGGCCGGCCTGGTTGCCGACCCGGATGACAACGCGAAGCTTTTGCTGCGCGCCAACCAGCTTGTTTATAACCAGGATGCCGAGCAGGTCACCGCTTCCGGCGCCGTGCAGCTTTATTACAACCGCTACCGCATGGTGGCGCAGCGCGTTCAGTACGACCAGAAGACCGGCCGCGTCATGGCGACCGGCAATATCGAGCTGATCGAGCCGAGCGGCAACCGCGTTTATGCGGATGAACTCGACATCACCGACGATTTTGGCGAAGGCTTCATCAACGCGCTGCGGGTCGAGACTGTCGACAACACCCGTCTTGCTGCCGAAAGTGCCGAGCGCCAGCCCAGCGACCTGATGGTGCTCAACAACAGCGTCTACACCGCCTGCCTGCCCTGCGCCCAGCGTCCGGGCAAGGCGCCCTTGTGGCAGGTGAAGGCCGAGCGTGTCATCCGCAACGGCCAGACGCACACGATCCGCCTGGAGCGGGCCCAGTTCGAGCTGTTCGGCCATTCGCTCGGCACGCTGCCGTTTGCCATCGAGGTTCCGGACGAAACGGTCGAGCGCAAGTCAGGCCTGCTGTTCCCGCAGTTTGCCGCCAGCGACAACCTCGGCTTCGGCGTCACGGTCCCCTACTACCATGTCTTCTCGCCGAGCATGGATGCGACGATCAGCCCGACCTACTATTCCAACCAGGGCCTGTTGTTGCAGGGTGAGATCCGCAACCGCTTCGAAAGCGGCCGGCATACCTTCCGCTTTGCCGCGATCGACCAGATGAACCCGGACGCGTTCGACGCCAACACCAGCGACCGCGAGGCCGAAGGGCGCTTCATGGCGGCCTCCAAGGGCGAGTTCGACATCAATCCGCGCTGGACCTTCGGCTGGGACGTGATGGTCCAGAGCGACAACAACTTTTCGCGAACCTACAACCTGGAAGGTGTCGATTCCGACACATTCACCAACGACGTCTACCTGACGGGCCTTGGCGAGCGGAACTTCTTCGACCTGCACGCCTATTATTTCAATGTTCAGGACGACGCGGTTCGCAACATCCTCGAGCAGCAGCAGGCGATCGTTTATCCGTCGCTCGACTACACCTGGTTTGCGCCTGAGCCGATTTTGGGCGGCGAGCTTTCGCTCACCACCAACTTCACCAATCTCTCGCGCCGCGAGGACGACTGGTACTACGAAGGTTCGACCTTCCGTTATCCTGGCCTTGAAGGCAGCTACAGCCGCTTCACCGCCGAGGCGGAATGGAAGCGGATGTTCAATCTCGACGGCCTGCTGCTGACGCCGCTGTTTGCAGCGCGCGCCGATGGCATCCGCCATACCGGCTCGAACGTGCCCGGCGGCGTCTATCTCGGCGACCTTGAGCCGAAGGGCGGTGATGGCCGCTACATGATGACCGCCGGCCTTGAAGCCCGTTACCCGATCCTGATGACCTATGGCGACAGCAGCCACGTCATCGAGCCGATCGCGCAGATCTTCGCGCGCAACGACGAGCAGATGGCTGGCGGGCTTCCGAACGAAGACGCGCAGAGCTTTGTGTTCGATGCGACGAGCCTCTTCGAGCGCGACAAGTTCTCCGGCTTTGACCGCGTCGAAGGTGGCACCCGCGCCAATGTCGGCATTCGTTACACCGGTGCCTTCGCCAATGGCGTTGGTGTGCGCGGGATCTTCGGCCAGTCCTACCAGATCGCCGGCCGCAACTCGTTTGCGACGGAAGACCTCGTGCATGCGGGCGCCAACTCCGGCCTCGAAACCCGTCGCTCGGACTACGTCGCCATGGCCGCGGTCGATCTTCCGCAGGGCTTCACGGCCGCGGTGGACACGCGCTTTGACGAAAAGAGCCTGGCGGTGAAGCGCACCGACGCGTCCTTCACCTACACGACGCCGCGCATGACAGGGGCGCTCGTCTACACGCAGGTCGATCCGCAGGAGAAATACGGCTCCGACGAGGCGGCGGACGTTCTCAAGCATTCGATGAAGTTCCGGATCAACGAGAACTGGGCGATTGCCGGAACGGCGACCTGGGACCTGGCAGACAAGGAAGTCATCCGGCGCGGCATCGGCGTCAGCTATGCCGACGAGTGCACGATCTTCACGATCGCCTACACGGACAAGCCGCAGAGCACGGTCGCCAATGACTGGTCCGTCAGTGCGCGCCTGAGCTTCCGCACCCTGGGTGACATCAACATCGGCAGCGATGTCGATGACTACAGCCAGGATTACCAGTACCAATAGCATTGGCATCCTGGGCACGAGGACAGAGAGCGGCGTCATCGTTTCGCCGCAAGAATTGTGCAATCGGGCGCAAGTATAGTATGAGTGAGGCCAGCCGCCTTGTGAGAGCGGCTGGGGCGGGAAAAGGGATTGTATGATGTTTGCATTGACCGCAACGCGCAGACTGGCGCTTGCCGCTGCTGTACTTGCTGCTTCGGTCGTCGTGCAGCCGGTAGCGCAACAGGCGCAGGCTGCGGAAATCTCGGCTGTCGTCAATAAGACAGCGATCACCAGCACCGACGTTGCAAGACGCGCCGCCTTCCTGCGCCTGCAGCGCCAGAAGGCCGATACCAAGAGCGCTCGCGAAGCCATGGTCGATGAGATCCTGAAGCGCCAGGAAGTTGCGCGCATGCGGATGTCGGTCAGCACCGAGGACGTGGACCGTGCGTTCGAGCGCTTTGCCGCCAGCAACAAGATGAAGCCGCAGCAGATGAGCCAGATCCTGGAGCGTGCGGGCGTCGGTGTCGAGCACTTCAAGAACTACATCGCCGTGCAGATGAGCTGGCCGCGACTGGTCAATGCCCGCTACGGCAGCTCGCGCGGTCGCATGTCCAGCGAAGAGCTCGTGAAGCGGATGCAGGAAAACAAGGAAAAGCCGGTTACCACCGAATACTTCCTGCAGCAGGTGATCTTCGTCGTGCCGGCCTCCAAGCGCAATGCCATCATGGGCAAGCGCCAGAAGGAAGCCAACACCGCCCGCACCAAGTTCCCCGGGTGCGAGCAGTCGAAGGACTTTGCGGCGAACTATCTCGACGTCTCGGTTCGCAGCCTTGGCCGCGTGCTCGCACCTGAACTGCCGGCGGAATGGAAGCCGCTCATCGAGAAGACGCCGGAGAACGGCACCACTGCCACCCGCGTGACGGAACGCGGTGTCGAGTTCCTGGCGATCTGCAACCAGCGCCAGGTTTCGGATGACTTCGCTGCCGAAGTCGTGTTCCGCGCCGAAGATCTCGGCAAGGAGCAGAAGGGCGGCGGGAACCCGAACGAAAAGAAGTATCTCGACGAACTGCGCAAAAAGGCCATCATCGAGTATCGCTGAACCGCGCCTTCCTCGGAGTACCCATGCCGGTTGATCCTATCCTAGACCGCCCGCTCGCGCTGACGCAGGGCGATCCGGCCGGCATCGGTCCCGACGTCACGCTTGCGGCGTGGTCTGCACGACGTCAGCAGGACCTCCCGCCATTCCTGTTCCTCGGCGATCCGGCCGTTCTTCAGGCGCGCGCCAAGTTGCTTGGCCTCGACGTGACGTTGCGGGAGAGCGATCCGGCAAGCGCCCTCTCCCACTTCGATACCGCCCTTCCGGTATTACCCATCCCGGCCGGTGCCGAGGTTGCGCCCGGCGAGCCGCATGTGGCAACCGCCAAGGGTACGATCGCTGCCATCGAGACCGCCGTCTCCCTGACACTCGAGGGGAAGACATCCGCCGTCGTCACCAACCCGATTGCGAAGTCCGTGTTGTATCAGGCGGGCTTCGGCTTTCCCGGGCATACGGAATTCCTGGCCGACCTTGCCAAAAAAGCAACCGGCAACCAGACACTTCCGGTGATGATGCTCGCCGGTCCGAAACTGCGCGCCATTCCTGTCACCATCCATATACCGCTGCACCAGGTGCCGACGGCTCTCACTCAGGATCTGATCGAGGAAACCTGCCGGATCACCCATCGGGATCTGAAGCAGCGCTTCGGCATTGACCAGCCGCGACTGGCGGTTGCCGGGCTCAACCCGCATGCGGGCGAAGATGGCGCTATGGGCCACGAGGACCGCGACATCATCCACCCGGCTATCGTCAAGCTGCGGGCGGAAGGCATTCACGCCTTCGGGCCCCTTCCGGCCGACACCATGTTCCATGACGAATCCCGCACCCGCTATGACGTTGCGATCTGCATGTACCACGACCAGGCGCTGATCCCGGCCAAGGCGCTTGGCTTCGATACCTCCGTCAACGTCACGCTGGGCCTGCCTTTCATCCGCACCTCTCCCGACCACGGCACGGCCTTCGGCATCGCCGGCCAGGGTGTTGCGCGCGAAACAAGCCTCATCGAGGCGCTGAAGCTTGCCGGCGACCTGGCGCGCAAGACGCAAAGCAGGAATTGATCCTTAATGGCCACACTTGACGGTTTGCCGCCGCTGCGCGACGTGATCCAGCGGCATGGACTGGATGCGAAGAAGGCGCTTGGTCAGAACTTCCTTCTCGACCTCAACCTCACACAGAAGATTGCCCGCAGCGCCGGCCCGCTGGAAGATGCGACTGTGATTGAAGTCGGTCCCGGTCCGGGTGGCCTTACGCGTGCCATACTGTCGCTCGGGGCCAAAAAGCTGATCGCCATCGAGCGCGACAGCCGCTGCCTGCCCGCACTCGCCGAAATCGGCGACCATTATCCGGGTCGACTTGAGGTGATCGAAGGCGACGCGCTCAAGACAAACTTCGCGGAACTGGTGCCGGAAGGTCCGGTGAAGATCATCGCCAACCTGCCCTATAACGTCGGCACGCAGTTGCTGCTGAACTGGCTCCTGCCGGAAAACGGCCAATGGCCGCCGTTCTGGGAAAGCCTGACGCTGATGTTCCAGAAGGAAGTGGGCCTGCGTATCGTCGCCGACGAGGAAGACGATCATTATGGCCGGCTCGGCGTGCTTGCCGGATGGCGCACCGATGCCCGGATGGTCTTCGACGTGCCGCCGCAGGCGTTCACGCCGCCGCCGAAGGTGACCTCGACCGTCGTGCACCTGGCGCCCCGCGCCAATCCCCTACCCTGTGATGTGGCCAGACTCGAGCGGGTGACGCATGCTGCCTTCGGCCAGCGCCGCAAGATGTTGCGGCAAAGCCTGAAGCCTATTGGTGGCGAGGCTCTGCTGACGAAGGCAGGCATAGATCCGCAGCGGCGTGCAGAGACGCTGTCTGTCGAGGAATTCGTGCGGTTGGCAAACTGCTTGTAACCCGCAGTCTTCCGTTACGGCCCGCCGGCGACGGAGCCGACGATCACCATGACCAGGGCATCCAAGTCCACCGATCCGTCAATCACCGCGCGGTCGCCGTCCTTGCGCACGCGCAGCACGGAGGGGTTTTCGGCCGCCTGCCGTTGCAGTTCTTCATAGGCGGCCTCGATGGCCTTGGCTTCGAGTGGTTTGTGGTCGGATGTGCCGGTATCCATGAAGCGACCTTCCTCCGGGAGTTGAGCCTTGAGTCTCAACACCTGGCGGCATGGCAAAGTTCCTGCCACGCCCGTGATCGCTTCCTGCCGTTCAGGCAGTGATGCTTAGAGGTTCGGCTCTTCGGTCAGCAGGCTGTTGACGAAGTCGAACAGGCCATGCCGACGATCTCTGCGCACCCGCTCCGCCTTGACGATGCAATGCACGTTGCGAAATGCCTCGTCGAGATCGTCGTTGACGATCGCGTAGTCGTATTCGCGCCAATGCTCGATCTCGGCTCGAGAATTCAGGAGCCGGGTGCGGATCACTTCTTCGGAGTCCTCGGCGCGGCGATGCAGCCGCGACTGCAGTTCCGTCATCGTCGGCGGCAGCACGAAGATCGAGACGACATCCGCCTTCATCTTTTCCTGCAACTGCCGGGCACCCTGCCAGTCGATGTCGAACAGCATGTCGCGACCCTGCGACATCGCCTGCTCCACGGGCTCGCGCGGCGTGCCATAAAAATTGCCGTGCACTTCCGCCCATTCCAGCAGTTCGTCTGCCGCGCGCATGCGCTCGAACTGGGCCGTGGTAATGAAGTGGTAGTGCTTGCCGGCAATCTCGCTCGGCCGACGCTGGCGGGTCGTGACGCTGACGGAGATTTCCAGGCTCGGATCGGTCTCCAAGAGGTTGCGGGCGATGGTCGACTTGCCCGCTCCCGAGGGCGACGAAAGCACAAGCATGAGGCCCCGGCGCGCAATCGTCGCAGGCATCTTCGAAGACGAGACGGGGCTCATGCGCTACTCCAGATTCTGGACCTGTTCACGGAACTGGTCGATCACTACTTTCAGTTCGATGCCGGCAGCCGTTACCGCAGCGGCATTGGATTTGGAACAGATGGTATTCGATTCCCGGTTAAATTCCTGTGCAAGGAAATCCAGCCGGCGGCCTACCGGGCCACCCTTGTCGATCAGTTCACCCGCCGCCACCACATGCGCCTTGAGGCGATCGATCTCTTCGCGCAGGTCAGCCTTGGTGGCAAGCAATGCAGCTTCGGCATGCAGCCGGTCCCGATCAAGCGACGGCGCGTCCTGCAGCAATGCCGCGACCTGCTGGGACAGCCGCCGGGCAATTTCCTCGGTCGAGCGGGACGGGTCGGCCTCCACCACCGCCGTCAGTTCGGCAATGCGGGCGACATGAGCCTTGAGCACTATGCCCAGCGCAGTTCCCTCGCTTTCGCGCATGCGGCGCAGATGCTTCAGCGCCTCGCCAAGCCCCGCCAGAATGGCAGCATCGCGCGCGGCAATCGCTTCTTCGCTCTCCTCCGGCTCGCGGATATCGACGAGGCCGCGGATCGCCATCAGGCTGTCGAGCTTCAGGGGTGACGGGTCGACCAGCGGACCAAGCTCCTCGCGCAGCGCCAGAACGGCCGCCAGTGCGTCGCGGTTCAGCGCCGCCTCTACCTTGGTTTCGGTGACGGAGAGGTTGAGCGAAGCCTGGATATTGCCGCGCGAGAATTTCTCGGTGATCAGGCGGCGAACGTCGGGTTCCAGGCTTTCCAGCCCCGGTGGCAGGCGCAGGCGCATGTCGAGCCCCTTGCCGTTTACCGAGCGGAGTTCCCAGACGTAGCGGTTGCGGCCCACGGTCCCTTCGCTGCGTGCAAACCCGGTCATGGACTGCAAGGTCATCGTCATCTCCAGAATATGGCAGGATCAGCAGCCGGCATTGTCGCCGAAGGCTCAGTTGCTCTTCGGCGGCTTTTCTGCCTCGTCGCCATCCGGCTGGCCGTCCACCACTTCCGGATTGGCAGCCCGTTCGGCTTCCAGCCTGCGCCAGCGGCGAACATTGGCATTGTGTTCTTCAAGCGTCGCGGCAAAGACGTGCCCACCCGTGCCATCGGCCACGAAGTAGAGATCCTTGGTCCGCCACGGATTGGCGACCGCCTCGAGCGCGGCACGGCCCGGGTTGGCGATCGGCGTCGGCGGCAGGCCCTTGATCTGGTAGGTGTTGTAGGGCGTTGGCTTGGCGAGGTCGGACTTGTAGATCGGCCGGCCGGCCGGCTTCCCCTCGCCGCCAAAGAGGCCGTAGATGATCGTCGGGTCGGACTGCAGGCGCATGCCGCGCTGCAGGCGGTTGATGAAGACGGAAGCGACATGGGCGCGCTCGTCTTCCTTGCCCGTTTCCTTCTCCACGATCGACGCCAGGATGACGAACTCTTCCTTGGTCTTGATCGGCAGGTCGGGGTCGCGACGCTCCCAGATCTGGTCGATGAGCTTCTGCTGTGCGACGCGCATCTGCTGAATGATGTCGGCGCGCTTGCTGCCGCGGGAGAACTTGTAGGTGTCCGGGCGAAGCGTGCCTTCAGCCGGCAGCTCGGCCGGAATGTCGCCTTCAAGCGTCGGGTCTTCGGCAAGCCGCAGCATCATCTGCCGCACGGTCAGGCCTTCCGGCATGGAAATCGAGTGCAGGATCGATTTGCCGGACTCGAGCAGGTTGGCGATGTCCTGCATCGAGGCATGCGCCTTGATCTCGTATTCGCCCGACTTCAGGCTGCGACGTTTGCTGCGGTCGCCGGAAAAGTAACCAAGCTGCACCGCCGTCACATACTGGAAGATGCGCGGATCGCTGTCGATGATCTCGTTGCGCGCCAGGCTGTTGGCGATTTCCTCAAGGCCTGCGCCTTCGCGCACCACGAAATTCGTGTTGGCGGCAAGTGGCCCCGGCTGCTGATAGGTGGACAGCGCGTAATAGAAGACGGCAGCACCAATCAGGCAGATCGCCACCACCATGGTCATGACGAAGTTCAGGAAGATGACGAGCTGGCTGCGCGCCTTCTTCGACCGACGTGGTGGATCCGGCACCCGCTCCGGCTTCAACGCCTCGTTCGGCGACTTCGGAATGATCCGGCCCCTGCCGTTGGCAGGAGGCAGATCGTTCACATGACTGGAATCACTCAACCGCGCCCCCGGGGTCAGAACTTATACAAAGACATGACTCGTTGTTTGGCCACGTAATGCGGCAAAAACAGGTTCGCCAATGATCAGGACCCGGGAGAACTCCCAGGTCCAGTGGCATCAGGCGTTGTAGCGGCGCAGAACCAGCGAGGCGTTCGTACCGCCGAACCCGAAGGAGTTCGACAGCGCCACGTTGATGTCGCGCTTGCGCGCCTTGTGCGGAACGAGATCGATCGCGGTCTCGACATCGGGATTGTCGAGGTTGAGCGTCGGCGGAGCGACGTTGTCGCGGATCGCGAGCGTGGAGAAGATGGCTTCCACGGCACCGGCGGCACCGAGAAGGTGGCCGATCGCCGACTTGGTGGACGACATCGAAATCTTCGAGGCGGCATTGCCGACCAAGCGCTCCACAGCGCCGAGTTCGATCGTGTCGGCCATGGTCGAGGTGCCATGGGCATTGATGTAGTCGATGTCGGAGGCGTTCAAGCCTGCACGCTTCAGCGCAGCCGACATGCAGCGATACGCGCCGTCGCCATCCTCGGAAGGAGCCGTGATGTGGTAGGCATCGCCCGACAGGCCATAGCCCACGACTTCGGCATAAATCTTGGCGCCACGCGCCTTGGCATGTTCCAGCTCTTCGAGAACCACGATGCCGGCGCCCTCGCCCATGACGAAGCCGTCACGGTCGCGATCGTAGGGACGCGATGCCTTCTGCGGGTCGTCGTTGTGCTGCGTGGACAGCGCCTTGCAGGCGGCAAAGCCCGCGAGCGAGATGCGGCAGATCGGCGATTCTGCGCCACCGGCCACCATGACATCGGCGTCGCCGAGCATGATGAGACGCGCTGCGTCACCGATTGCATGCGCGCCGGTGGAGCAGGCCGTGACAACGGCATGGTTGGGACCGCGCAGCTTGTGGCGGATCGAGACCTGGCCGGAAACGAGATTGATCAGGCGACCGGGAATAAAGAACGGCGAAATGCGCCGCGGCCCCTTGTCGCGCAGGGTGTAGCCAGCCTCGACGATGCCGTCGAGACCGCCAATGCCGGAGCCGATCAACACGCCGGTGGCGATCTGGTCTTCTTCGGTCTGCGGATGCCAGTCGGCATCCTTCAGCGCCATGTCCGCAGCAGCCATGCCGTAGATGATGAAGGGATCGACCTTGCGCTGTTCCTTCGGCTCCATCCAGTCATCTGGATTGAAGGTGCCGTTGGTGCCGTCGCCGAAAGGCAGGCGGCAGGCAATCTTCGCGGGCAGGTCATCGACCTCGAATTCCGTCACGAGACGAGCGGCATTTTCGCCGGCCAGCAAGCGTTGCCAGCTGACTTCCGTTCCGCAACCGAGTGGAGATACCATGCCGGTACCGGTGATAACGACACGTCTCATCGCCAGCGCCCTACCCTATATGCTTAGTGTTCTTATTTGCGGAAACGGCCCGAGCAAGCGGGCCGTCGTCGGGATCGACCTTGCGGCTCATCCCAAATATATCAGTCGATCAGGCCTGGGCCTTCTCGATGAACTTCACTGCGTCGCCGACGGTCAGAATGGAATCGGCGGCATCGTCAGGAATTTCAACGCCGAATTCTTCTTCGAAAGCCATGACCAGTTCGACGGTGTCGAGCGAGTCCGCGCCAAGATCGTCGATGAAGCTTGCGCCTTCAACTACCTTGTCGGCATCGACGCCGAGATGATCAATAACAATTTTCTTAACGCGTTCAGCGATATCGCTCATGTCGGTTTCCTCGACCTTTGTCTTATCGAATGCCTGGATGACATCCGCATCCTGTTAAAACCAGCAACCGCAGCTAAATCCAGCCGCGATCCCGGCAAACCCGTTGCCCCCTTTTCAGGTTCCCATCGCATCGCAATCACGCAATATGACGGCCTGATTATCAGGGTGACTATTTCACAGTCTTGGCCCGCTTAACATGGATTAACTGTTCCGCAAAGCCAGAATTTGTTCCACTTCGCCGCTGCCAACAGGGATTTGTCGTTGCGGCTCAACGGCTCAAATCATTGCCATGCCGCCGTTGACGTGAATCGTCTGGCCGGTGACGTAGCCGGCTTCGTTGGAGGCAAGATAAAGCACGGCGGCAGCAATGTCGGAGCCAGCGCCCATCCGCTTCATCGGGATTGCGCCGAGGATCGCTTCCTTCTGCTTGTCGTTCAGCTTGCCGGTCATGGCGCTTTCGATGAAGCCCGGGGCGACGCAGTTGACCGTCACGTTGCGGCTGGCGATTTCCTGGGCGAGCGACTTCGAAAAGCCGATCATGCCGGCCTTCGAGGCGCAGTAGTTTGCCTGGCCCGGATTGCCGGTGACACCGACCACGGACGTGATGTTGATGATGCGGCCATGCCGGCGGCGCATCATCGGGTGGGTCAGTTCGCGCGTCAGGCGGAAGACGGCCGTGAGGTTCACTTCGAGGACCGAATCCCAGTCAGCATCGCTCATCCGGACGAACAGGCCGTCCTTGGTGATGCCCGCGTTGTTGACCAGGATATCGACGCCTTCAAGTTCGGCCTCAGCCTTCTCCCCGAGCGCCTTTACCTCATCGCGGTCCGACAGGTTTGCCGGGAAGATCTTGACGCGGTCGCCAAGTTCGGCTGCCAGCGCCTCGAGCTTTTCAACGCGCGTGCCGTGCAGGCCGACGGTTGCGCCCTGTGCATGCAGCATGCGGGCGATCTCTTCGCCGAGGCCACCGGTTGCACCCGTCACCAATGCCTTGCGGCCGGTCAAATCAAACATCGGATCTTTCCTTTCTTCAGCCGAGGATGGCGGCAAGCGCCGCATCGATATCGGCCGGCGTGTTGACGGCAATGCCGGAAATATTCTTGTCGATGCGGCGGGCAAGGCCTGTCAGCACTTTGCCGGAACCGATCTCGTAAAGGGTGGTGATGCCGTTCTGGCCGAACCACTCCACCGTTTCGCGCCAGCGCACCTGTCCCGTCACCTGCGTCACGAGCAGCTGGACGATCTCGTCGGCATCGTAAACCGGAGCGGCGCGCACATTGGCGACCACCGGTACGACCGGGTTCTTCTTGTCGACCTTGCCCAGCGCATGGCGCATGGCGTCAGCCGCCGGCGCCATCAGATCGCTGTGGAAAGGCGCGGACACCGGCAGCATGATGGCACGCTTGGCACCCTTTTCCGTGGCGAGTGCCGCAGCCTTCTCGACCGCAGCCTTGGAACCGGAAATGACGATCTGGCCGCCACCGTTGTCGTTGGCGATCTGGCAGACGCCATCGGCGCGTGCTTCGGTGCAGACAGCATCGACATCGCCATGATCCAGGCCGATGATTGCCGCCATGGCGCCCTGCCCCACCGGCACCGCCGATTGCATGGCATCGCCACGAATGCGCAGCAGGCGCGCCGTATCGGCGAGCGAAAAAGTGCCTGCTGCACAGAGCGCGGAATATTCGCCGAGCGAATGTCCGGCGACATAGGCCACCTTGTCGGCGAGGTTGAGACCACGCGCCTCCAGCACCCGGATCGCCGCCATCGACACCGCCATCAGAGCCGGCTGTGCGTTTGCGGTCAGGGTCAGTGTTTCTTCCGGGCCATTCCACATGATATCGGAAAGCTTCTGGCCCAGCGCCTCGTCGACTTCCTCGAAAACGGCACGCGCTTCAGGAAAAGCCTCGGCGAGATCCTTGCCCATGCCGACGGCCTGGCTGCCCTGTCCGGGAAATGTGAATGCGATGTTTGATGGAGCACCCATGCGGACGGTTCCTTCCCTGATGATTTTGCCCTCCATTCACATTTGAAAGCGCGGAGTCAAGGGCGCAACCGTCCGCCGGGCCTATCACGAGCCGGAGACGAGGCCGACCAGTTCGTTGATGCAGAGCACGATGAAGAGCGCCGCGGAAAGGCCAAGCAGCCCGTTCGACAGCCAGCTGCTGCGCCATTCCTTGGGCACCCGCGCCGAGTTCAGGAGCCAGATCAGCGTGATGGCGAGGAACGGCATGAAGAAGGCGCCGAGCGCACCATAGATGATGACGAGCGTGAACGGCCGCCCGAACCACAGCAGCGTCATCGGCGGGATGGTGAGCCAGAACAGGTAGAACTTGAAGGCCGCGCTCTTTTCCAAGCCCACTCGCGAGCCCGTCCCGCCCTTGATGTGGACGCGGATGAAGTCTGCAAACAGCAACGAGACGCCGTGCCAGACGCCGAGGATGGAGGAGACAGCGGTCGCAAAGAAACCGATCAGGAAAACGATGGAGACGACCGGGCCGAAGCGTTCACGCAGCACCTTGTCGAGGTCGAGCAGGCCACGATCACCCGAGGAGAGTGCGATCTGGGCGGTGTAGAGCATTTCTGCGCCGATGATCAGCATGGCGATCACGAAGATGCCGGTGATGATGTAGGACACGCGGTTGTCGAGCCGCATGACGCCCATCCATTCGGGCGTTCGCCAGCCCTTGGCATTCACCCAGTAGCCGTAGGAGGCCATGGTGATCGTGCCGCCGACGCCGCCGATCAGGCCAAGCGTATAAACGACGGATCCATCCGGAATGGTCGGGATGAGGCCCGCCAGCGCCTGGCCGACATTCGGCACGACGATGAGCGCCACGCCGACCACGACGACGAACATGATGCCGATGCACACCTTCATCGCGTTCTCGAACATCTCGTAGCGGTTCAACGCAACGAAGGTGGCGCAAAGCACGCCGGAGAGGATCGCCCAGATCCACAGCGGCACCGCGGGAAATAGGGCGGCCAGAGGCAGCGCCGTCGCACTCATGGCGGTCGCGCCATACACGAAGCCCCAGATGATGATGTAGATGCCGAAATACCAGCTCGTCCAGCGGCCGAGCGATTTCCAGCCTTCAAGCATGGTCGAGCCGGTCGCGAGGTGATAACGGGCCGAGCCCTCCGCAAGCGCGATCTTGACGATACAGCCAATCACGGCGGCCCAGAGCAGCGCATAACCGAAGCGCGAACCGGCGATCAGGGTTGCGACAAGGTCACCAGCACCGACGCCGGTGGCGGCCGCAACGATGCCTGGACCTATCAGCTTCCAGCGCCCGCTTGTGGGCGGCACCCCGGCATCCGGCGCATTGCCCTCACCAACTTGCGTAGCATCAGTCATAAAAGGAACCTCTAAATTACCAACTTTCGGCCGCTCTTTGGACCCATTGCCTTCAAGATGCAACCAACACGGAAAGTTCCCGCCGCGATCACGGATCTGTGGGAAACCGTTCAGGACGTTGAGGTCTGAATCGCCGCCACCGGCCCTTGCATACGCGGCATTCCCCATTAAAACGTGCGGCGGATTTTAAGGACGGGACCATTTTCCATGAAATACAAGACACTCGGCCGCACGGACATGTCCGTTTCGGAGATCTGCCTCGGCACCATGACCTGGGGCACGCAGAACACGGAAGCGGAAGCCCATGAGCAGATGGACTACGCCTTCGAGAACGGCGTGAACTTCTTTGACACGGCAGAGCTTTACCCGACGACGCCAGCCGGCGCGGAGACCTATGGCCGGACCGAGGAATATATCGGCACCTGGATCGCCAGGAACGCTGCCAAGCGCAAGGACCTGATCCTTGCCTCGAAGGTCGCCGGCAGCGGTCGCGCCTACATTCGCGGCGGCACGGAGATTTCCGCCTCAAGCATCCGCGAAGCAGTGGATGCGAGCCTGAAGCGCCTCCAGACCGACTATCTCGACCTTTACCAGGTGCACTGGCCGAACCGCGGCACCTATCATTTCCGCGGCTCCTGGACCTATGACCCGTCCAAGCAGGATCGCCAGAAGGCAGCCGCCGATATCGCCGAAATCCTCGAGACGCTTGACGAGGTGGTGAAGGCCGGCAAGGTCCGCGCCGTCGGCCTTTCCAACGAAAGCACCTGGGGCACGCTGAAATACCTGCGCCTGTCGGAAGACAAGGGCCTGCCGCGGATCGCCTCGATCCAGAACGAGTACAACCTGCTTTACCGCCAGTTCGACCTCGACCTCGCCGAATTGTCGCATCACGAAGACGTCGGCCTGCTTGCCTATTCACCGCTCGCCGCCGGCATCCTGACCGGCAAGTACCAGGATGGCGCCCGGCCGCAAGGAACCCGCGCCACCATCAACACCGACCTTGGCGGCCGCCTGACGCCGTACCAGGAGCCGGCTGTGAAGGCATATATCGAGGTTGCGGCCAAGCATGGCCTGGATCTCGCACAGATGGCGCTCGCCTTCTGCCTGACGCGGCCCTTCATGACCTCGGTCATCATCGGCGCCACCTCGATGGAGCAGTTGAAAACCGATATCGGCAGCGCCGACCTCACCCTCTCAGACGAGGTCATGAACGATATCGCCGAGGTCTATCGGCGATATCCGATGGTGCTTTGATCTAGCCAGCTGCCGGCGGCGCAGGCGTCGCCGGCGGGGGAACGGCAGCGGCCCCACCGGCAGGCTGGGGGAACGACGACCCATCAACCGGGAGCCCCGAGAGCCGAACGATGGCCGGAAGGCCCCAGCTCACATTCCCAGCCTGCCCCGCATCCCGGTTGATTTGCAGGTTTTGGTCCAAGGCTTGAAGGAGCGGATCGCGATCCGGCGTCCAAGCGGGCTCCATGTTTAAGAACGACAAGGGGTCCCCCTTCAACAGCCCGGCGAACGTGGCGGCAACAAGGATCGAGCCGAGCAACCCGAGTCGCTCGCCATTGCTACCCACAGCTTCAGTCGACTGCGCTTCTCGCAAGATGTAGAACCAAAGGGCTTCATCCTCCTGCTGTTGGATTGGTAGGTGGTCGATTCCGAGCTTCCTCGCTACCGCGCTCGCAGCCGGAAGCTGCATGCGCACACCGCGAACCAGATTTCGTGCAGCAAGGACATTGAGAATCGCAGTGGGACTGCTCGGATTGACCGGATCCTCGGGCATGCGTCGCAGCGCTTCGACCAGCAGCGGATCGAAGGCGCGTGCGACTTGCGGGAAGTCAGGACCAAAAGATGAATCCATCTGAAGGAACCAGTCCCATTGAATCACGCGGTTACTCGTCAGCGGATTTCCACCCCGAAGGTCGCCCTTTGTGTTCGGGTTCGCCACGTCGAATGTCGGAAATCCGTTGTTCGGTCCGACGCCATTTCCAATGTTCGTCTGATACCCGCCGCGCACCAGCGTGTGACCGAAACGGTAAGCGGCCACGGAGAACTCGACCGGCATGAAGGGGTTGACCTTCCAGTCGAAGACGTCGTCGTAGCCAACCTGCCAGACCTTGATCAAGCCGGCCCCAGATTCCAGCCGTAACGCCGCCTTGTGGACATCGTCGCGGCAGATCCGGCGCACATAGTCATTCCAGACCACCCACTGATACAGCCAGCGCAGGGTTTTGCGCGCGGTTTCGAACGGGTTCTTGGCGCCTTGTTTCCGTGCCTCGTCAACCAGGGCGTTGTGGGCCAGCAGGAAGGCAAGATGTACTTGCGCTACGATGATATTCTCATCGTTGCGAGGGTCGCCGATCAATGCCGTTCCACGATGCCGGGGCAGATCGCGGAAGTTCGTGCCCTGGATTTGGTCGATCCTGAACTTTCCTGTTCCCGCCTCGTAGAGAAAAGGCTGATCCTTCGTTCCGGCGCCATAGAGGCTGTCGAGATCAAGCCGCGGCGTACGGAAGTTGTGTAATCGGTTTGGATCTACCTCGGATTCGCTCAGTGGCGTCACGTCATGGGTGATGTCGTGGTCCACCAACTGCCCGAAGTACACGTAGCCTGAGGGTAGGCTGATATCCCTGCCGCCAGCCCCAGTAGCATCGACCATGTTCTGCGCGACAAAATTCATGAAATGATTTTGCAGTGCCTGCGCCGTACCGATCCCGCCAGTTGCCGGTTGAGGAATGTCCGGGACCCAAGGCTCAAGTTCCGGGAAGAGCCGCCCAAACCCGCCCTGGTAGAAGCGCGATCTGGGAGCGACTACGTCCAGTATTATCTCACCATGCTGCATTTTCCCCTCCTCTGGTGTAATTTATTTCACCTTAACCATAGGCTGCTTTCGGCTCGCTTGCAACATTAGGTAGCATTGCCGCACACGCTCTCGCGCATTCGTCCGTCAGGCCTTGCCTTCTGCGGAAAAACCCGTATAAGGCGCGCTGTTCGAAACACCCGGTCTCTCTGGCTGGTGGCTGAACGGAGGGCAGGCTTCCTTCAACAAGATGCCGCATGGGCCACAGGGCCCAAGCCTCCCGTGTCTCCGCTCTCGACCGTCTCGATACAACACTTTTCTTGCCTGGGGCCCACGGGGTTCCCGTTCAGGAGCAGTCGTTGAGGCTTAGCCGCCGAGGTCCGGGTTAGACAACCGCAAGAAAAGGCAAAGCTTACATGGCTCTTTACGAACACGTATTCCTTGCCCGGCAGGATATGTCCGCTCAGCAGGTTGATGCCCTCGTCGAACAGTACAAGGGCGTCATCGAAGCTAACGGCGGCAAGGTCGGGCGCATCGAAAACTGGGGCCTCAAGTCCCTCACCTACCGCATCAAGAAGAACCGCAAGGCCCACTACGCCCTGATGGACATCGATGCACCGGCAGCTGCCGTGCATGAGATGGAACGCCAGATGCGCATCAACGAAGACGTTCTTCGCTACATGACGCTCGCCGTCGAGAAGCACGAAGAAGGCCCGTCGGCAATGATGCAGAAGCGCGACCGCGACGACCGTCCGCGCCGCGATGGCGACGACCGTGGCCCGCGCCGCGAATTCGGCGACCGTCCGCGTCGTGAAGGCGAGTTCCAGCGCGCTCCGCGTCCGGATCGCGCTCCTCGCGAAGACCGCGCGTAACTAGAGCCTCAAGGAGAAAACACAATGGCTGACGTATCCTCGTCTCCGGCACGCCGCCCCTTCCACCGCCGTCGCAAGACCTGCCCCTTCTCGGGCGCAAACGCACCGCGGATCGACTACAAGGACGTTCGTCTCCTGCAGCGCTACATTTCTGAGCGCGGCAAGATCGTTCCGTCCCGCATCACGGCCGTTTCCCAGAAGAAGCAGCGCGAACTCGCCCAGGCGATCAAGCGCGCCCGCTTCCTCGGCCTGCTGCCTTACGTTCTTTCGTAAGTGATACTGGAGCAACTGATCCAAAGTCAGTTGCTCCAACTCCC
Source organism: Neorhizobium turbinariae (assembly GCF_023223505.1). Lineage (NCBI taxonomy): Bacteria > Pseudomonadati > Pseudomonadota > Alphaproteobacteria > Hyphomicrobiales > Rhizobiaceae > Neorhizobium > Neorhizobium turbinariae. The sequence goes on from NZ_JALPRY010000018.1 coordinate 176,753, forward strand.
TTCCGCGTTGGGCGCGGATCGGCAACCGTCAAACCCCATGTTGGGGATGAAGTCGCTGAGACCCCGATTCAGCAACCATCCTCTAACTGCTTGAACAAGCAGGACAGCGAGACCCGTGAAGACCAAGACCCAGACAGTTCTGCCCACCGGCATCCTCGCCGGCATTGCTGCCACCGTGCTGACGCTCGGTGCCTATGCGCAGATGCAGTCTTTTCTTGCCGTCATCCTTTACGCAGCCTCCGCGCTTCCTGTCCTGATCGCCGGCCTCGGCTGGGGCAATCGTGCTGCGGCCATCGCCGTGGTCGCCGCCGCCATCCTGGGCGCCGTGCTTGCCTCCCCTTATTTCGCCGCCGTCATGGCGATCTCGACTCTGGCGCCCGCCGGCTGGCTTTCGCATCTGGCAAATCTCGCCCGCCCTGCGTCGGAACTCGGCGGTCCTGATGACCTGATGGCCTGGTATCCGATCTCGGACATCCTGCTGCATCTGTGCGCGGTCATCACCGCTTCGCTCGTCATCCTCGGTGTCATGATCGGTTACGGCCCGGAACTGATCGACGAGACCTTCAGCCGCATCGCCGAGGCGATGCGCGCCCAGCAACCGGACGCCACGATCGATGCCGCCGCCATGACGCAGCTGAAGACAGCCTTCGTCACACTGGTGCCGATGACCCAGGGCGCCATGTGGGTAATGCTGCTGTTTGCAGTCTTCTACCTCGCAGTCCGCATGGTTTCCCGCTCCGGCCGCGCCGTTCGCCCGCGCGAGGATATGCCGTCTGCGCTGCGCATGAACCGCCATGCCATCTTCGTTTTCCTCGGCGGCATCGTATTGATGTTCATCGACGGCGTTCCGGCCATGATCGGCGCCACCATCTGCGGCACCTTCGGCGCGGGCTTCCTGCTTGCCGGGTTCGCATCCTTGCATTTCCGCAGCCAGGGCAAGGACTGGCGCCTGCCGGTGCTCGTTCTCTGCTACCTGGCGGCGACCCTTGTTCTGCCGGCGATGATCATTCTCGTGCTCGGCCTGGCGGACACCCGGCGGACCATTGCGCTGACGCCGCTGAAATCCTCACCCAATCCCGATGAAACCAAGATTGACTGATCGAAAGGAACCTCGTCATGGAAGTCATTCTGCTTGAACGCGTGCCGAAGCTCGGCCAGATGGGCGAAACCGTAAAGGTTCGCGACGGCTTTGCTCGTAACTTCCTGCTCCCGCAGGGCAAGGCGCTGCGCGCCAACGAAGCCAACAAGAAGCGCTTCGAAAACGAGCGCTCGACGCTCGAAGCTCGTAACCTCGAGCGCAAGGGCGAAGCCCAGAAGGTTGCTGAAGGCCTCGACGGCAAGACCTTCGTCATGGTTCGCGCTGCCGGCGAAACCGGCCAGCTCTACGGCTCTGTTGCTGCCCGCGACATCGTCGAAGCCCTGGCTGCCGAAGGCTTCAACATCGGCCGCAACCAAGTAGACCTGAACCACCCGATCAAGGAAATCGGCCTGCACAAGGTTACCCTGCACCTGCATTCGGAAGTCGAAATCACCGTTGAACTCAACGTTGCCCGTTCGCCGGAAGAAGCAGAGCGCCAGGCCAAGGGCGAAAGCCTCACCTCGGTTGACGCCATCTACGGCGTTGACGAAGACGCTCTTCGTCCGGAAGACTTCTTCGATCCGGACGCTGACCGGGAATTCGAAGACGAAGAATAAGCCATTTCACCTTGGCATAGAGAAGCGTCCGGCCCGAAAGGTCCGGGCGCTTTTTCGTCTCTTTTGCGCTAGAATAAGAAGCGGAACAGCGAGTCGCGCCGCAATGGCGTCAACCGGATTTCCGGTTTCATTGAGCTTTTTCTGGCGCCGGTGCCCAGGCTCTGTGGATAGCTGTGGAGATCGCTTTTGCGGTATCATCCGGCACGCTGAACCCCTAAACCGGACGCTTGACCGAAGGACGGATAGACGACCATGAATGACCCTATGCGGAAGCTTGCCAACATCCAGCCGGCCGAGCCGCATTACCGTGAAGCCCCCAACAACATCGAGGCCGAACAGGCGCTTCTCGGCGCGATCCTGGTCAATAACGACGCCTATTACCGCGTCTCCGACTTCCTGAAGCCAACCCATTTCTACGAGCCCCTGCACCGCAAGATCTTCGAGGTCGCGGGCGACATCATCCGCATGGGCAAGACCGCCCATCCGGTTACGGTCAAGACCTTCATCACCACGCCGGAAAAGGTGGGCGACCTGACGCTTGCGCAATATCTCGCGCGTCTTGCCGCCGAAGCCGTGTCGATCATCAACGCGGAAGATTATGGCCGGGCGATCTATGACCTTGCGCTGCGCCGCGCGCTGATCCAGATCGGCGAGGACGTCGTCAACATCGCCTATGATGCGCCGCTCGACATGCCGCCGCAGACGCAGATCGAAGACACCGAGCGTCGCCTGTTCGAGCTAGCTGAGACCGGCCGTTATGACGGCGGCTTCCAGTCGTTCAACGATGCGGTGGCGCTTGCCATCGACATGGCGGGGGCTGCCTTCGAGCGTGACGGGCATCTGTCCGGCATCTCCACCGGCATCGCCTCGCTTGACGCCAAGATGGGCGGCCTGCAGCGCTCCGACTTGATCGTGCTTGCCGGTCGTCCGGGCATGGGTAAGACCTCGCTTGCCACCAACATCGCCTACAATATCGCCGCGGCCTACGAGCCGGAATACCTGCCGGACGGAACACCGAAGGCGAAGAACGGCGGCGTCGTCGGTTTCTATTCGCTCGAAATGTCGGCGGAACAGCTGGCAACCCGTATCATCTCCGAGCAGACCGAGGTTTCCTCCTCCAAGATCCGTCGCGGCGACATCACCGAGGCCGATTTCGAGAAGCTCGTCGCCTGCTCCCAGATGATGCAGAAGGTGCCGCTCTTCATCGACCAGACCGGTGGTATCTCGATCGCCCAACTTTCCGCACGCGCCCGCCGCCTGAAGCGCCAGCGCGGCCTCGATGTTTTGGTGGTGGACTATATCCAGCTCATGACTGGCTCCGGCAAGGGCGGTGAAAACCGCGTGCAGGAAATCACCCAGATCACCACCGGCCTGAAGGCACTCGGCAAGGAACTGAACGTGCCGATCATCGCGCTGTCGCAGCTGTCGCGCCAGGTCGAAAGCCGCGACGACAAGCGCCCGCAGCTCTCCGACCTTCGTGAATCCGGTTCGATCGAGCAGGACGCCGACGTGGTGCTCTTCGTGTTCCGCGAAGAATATTACGTGAAGAACATGGAGCCGCGCGACATTTCCGATCCGAAATATCCGGAATGGGAAGCGCATATGGACAAGGTGAAGGGCACGGCGGACGTCATCATCGCCAAGCAGCGCCACGGACCGACCGGCACCGTCAAGCTCGCCTTCCAGTCCGAGTTCACCCGCTTTGCGGATCTCGCCGACCCGAGCTTTACCCAATACGAAGAACACTGAATCAAGAAGGCCCGCCATATCACACGGCGGGCCTTCTTTGTATCGAGCTTGAAGCGGCCTCAGTTCGAGCGGCAGCGGCCTGTGCGCGTCGTTTCCTTGTCGCCATCGTCATAGGCGATGCTGATCTTTTCGCCGGCGAGCGAGGTGATCTTGCCGGCATACCAGTCGCCGGCGCCCTTGTAGTTGCACTCGACCTTCATGCCGATCATCCAGTCATAGGGACGAACTGCGTTGATGCCGACGGTTTCGCGATCGCCGTCGTCGTAACGGATGGTAATCTTGCCGCCGCCGATGCTTTCGATCACGCCGGGAAACCAATATCCGGCGCCCTTGTAGTTACCGAGCACCCAGTCTCCCTTCGTCTGCGCTGCTGCAGTAGACACGCCAAGTGCGCAAAGGCCTGCAGCCAGGCCCAGTACCAGAAACGTCTCACTGATTTCCCCCAGAGGTTTCGCTGTCGGAATGACAGACCGAGTCCATCCAAAGATTGGACTTGGCAATGCTTATGCTACACACATGAACCGCGCATTAATACTTTTACTATCCAAGAATAATTTCCCGGCATGCAGTGACTTGGCGCATCTGCACTTCCTGCGTTGCCTCGCCCCAAAAGCCTGTGCACCCGCCTTCAAAATGCACCTCAGGTCTTCCTACACTCGGCGAAATCACTAAGGATGCAGACCTCTTAAAGCTTGCGAGTTTCCCATGCCTGACACTGCCAATCCCGATTCAATCGACCTGGATGAACTGATCGACGAATTCGATACTGCCCCTGCCCGCCTGACAATCGATCTTGGCGCGCTTGCCGACAACTGGCGCGAGATGGCGCGCAGTTCAGGCAGCGCACGTACGGCAGCCGTAGTGAAGGCAGACGCCTATGGCCTGGGGCTAGAGGATTGCGGCACGGTGCTTTACAAGGCCGGCGCGCGCGACTTCTTCGTCGCCGTCGTCCAGGAAGGTGTCACGTTGCGCACCTATGCGCCCGATGCCCGCATCTATGTGCTCTCCGGCGTCTGGCCGGGCCAGGAAGCGCTCTTCTACGAGCACGGCCTCGTGCCGGTTCTGGCTTCGGAAGAACAGCTTGCCTTCTGGATGTCGGTGACGGCCGAGCATGGCGACCATCCTTGCGCGCTGCAGATCGATACCGGCTTCAACCGCCTGGGACTTGGCCTCGATGAAGCGATCGCCTTTGCCGACGACGTTTCGCGCCCGGCAAGCTTCTCGCCGGTTCTGGTGCTCTCGCATCTGCAGAGCGGCGACACCCCGAACTCGCCCGCCAACGAGCAGCAGTTGCAGGCCTTCCGGCGCGTCGCCGAAGCCTTCGAGGGCATCGAGTGCAGCCTGTCGGCATCGGCCGGCATCTTCCTCGGGCCCGACTACCATTTCGACCTGACCCGCCCCGGCATTGCCGTTTATGGCGGCGAAGCAGTCAACGGCGTCCCGAATCCGATGAAACCGGTCGCGACCGCCGAAGCGCGCATCATCCAGATCCGTGACGCGAAACAAGGCGAGACCGTCAGCTATGGCGGGACGCATCGCCTCACCCGCGACAGCCGGCTTGCCATCGTTTCCGCCGGTTATGCGGACGGCTACATGCGCGCCCTTTCCGGTTCGGGTGTGCCGCTGCGCCAGACGCAAGGCGAAGGCGCGTTCGGCTTCATCGCCGGGCATAAGGTGCCGGTCGTTGGCCGCATCACCATGGACCTGACGATTTTCGACGTCACAGACGTTCCGCAGAACGCCATCGCTGCGGGTGACTATATCGAGCTGTTCGGGCACAACATCCCGCTCGATGACGTCGCGCGCGCCGGCGGTACGATCGGCTACGAACTCCTGACCAGCCTCGGACTGCGTTACGAGCGCCGCTACATCTACCCGGACGACTAGGCCGCAGTCTTGCCCTTCAGTCGGTTTCACGATACAAGCGCGTTCTCTATTTGTTCGCACGAGCGCGAACCTTCTGTACGGCGGCGGTAATTCTACATGGCGAAACCCAAGACCCAATTCGTGTGCCAGAACTGCGGCACGGTGCATAGCCGCTGGGCCGGCAAATGCGATGGCTGCGGCGAGTGGAACACGATCGTCGAAGAAGACCCGATGGGTGGCATCGGAGCCGGTCCCGGCAAGGTGCCGAAGAAGGGCCGGGCCGTGGCGCTGACCACCCTCTCCGGCGAAACGGAAGAAGCACCGCGCATCCATACCGGCATCTCCGAACTTGACCGGGCAACCGGCGGCGGTTTCGTGCGCGGTTCCGCCGTTCTCGTCGGCGGTGACCCGGGCATCGGCAAATCGACGCTGCTGATGCAGGCGGCGGCGGCTCTTGCGCGTCGCGGCCACCGGATCATCTATGTCTCGGGTGAAGAGGCCGTCGCGCAGGTGCGGCTTCGTGCCCAGCGGCTGGGTGCTGCCGATTCCGACGTGCTGCTCGCCGCCGAAACCAATGTCGAGGACATCCTCGCCACCATTTCCGACGGCAAGCGGCCGGACCTCGTCATCATCGACTCGATCCAGACGCTGTGGAGCGATACCGCCGATTCGGCGCCCGGCACCGTGACGCAGGTGCGCACCGGCGTGCAGGCGATGATCCGCTTTGCCAAGCAGACGGGTGCCGCCATGGTGCTTGTTGGCCATGTCACGAAGGAAGGCCAGATTGCCGGCCCGCGCGTCGTCGAGCACATGGTCGATGCAGTGCTTTATTTCGAAGGCGACCGCGGCCACCATTACCGCATCCTGCGCACCGTCAAGAACCGTTTCGGACCGACGGACGAGATCGGCGTCTTCGAAATGTCCGACAAAGGACTTCGCGAAGTTTCCAACCCGTCTGAACTCTTCCTTGGCGAGCGCAATGCCAAGTCCCCCGGTGCTGCCGTCTTTGCCGGCATGGAAGGCACGCGCCCGGTTCTCGTCGAAGTGCAGGCGCTCGTGGCGCCCACCTCGCTCGGCACGCCGCGACGCGCCGTGGTTGGATGGGATTCGTCACGCCTCTCGATGATCCTTGCCGTGCTTGAGGCCCATTGCGGCGTGCGGCTCGGCCAGCACGACGTTTATCTCAATGTTGCAGGGGGTTATCGCATCTCGGAGCCGGCTGCCGATCTGGCTGTCGCCTCGGCGCTTGTCTCCTCGCTTGCGGGCCTGGCGCTCCCGGCCGATCGCGTCTATTTCGGCGAAATCAGCCTGTCCGGAGCCGTCCGCCCGGTGTCGCAGACGGCGCAACGACTGAAGGAAGCCGAGAAACTCGGCTTTGCCGGCGCCATGCTGCCGGCTACCTCGAGCGAAATCCCCAAGGGCGGCAACGGACAGTGGATCGCCATCGAGGATCTGCCTGATCTCGTGTCGCGCATCGCCGGCTCGCGTAAGAATTTGGGACAAACCGACCGCGAAGATGATTGATCTTCCGTAAATTCGGCGGCTGATGTATGACGGCTGCCGTAGAGGCGGTCGCGTATCCTGCTTGGCTTTGATCCGACACCGGGTTCGAGCCAGCCGGCATGCGCAGATTCAGGAATCTCGAGTGCTCACCATGCGTCCGTCCGGACGCTCGGCGCTCTGGTGTGGAGTAGTTCGTTTATGCCCATTACTTTATTCGACGGCATCGTTATCGGCGTAACGTTGTTTTCCGCCGTGCTCGCCATGGTACGCGGTTTCTCTCGTGAAGTGCTGTCGATCGCAAGCTGGGTCGGCTCGGTTGCCGCAGCCTACTATCTCTACCCGCTGCTGCTTCCCTACGCCAAGAACTACACCAGCGATGATCGCATCGCGCTTGCCGCTTCCGCCGGCATCATCTTCCTGCTGGCGCTGATCATCATCTCCTTCGTCACCTCGCGCATTGCGGACTTCATCATCGACAGCCGCATCGGCGCGCTGGACCGCACGCTGGGCTTCCTGTTTGGCGCTGCCCGCGGCCTGCTCCTTCTCGTCGTCGCTGTAGCCTTCTGGAACTGGCTTGTGGACGCCCGTTCGCAGCCGGAATGGGTCACGCAGGCAAAATCCAAGCCCTTCCTCGATACGCTGGTCGCGCGCCTTGAAGCCGTGCTGCCGGAAGACATCGAGCCGCAGATCCGCGCCCGCATCCTCGGCCGCGATGCAGCACCTGCCGAAGGTGCCGCTGGCCAGGATCAACCACCGGCTGAAGACGCGCCGCAGACCAACCGGCCGACAAATAATTGACTCTATCTTGCGCTTGATGCAGCGCAAAACGTCACCATCTGTGCTATCAATCGCACTCAGGTGAAAATTCAGGCTGGCTTCCGGGAAATCCCTCCCCGGCCGGCCTTTCCATTTTCCGAAGCGGACACGTTGTCCAGAAGGATCAGGGCCGAGATGATTGAACCGGTTTCAGCGGCATTGGAAGACAATGGCGTCTCAAACAGTCTGAATGAGTGGGATCTTGATACGCTGCGCGAAGAATGTGGCGTCTTCGGCATCCTAGGGCATCCGGACGCATCGACGCTCACGGCGCTTGGCCTTCACGCGCTCCAGCATCGCGGCCAGGAAGCCGCCGGCATCGTTTCCTTCGACGGGTTGCGCTTCCATTCGGAACGCCGCATGGGCCTCGTCGGGGACCACTACACGGATCCGGCAACACTTGCGAAGCTTCCGGGCTCCATCGCCATCGGCCATGTCCGTTATTCCACCACCGGCGAAGTTGCGCTGCGCAACGTCCAGCCGCTGTTTGCCGAACTTGAAGTCGGCGGCATCGCGATTGCACATAACGGCAACTTCACCAACGGCCTGACGCTGCGGCGCCAGTTGATTGCCGGCGGCGCCATCTGTCAGTCGACCTCCGATACGGAAGTTGTCCTGCACCTCATCGCCCGCTCCCGCTACACCTCCACGGCCGACCGCTTCATCGACGCGATCCGGCAGATGGAAGGCGGCTATTCCATGCTGGCCATGACCCGCACCAAGCTGATCGCGGCGCGCGATCCCACCGGCATCCGGCCGCTGGTGATGGGCGAACTCGACGGCAAGCCGATCTTTGCGTCCGAAACCTGCGCACTCGACATCATCGGCGCCAAGTTCATCCGTGACGTCGAAAACGGCGAAGTCATCATCTGCGAGATCCAGCCGGACGGTTCGGTGTCGATCGATGCCCGCAAGGCGGGCAATGGCCAGCCGGAACGCCTCTGCCTCTTCGAGTATGTCTATTTCGCCCGCCCCGACTCGATCGTCGGCGGTCGCAGCGTCTATGTCGCGCGCAAGAACATGGGCATCAACCTCGCCAAGGAAAGCCCGGTCGACGCCGATGTCGTGGTGCCCGTGCCGGATGGTGGCACGCCGGCAGCTCTCGGCTTTGCGCAGGAAAGCGGCATCCCGTTCGAATACGGCATCATCCGCAACCACTATGTGGGCCGAACCTTCATCGAGCCGACGCAGCAGATCCGCGCCTTCGGCGTCAAGCTGAAGCACTCTGCCAATCGTGCGATGATCGAGGGCAAGCGCGTTGTGCTGGTCGATGATTCGATCGTGCGCGGCACAACCTCGCTCAAGATCGTCCAGATGATCCGTGATGCCGGCGCCAAGGAAGTGCATTTCCGCGTGGCAAGCCCGATGATCTACTATCCGGACTTCTACGGCATCGACACGCCGGACCGCGACAAACTGATCGCCAACCAGTACGACAGCCTCGAAGCGATGTGCCGTTACATTGGCGCAGACTCGCTGGAGTTCCTGTCGATCAACGGCCTCTACCGCGCCGTCGGCGGCGAAGAGCGCAATGCGATCCGCCCGCAGTTCACCGACCACTACTTCACCGGTGAATACCCGACCCGCCTCCTCGACAAGGATGGCGAGACCATGGGCCGAAAGGTATCGGTGCTCGCCAGCAACGGCTGATCGCCTCCCCGTTTGCAATCTGGGGCAAACCCTTTAGAAGGCTGCGCAAACGCAGCCTTCTTTTTTGGGTGCGAGATGGGGTTTTGAGCTGATGGACATGAATCTGAACGGCAGGATCGCACTGGTGACGGGCGCCTCGCGCGGCATCGGTTATTTTACGGCACTGGCTCTCGCCAAGGCTGGCGCGCATGTAATCGCCACCGCCCGCACCGTCGGCGGCTTGGAAGAGCTCGATGACGCCATCAAGGCTGCCGGCGGCACTGCCACGCTCGTGCCATTCGACCTCACCGACCTGCCGGCGATCGACCGGCTCGGCGCCTCGATCTTCGAACGCTGGGGCAAGCTCGACATCCTTGTTGCCAATGCCGGCATCCTCGGCGTCATCTCGCCGCTTGCCCATATCGAAGCCAAGGTCTTCGACAAGGTGATGCTCACCAACGTCACGGCGATGTGGCGCCTCATCCGCTCCGTTGAGCCGCTGCTGACGAAGTCCGATGCCGGCCGCGCCCTGCTCCTGTCATCGGGCGTCACCAACAACCCACGCGCCTTCTGGGGTGCCTATGCGATGTCAAAGGCGGCGGTCGAGACCATGGGACGCATCTGGGCATCCGAGACCGAACACACGCCGCTCAAGGTAAACCTCGTCAACCCGGGCGCCACCCGCACCGCCATGCGTGCCCAAGCCGTCCCGGGCGAAGACCCGGATACGCTGCCGCACCCGTCCGCAGTCGCCGAAAAGATGCTGTTCCTCGCATCGCCGGAGATGACCGAAAGCGGCCGCCTGTTTTCCGTGCGCGAAAACCGTTTCATGGACTTCCGCACGCCGGAGTAAATCTTTCCCTCGCCGCCTTTGTGCGCCTTCGTTCCGGCCCTTGCCGCACTTGACCAAAGCTGCGGCGCGCGCCATAAACTTCGGCCATGAAGACGGCGATTTCCATCTGCGGGATCATTATTCGCTAGCGCATCCGCTGGCCCGGCCGTTTTCGTCTCTCGAAAAGCCTTGAAGACAAACGACCCGGCCAAGCCGGACGTATGGCATGCGAGACTTTGGGAGAATTTCGGATGAGCGTTCCGCTCAAGTTCTACAACACGCTGACGCGCCAGAAGACGGTATTCGAGCCGATCGATCCCGATAACGTGCGCATGTATGTCTGCGGCCCGACGGTCTATGACTACGCCCATATCGGCAATGCGCGACCGGCGATCGTCTTCGACGTGCTCTACCGGCTGCTGCGCCATGTCTATGGCGCCGACCACGTCACCTATGCCCGCAACATCACCGACGTCGACGACAAGATCAACGCCCGGGCGCTGCGCGATCATCCCGGCCTGCCGCTCAACGAGGCGATCCGCCAGGTCACCGAGAAGACCGAGACGCAGTACCATCAGGATATTGCCGCGCTCGGCTGCCTGCCGCCGAATGTCGAGCCCCGCGCCACCGACAACATCCCGCAGATGATCGAGATCATCGAAACGCTGATCGCCCGCAACCACGCCTATGTGGCGCAAGGCGAAGTCCTGTTCGATACGAAATCGATGCAGGACTACGGCCAGCTTTCCAAGCGGCCGCTCGACGAGCAGCAGGCCGGCGCCCGCATCGCCGTTGACGCCCACAAGAAGAACCCCGGCGACTTCGTGCTCTGGAAGCTTTCCTCCGAAAACGAGCCGGGCTGGGAGAGCCCCTGGGGCCGCGGCCGCCCCGGCTGGCATATCGAGTGCTCGGCCATGAGCCAGCGTTACCTCGGCGAGGTCTTCGACATCCACGGTGGCGGGCTCGACCTGATCTTCCCGCACCACGAAAACGAGATCGCCCAGTCCCGCTGCGCCCACGGCACGCAAGTCATGGCCAATCTGTGGATGCACAACGGCTTCGTGCAAGTCGAAGGCCGCAAGATGTCGAAGTCCGACGGCAACTTCATCACCATCAACGAACTCCTGGCGACGAAGACCTTCGGCGGGCGGAGCTGGCCGGGCGAAGTGCTGCGGCTTGCGATGCTGATGACGCACTACCGCGAGCCGATCGACTTTTCGGTCAAGCGGCTGGAAGAGGCCGAGCGGCTGCTTGCCAAGTGGCCGGCGGCCGAACCCGGCAAGGCCGAACCCTGCCCGATCGTGATGGAAGCACTCGCCGACGACCTGAACACGGTTGCCGCGGTGCAGCGGTTGCATGCGCTGGCGCAGGAAGCCAACGGCGACAGCTCGATAATACCGATGTTCGCGGCCAGTGCCGCGCTTCTCGGTGTCCTGCCAAAGAAGGCGGAGATCGACGAGGCAGTTGCCTCGGCCGTCGATGCGCTCGTCGCCATGCGGCTTGAGATGCTGAAAGCGAAGAACTTCGCGGAGGCCGACAAGATCCGCAACGAACTCGGCGAAAAGGGCATCCAGCTGAAGGATGGCAAGGACCCGGCCACGGGAGAGCGCGTGACAACCTGGGAGATGAAACGCTAACCTCCGGATCGCGCTCCGGGAATGGGGGAGGAAGAAGGATGATCGATCACTTAGGCATCACGGTTTCGGATTTCGATCGCGCCAAGGCTTTCTACGACGCGGCCTTTGCGCCGCTCGGTGCGTCGCTCCTCTACATGGTGCCGGCCGAATACACGAACGGCGCAAAGGTCGGCGGGTATGGCCGCGACCGCCCCGTCTACTGGCTGCACGAGGGTGCAGTTCCCGCCGGCCACCGCCAGCATGTCGCCTTCACAGCCGGCAATCGCGCCGAGGTCGATGCCTTCTACGCAGCCGCAATTGCTGCCGGCGGAACTGATAACGGTCCTCCCGGGCTTCGCCCGCACTACCATCCGAACTATTATGGCGCCTTCGTGTTTGACCCCGACGGAAACAATATCGAAGCCGTCTGCCATGCGCCGGAAGGACAGGAATGATGAGTGACGCGGTGTTTACCGGGGGCTGCCAATGCGGGGCGATCCGCTTCAAGGTGAGCGGCGAGGTCGGAATCGCTTCGATCTGCCATTGTCGCATGTGCCAGAAGGCCTTCGGCAACTACTTCGCGGCCCTTGTCGACACGCGCGAGGCCGAACTCGTCTGGACCCGCGGCGAGCTGAAGCACTTCCACTCTTCCAACCACGTTCGGCGCGGCTTTTGCGGCTCGTGCGGAACACCGATGACCTACGAAGCCGATGATGGCGTGGCGGTTGCCGCCGGGGCATTCGACGATCCGTCGCAACTGCGGCCCGTCGTCCAGTTCGGCATCGAGGGCAAGCTGCCCTTCGTCGACCGGCTCCATGAACTGCCGGGGCGCCATACGATGGACGACATCGCCGCCGCCCCCTTCCTCAGCGACATCATCTCCTATCAGCATCCAGACCATGACACGAAGGTCTGGCCACCCCAGCGGGGCGAGCCGGAGCCGGATAACAAGGAGGGTAAAGCATGACGACTGCCTTGCGAACAGGCGGCTGCCAGTGCGGCGCCGTGCGTTTCCGCATTCATGGCGAGCTTGGGCGCGCCTCGATCTGCCATTGCCGCATGTGCCAGAAAGCCTTTGGCGGCTTTTTCGGCCCGCTGGTCGCTGCGCCGAACGATGGCGTCGAATGGACCCGCGGCGCACCGCGCTATTTCCAGTCCTCGGTCAATATTTCGCGCGGCTTCTGCGAGAAGTGCGGCACGCCCCTCACCTATCGCTATCCCGGAGGGCTGGAGCTCGCGATCGGCGCGTTCGACAATCGCGACGATCTCGCCCCGAAGATCCAGGTGAACTTTGCTTCGCATATACCGTGGGTGACGGAGATCTTCGACGCGCCGATCCGCGACGCGGAGGAAGATGTTTCCCAGCAGGAGCGGATCATCTCGTTCCAGCATCCCGACCACGATACCGAAAACTGGCCTGAAAAGGGGCTCCACCTGTGACCGAAGTTCTTCGTACGCCTTATCCCGAGATCGAGCCTTACGAGAGCGGGCATCTCGATGTCGGCGATGGGCACTTGATCTATTGGGAACGGGTCGGCACGAAGGGCGCAAAGCCCGCCGTCTTCCTGCATGGCGGTCCGGGCGGCGGCTGCAATCCGTCGCAGCGGCGGATGTTTGATCCGGCGCTTTACGACGTGCTGCTGTTTGACCAACGAGGCTGCGGCCGCTCCACGCCGCATGCGAGCCTCGAGGCCAATACCACTTGGCATCTGGTGGCCGATATCGAGCGCCTGCGCGAGATGATCGGCGTCGAGAAATGGCAGGTCTTCGGCGGCTCCTGGGGCTCGACGCTGGCACTCGCTTATGCCGAAACCCATCCGGAGCGGGTCACCGAACTCCTGGTGCGTGGCGTCTACACGGTGACGCGGCCGGAGCTCGACTGGTACTACCAGTTCGGCGTGTCCGAGATGTTTCCCGACAAGTGGGAAGCCTTTGTCGCGCCGATCCCGGAAAACGAACGCCACGAGATGATGGCCGCCTACCACCGCCGTCTGACGGGGCCGGACAAGGCAGAGCAGATCCGCTGCGCCAAGGCCTGGAGCGTCTGGGAAGGCTCGACCATCACGCTGCTGCCGAGCCCGGCGCTCGCCTCCAGCCACGATGACGACCATTTCGCGCTCGCCTTCTCGCGCATCGAGAACCATTACTTCATGAACGCCGGCTGGCTGGAAGACGGTCAGTTGCTGCGCGATGCGGTGAAGCTCAAGGGCATCCCGGGCGTCATCGTCCATGGCCGCTACGACATGCCGTGCCCGCTCCGCTACGCCTGGCAGCTTTCCAAGGTCTGGACCGATGCCGAGTTCCACATCATCGAGGGTGCAGGCCACGCGCTGTCGGAGCCGGGCATCTCCGATGCGCTGATCCGCGCGACGGACCGGTTCGCGGGGAAAAGTTGAACGGAGCCTCGTGAGGCCCCTCTGCCGGCCTCCGCTCCGGTTTGAAAAAGCATAAACTCGCTCCAGGAGGAGCACGCATGACACGCGAACGCATCTATCTCTTCGACACGACCCTGCGGGACGGTCAGCAGACGCCAGGCGTCGACTTTTCGGTCGAAGACAAGATCGCCATCTCTAACCTCCTGGACGAATTTGGCTTCGACTATGTCGAGGGTGGTTATCCGGGCGCCAACCCGACAGACACCGCCTTCTTCTCCAGGAAGCGCACCGAGCGCGCCTCCTTCGTCGCCTTCGGCATGACCAAGCGTGCCGGCATTTCCGCCTCCAACGATCCGGGCCTTTCCACCCTGCTGCAGGCGCAGAGCGATGCAGTCTGTTTCGTTGCCAAGAGCTGGGACTATCATGTCCGCGTCGCGCTCGGCTGTTCGAACGACGAGAATCTGGAGTCGATCCGCGACAGCGTCCAGGCCGCCCGCGGCGCTTCCAGGGAAGCAATGGTTGATTGCGAGCATTTCTTCGATGGCTACAAGGCCAATCCGGACTACGCGCTGGCCTGTGCCAGGACCGCCTATGACGCCGGCGCCCGCTGGATTGTGCTGTGCGACACCAATGGCGGCACCCAGCCGCATGAAGTGCGCGAGATCGTTGCGGCCGTCATCGCCGCAGGCATCCCCGGCACTGCACTCGGCATCCACGCCCATGACGACACGGGACAAGCCGTTGCCAACTCGCTGGCGGCCATTGAAGCCGGCTGCCGGCAGATCCAGGGCACGCTCAACGGCATCGGCGAGCGCTGCGGCAATGCCAATCTGGTGACGCTGATCGGCACGCTTTGCCTCAAGGACGTTTATGCCTCCCGCTTCGAGACGGCGATCGATCCGGAGCGTCTGTCGCGGCTTTCCAGCCTCAGCCATGCCTTCGACGAGCTTCTGAACCGCTCGCCGAACCACCAGGCGCCTTATGTCGGCGCGTCGGCCTTCGCCACCAAGGCAGGCATCCACGCCTCGGCACTGCTGAAGGACCCGAAGACCTACGAGCATGTGGCGCCGGAAAGCGTCGGCAACTTCCGCAAGGTGATGGTGTCGGACCAGGGCGGAAAGTCGAACTTCATCAACGCGCTGAAGCGCCGCGGCATCGAAGTCGCCAAGGACGATCCGAAGCTCGATACGCTGATCTCGATCGTCAAGGAACGCGAGGCTTCCGGTTATGCCTATGAGGGCGCGGATGCGAGCTTCGAGCTCCTTGCCCGCCGCACGCTCGGTACCATTCCGGAATTCTTCTCGATCGAAGGGTTCCGCGTGATGATCGAGCGCCGCTTCGACAGCCTCGGCCGCATCAAGATCGTGTCCGAAGCGGTGGTGAAGATCGTCGTTGATGGCGAGACGCATATGTCGGTGGCCGAAGGCGATGGTCCGGTGAACGCGCTCGACAAGGCGCTGCGCAAGGATTTCGGCAAGTACCAGCACGAGATCGACGACCTGATGCTCGCCGACTTCAAGGTGCGCATCCTCAATGGCGGTACCGAAGCCATCACCCGCGTCCTGATCGAATCGACCGATTCCAGCGGCGTGCGCTGGTGGACGGTGGGCGTCTCGGAAAACATCATCGACGCGTCCTTCCAGGCGCTGATGGACTCGGTCATCTACAAGCTGATGAAGAACCGCGAACTCGCCGGCAAGATCGCCGCCGAATAGCACTTCCGCAGCCGGCCTGCTTCCAAGCATTCCCGTGCAAGCCCTCGGCGGGGGGTAATCCGCCGTCGCGATGCCGGATCGGCGTGCTCGCGACAGTCATGGATCCTTCACCGAAATGAATTGGTTCACCCCGGATGCATCCGCTACGGGTTAGCGCACCGAGAACACAATCACGGAAACACCCGACATGTCTGCCCAGCCCGACACCCCCGTCGCAAAGAACGAGGACACGCCACGCGGCTTCGTGCTCGGCATGATGGCCTATGGCCTGTGGGGATTCCTGCCGCTCTACCTCAAGTCGATCGCGCACATCCCGGCGCTCGAGGTCCTGGCGCACCGGGCAATCTGGTCGGTTCCGGTGGCGGGCGTCGTGCTTCTCATCCTGCGCCGTTTCGGTGACCTGAAGCGCGCCATCCAGACCCCCCGCATGCTCGGCATGGCCTGCCTTACGGCCTTCATCATCATGGTGAACTGGGGCATCTATGTCTGGGCCGTTGCGACCGATCGGGCTCTGGATGCCGCCCTCGGCTATTTCCTCAACCCGCTGTTCAGCATCTTCCTCGCCGCCGTGCTGCTCAAGGAAAAGCTGTCGCCACGGCAGCTTGCGGCGATCGGGCTTGTCGTGATTGCGGTTGCAATCCTGACGCTCGATGCAGGCGGCCTGCCCTGGATTTCGATTGGCCTTTGCGTCACCTGGGGGTTCTACGCCCTGCTCCGCAAGACGCTGCCGATCGGTCCAAACCAGGGCTTCTTCCTGGAAGTGCTGCTGATCAGCATTCCGGCGCTACCCTATGTGCTGTGGCTTGAATCGACCGGCGAAGGCCACATCCTGAACGGCACCGGGATGGAAACACTGCTGCTCATGATGGCCGGCGTCGTGACCGCCACGCCGCTGATGATCTACGCCAATGCGGCAAAGCTTCTGCGCCTTTCGACGATCGGCATCATGCAATATATCGCGCCGACGATGATCTTCCTGATCGCAGTGCTGGTGTTCCACGAGCCGCTCAGCCAGATCAAGCTGACTGCCTTCGTGCTCATCTGGCTGGCTTTGGCGCTCTACACCTCGGCAATGCTCAGCCAGGCACGCGGCGCCAAGACGGCGTGACGCTGCGGGCGACAAGCCCGCAGCCTTGTCTTCAAGAGAGACTAGAGGCGCGAGATCACCGCATCCTCGCCGGCGGACGGGCGTTGCTCCTCACTCCTTTCCAGGATCGCAGGCACAATGTCGTCGATGTCAGGGATCACCATCGGCTGCACGAGATGCGCCCGGTGGATGAAGCCCTGGTCGCGCATGTGGCGGACAAGATCCAGCATCGGATCCCAGAACCCGCCGACATTGGCAAACACCATCGGCTTTTGGTGGCGGCCAAGCTGGCCCCAGGTCATGATCTCGACGATTTCTTCCAGGGTACCGATGCCGCCCGGCAGCGTCACGAAAGCGTCAGAACGCTCGAACATCTTGTGCTTGCGCTCGTGCATGTCCTGCGTCACGATCAGTTCGTTGAGCTGTCCAAGCGAGTGCCGGGTCGCTTCCATGTCGACCAGAAATTCCGGGATGATGCCGGTCACCTGCCCGCCATTCGCCAGCACGCCGGCCGCGACCGCGCCCATGATGCCCTTGGTGCCGCCGCCATAAACCAGCCGAAGCCCATGGGCCGCAATGGATTTTCCGAGTGCACGGCCAGCTGAGATATAGGCGGGATCGCGTCCCGGCTGCGAGCCGCAGTAAACGCAGATGGATTGAATAGGCACCAGTTTTCTCCGTGTGCATTCCAGACGGGATGCAAGGCGTGCATCCGAACCGCAGAAATGCCGGTAAATGCCCGCAAGAGCAAGGCGTTAAAGGCTGAAAAGCTTGTGAAACGGGGCGGAAACCGCTAATCCGGAGAGGTGGCGGTCGGAACCGCCGGGAGAGGCATTTTTGATGATGAGAAACCGTGCTGGTTGGCTTGCCCTGATTGTACTTGCCGTCGCGTCCTTGCTGATGGTGTTTGTTGTCATGCCTCGGATCAATCAGGATGCCAAGCCTGCCGCCGACGCAATCAATGCGGCCGGTGATGCTGTGAAGAACGCCGTCACGGACCAGAACTCATCCCCCGACTCCACCAAGCCTTCCGAGCAGGCAGCCGCGACACCCGCCGCCCCGGCTACCCAACCGGCATCGCCCGCAACCGAACAGCCCACCGCCGCCCCGGCCCGGAGCGACCAGACGACGGCCAAGGAAGGCCGCGTGGTTTCGCCGTCCTTCGATATCCTGCGTGTCGAGCCGGACGGCTCCACCGTGATCGCCGGCCGCGCCGAACCGAACTCCAAGCTTGAAGTCACCAATGGTGCGGCCATCGTCGCGAAGGTCGATGTCGGTCCTGCCGGTGATTTTGCCGCCGTGCTCGACAACCCGCTGCCGCCCGGCGACCACCAGTTGGTGCTGAAGGCGATTGGCAAGGATGGCAAGGCGCTTCTTTCGGAAGAAACCGCCACCGTTTCCGTGCCCGTCAAGGGCAGCGCCGACAAGCTGCTGGCGATGGTGACGACGCCCGGCAAGGCAAGCCGCATCATCGCGGCTCCGACGGCCGATACCGGCACGCCGGCTGCACAGGACACCGCCTCCGCTTCTCCGGCTCCGGCCAATGGCACAGCGTCGCAGGCTTCCGACGCATCGCAGGCAACCACCACGCTCGAAGCGGCTGGTACACCGGCACAACCGGCCACAGCCGAAGCCCCGGCCGTGCCCGCGTCCTCCTCCGCAAACGACGTCGTCGCTGCGCTGCCGGCCCCGCCCGCAGGCGCGCAAGGCCTTGCCAATTCTGCACCCTCCATCCCCGGTTCAGCGCCCGCAGCCCCGGCTGCTCCGGCTGCTCCGGCAACGCCCGCTGAAGGGGCGTCCGCCGCGCTTCGCGTCACCGCGGTTGAAATTGAAGGCTCGAAGATCTTCATCGCCGGCCAGGCCAAGCCTGGTGCTTCGCTGCGTGGCCTTGCCAACGGTCGCGCCATCGGCACCGCACAGGCCGGCTCGAACGGCAGCTTCGTGATCGAAGGAACCGGCGATCTCGCGGTTGGCGACCATACGATCACGGTCGAAACGCTGGGTGCCGGTGGCGCCGTCGCCCTGCGCGTCGAAGTGCCCTTCAACCGTCCGGCCGGCGAACAGGTTGCCGCAGTCGCCTCCGCAGAACCGGGCACGGATGCGCTCGCGACGGTCGACGCCGGCGCCTATGAAAAGCTCCGCACCGATACCGTGCGCGCCTTCAACCTGCTGCAGGGCCTTTACGACGGTGGCCGCACGCCTGACGTTGAGGAAATGACGGCAGCACGCTCCAGCACCGTGATCGCGCTTCGCTCGCTCAGCGAATACCGCCTGCCCGCCGATGCCGCCGCCTCGACCCGCGTCCTGGCGCAGGCAACGGCCCAGAATGCCGCCGCAGCGCTCGAGGCGCTTGAAGCCCTGCCACGCGACGTCGGCGCCGTGGGCGCAAGCCTCAAGGAGATCAGCGAGCTTGTGGCACGTACGGTCGGCCCGGCACTGGCGCAGAACCTGCAGCGCTCCGAACCGGCGGCACCTGCCGTTGCCCAGAGCAACACCGGCAACAGCAGCACAGCTCCGAACAGTGGCGCCGCGTCAAACGCCGGCACCGCGTCGAGCACCACCGCTGATGCCGGCAATGCGACTACGCCGACCACCATCCAGCAGGCACCGCTGACTCAGAGCCAGCGCGCGTCGGTCATCATCCGCCGTGGCGACACGCTGTGGCAGATTTCGCGCCGCGTTTATGGCCAGGGCGTTCGTTACACGACGATCTACCTCGCCAACGAGGAGCAGATCCGCAACCCGGACATCATCCAGCCGGGCCAGATCTTTGGCGTGCCGGAGGAATACCGTCCTGACGCGGAGGAGATCCACCGCCGCCGCATGCAGCAGCGCCGGGGTTAAACTCTTGGGGCAGCCGGTGGCGCGGCCCTCTCGTGCCACCAAAATCGTGGACAATAATACCGCGATTTATTTTTCATCCACGCCTCTTCAAGGACTTAGCCTCCTCACCCGCCCCGATTTTCCACGCCCCTCGGCGAGCGTGCATAATTGCTCTCGTCATCGGATGGGAAACCGGGTTCGCGAACCGGCAGACTGTTCGGGTCGAAAGGCTCGGTTCCGGTGATGGTTGTTCGAAGCGGTCGATGAGGGCTCGGAAATCCTCTGAAAACCGCCAGAACAGCCGGGGCAGGCAAAACCTGATACCCATACTACCCGAATACCCGCCTGCCCCATTCCCAAAGGCCACACCTTCCGGTGCTCAGACACTCCGGAACAGAGGCCACAAACGCAAAACCGCGCCGGAGTGACGTCCGGCGCGGCCAAAACTGCTGCTTGCGGAGAGGCCATCTCCCGCACCTGACGTTCCCGGATGCCCGCCCGATGTTCCCGTGCTCATTGCAACCGACGCGGCAAGGCCTTATGTGCCGGGTGGCGTTGGCACCGCATCCGCCCGGAGACAATCATGGCATCAAAAAAGAAGACCGTTTCGGCGGACGCGAGCAATCCGCTCGGAACGCTGGTCAACCTATGGCCCTATATGTGGCCGCATGGGCGTGGCGACCTCAAGGCGCGCGTGTTGTGGGCGACCTTCTTCCTGGTGCTCGCCAAGTTCGTGCTGCTTGCGGTTCCCTATTTCTTCAAGTGGGCGACCGATGCGCTGAATGGCAAGCTCGACATGGCGGGCCTCCTGCCGGCCTTCCTTCTCGGCGCCGTGGTGCTGGTCATCGCCTATAATTTCACGCGGGTGCTGCAGCTTGGCCTCAACCAGTTGCGCGATGCCCTCTTCGCGTCCGTCGGGCAATATGCGGTGCGCCAGCTTGCCCACCGCACCTTCGTGCACATGCATCAACTGTCCTTGCGCTTCCACCTGGAGCGCAAGACCGGCGGCCTGTCTCGCATCATCGAACGCGGCACCAAGGGCATTGAAACGATCGTGCGCTTCACGATCCTCAACAGCGTGCCGACGATCCTCGAGTTCCTGCTCACCGCCATCATCTTCTGGGTGGCCTACGGCTTCTGGTACGTGCTCATCACCGCCGTCACCGTCTGGCTCTATATCTGGTTCACCATCAAGGCGAGCGACTGGCGCATCTCCATTCGCCGTTCGATGAACGACAGCGATACCGACGCCAATACGAAGGCGATCGACTCGCTCCTCAACTTCGAGACGGTCAAGTATTTCGGCAACGAGGAGATGGAGGCGAAGCGCTTCGATGCCTCCATGGCGCGCTACGAAAAGGCCGCCACCAGCGTGTGGACCTCGCTCGGCTGGCTGAACTTCGGCCAGGGCGTCATCTTCGGGCTTGGCACCACGGTGATGATGGTGATGTCGGCGTTTGCCGTGCAGCGCGGCGAACAGACGATCGGCGACTTCGTGTTCATCAACGCGCTGTTGATGCAGCTGTCCGTGCCCCTCAACTTCATCGGCTTTGTTTATCGCGAAATCCGCCAGGGCCTCACCGACATCGAGCAGATGTTCGACCTCCTGGAGGTCGATCCGGAAGTGGTCGACAAGCCGGGCGCCAAGGAACTGGCAATTGGCCAGGGCGCCATTGCCTTCAAGGATGTCCATTTCGCGTATGATCCGGCCCGGCCGATCCTGCGGGGCATCTCGTTTGAAGTGCCGGCCGGCAAGACGGTGGCAATCGTCGGCCCTTCGGGTGCCGGCAAGTCCACCATCTCCCGCCTTCTCTACCGCTTCTACGACATCCAGCAGGGCTCGATCACCATCGACGGGCAGGATGTGCGCGACGTGACGCAGAAGAGCCTGCGCGCGGTGATCGGCATGGTGCCGCAGGATACGGTGCTGTTCAACGACACGGTTGCCTACAACATCCGTTACGGGCGCCCATCCGCGACCGATGAGGAATTGTTTGCGGCAGCCGAAATCGCCCAGATCGGCCATTTCATCCAGACCCTGCCGGACGGTTTCCAGACCAAGGTCGGCGAACGTGGCCTGAAGCTCTCTGGCGGTGAAAAGCAGCGTGTTGCGATTGCCCGCACGGTGCTGAAGGCGCCGCCGATCCTCATTCTCGACGAGGCGACGTCGGCGCTCGACACGACGACGGAACACGAGATCCAGTCGGCGCTCGACCAGGTCTCGAAGAACCGCACGACGCTGGTCATTGCCCACCGGCTGTCCACCGTCATCAATGCCGACGAGATCATCGTGCTGCGCGACGGGCATATTGCCGAACGCGGCACGCATGCCTCGCTGCTTGACCAGAACGGGCTCTACGCCTCGATGTGGAACCGCCAGCGCGAGGCAACGCAGGCGGAAGAACAGTTGCGCAAGGTGCGCGAAAGCGACGATCTCGGTATCGTCACCCGCGGCAAGCCGGCTGCCGAATGATGCAGCCCGAGAAGGAAAAGAAAATGCAATTGCGAAAGAACCGGCAACTGCGGACACTCGTCCTGCTCGGCGTCGCCGCGGCCTACCTGCTGATCCTGCTGTTCTGGGGCTCGCCGCTGCTAGCCTTTACGACATGGATGGGCTGGGTGGATCCGCAGGCGGCGCGCTGACGGCGACGCAGCGTTCACACTCCGGCAACTGTGAAACCAGTGCAGGGCGTGCCACTTAAGGTGCAACCTTAAACACAAGAAGTTCGAAAGTTAACACCATGAAAAAGATTGGCTTTCTCTCCTTCGGGCACTGGAACCCATCGCCGCAGTCAGGCGCGCGTTCGGCCTCTGACGTGCTGCTTCAATCGATCGACCTTGCGGTCGCGGCTGAAGAGCTCGGTGCGGATGGCGCTTATTTCCGCGTCCACCATTTTGCCCGCCAGCTCGCCTCGCCCTTCCCGCTGCTTGCCGCCGTCGGCGCGCGCACGACAAAGATCGAGATCGGCACCGCCGTCATCGACATGCGCTACGAGAACCCGCTTTACATGGCCGAAGACGCCGGTGCGGCGGACCTTATCTCCGGCGGGCGGCTGCAGCTTGGTATCAGCCGCGGCTCGCCCGAACAGGTGATCGATGGCTTCCGTTATTTCGGCTACGCGCCGGCGGAAGGCGAAACGGATGCGGACATGGGCCGGCGGCATGCGGAAGTTTTCTTCGACGTGCTGCGCGGCCAGGGTTTTGCCAAGCCCAATCCGCGGCCGATGTTTCCGAACCCGCCCGGCATGCTGCGCCTCGAGCCGCATTCGGAAGGCCTGCGCGACCGCATCTGGTGGGGTTCCGGCTCGAACGCCACCGCGGTCTGGGCCGCCAAGCTCGGTATGAACCTGCAAAGCTCGACGCTCAAGGACAATGAAACGGGCGAGCCGTTCCATGTGCAGCAGGCCAAGCAGATCCGCATCTTCCGCGAGGCGTGGAAGGAAGCCGGCCACCAGCGCACGCCGCGGGTGTCTGTGAGCCGCAGCATCTTTGCGCTGACCAACGACATGGACCGCGCCTATTTCGGCGGCAGCGGCGAAAGCCGCGATTCCATCGGTTTCATCGACGCGCAGACGGAGGCGATCTTCGGACGCTCTTACGCGGCAGAACCGGACAAGCTGATCGAGCAGTTGAAGGCCGATGAAGGTATAGCCGAAGCAGATACCCTGCTTCTGACCGTGCCGAACCAGCTCGGCGTGGACTACAACGCCCATGTCATTGAAAGCATCCTGAAGCACGTCGCGCCCGGCCTCGGCTGGCGCTAAGCAACCTTTAACACAGCCGGCGGGTGCCCTTGCCCGCCGGCTGTTCCTTTTGAGCAAAATATTTGCGCCTGCTCGTTTTCTTTGCGGTTTCCTTCCAATCGTCCGCGCCTATTTTCTGCGAAACAAGCGCCAGCACAGATTGCTGAAAGGACAAGACAATGATCCGTCTGAAAACCATCGCCATCGCGGCCTTGATCCAGGTTGCGGCCACCCTTCCCTCCCTTGCCGGCGAAAACCTGACGGCCATCCAGCAGGCCGGCGTCTTCAAGATCGGCACCGAGGGCACCTATGCGCCCTTCACCTTCCATGACCAGAGCGGCAAGCTCGTCGGCTTCGACGTGGAGATCGGCGAAGCGGTTGCCGAAAAGCTCGGCGTCAAGGCCGAGTTCATCGAGGGCAAGTGGGACGGCCTGATCGCCGGCATCGATTCCAAGCGCTACGACGCCGTCATCAACCAGGTCGGCATCACCGAAGCCCGCAAGCAGAAGTATGACTTCTCCGACCCTTACATCGCTTCGAAAGCCGTGCTGATCGTCCGCGCCAACGACGAGGAGATCAAGAGCTTCGAGGACTTGAAGGGCAAGAAGGCCGCCCAGTCGCTCACCAGCAACTACGGCAAGCTTGCAGAACAGTCGGGCGCCGAACTTGTTGCCACCGACGGCTTCGACCAGTCGATCCAGCTGGTTCTGACGCGCCGCGCCGACGCCACGATCAACGACAGCCTGTCCTTCTACGACTTCAAGAAGCAGAAGCCGGATGCGCCGGTGAAGATCGCTGCCGAACAGGCCGATGCCGAACATTCCGGCATCATCGTGCGCAAAGGTGACCCGGAGCTCGTGGAAGCGATCAACAAGGCTCTTGCCGAGATCCGCGCCGACGGCACCTACGACAAGATCTCGCAGAAATACTTTGGGCAGGACGTCTCGAAGTAAGGTTACATTTGACTGATCCGAGGGGCGGCATGACCTGTCGCCCCTCATCCGCCTGCCGGCACCTTCTCCCCGCTCGCGGGGCTAAGGACGCAAGTTTCACGCGCCCGGTCCCCTCTCCCCGTTCACCGGGACAGGGTTAGGGTGAGGGGCAAATCCGCAAACGAAAGACGAGAAGAGCGCCGTGCCGCATTGGCTTCAACTCATGTCGGACTCGCTGCCGACGCTTTTGTGGGCCGGGATCAAGTTCACCGTTCCGCTTACGCTGCTGTCGTTTTTCTTCGGGCTGATCCTCGGGCTGATCACCGCCGTGACGCGGCTTTTTGCGCCCCGCCCTTTCGCGCTGATCGCCCGCTTCTATGTCTGGGTCATCCGCGGCACGCCCCTCCTCGTGCAGCTCTTCGTGATCTTCTACGGCCTGCCCAGCATCGGCATCCTGCTCGATGCCTTCCCGGCGGCGCTGATCGGCTTCACGCTCAACATCGGCGCCTACAGCTCCGAGATCATCCGTGCCGTCATTTCGTCCGTTCCCAAGGGGCAGTGGGAAGCAGCCTATTCGATCGGCATGAACTGGCGCCAGGCGATGAGCCGCACCATCCTGCCGCAGGCGGCGCGCGTGGCCGTGCCGCCGCTCTCCAACACCTTCATTTCGCTGGTGAAGGACACCTCGCTTGCGGCCGCCATCACCGTGCCGGAACTCTTCCAGGCCGCCCAGCGGATCGTCGCAACCACCTATGAACCGCTGATCCTCTATATCGAGGCGGCGTTGATCTACCTCGTGCTGAGCTCGGTGCTGTCGGCGCTGCAAAGCAAGCTTGAAAAGCGGTTTGCCCGGTACGGCGGCATGATGGAGGCCAACCGATGATCGAGCTTTCGCATATCGAAAAGCGCTTCGGCGATGCCGTGATCCTGAAGGATATCAGCCTGAGCTTCCCCGAAGGCAGCGTGACGGCGCTGGTCGGCCCGTCAGGCGGCGGCAAGAGCACGCTGCTTCGCTGCATTAACCTGCTCGAGATCCCAAGCGCGGGAACGGTGCAGATCGGCGACGCGAAATTTGACTTCTCTGGTGGGAAGAAAGCGAGCTGGCAGGACATTCAGGCGATCCGCCGCCAGACGGGCATGGTGTTCCAGAACTTCCAGCTTTTCCCGCATCGCAGCGCCATCGAGAACGTCATGGAAAGCCTGCTGACGGTGCTGAAGTGGAGGCGTGAGAAGGCGCGCGAGCGGGCAATGGAATTGCTCACCAAGGTCGGCATGGCCCACAAGGCGGATGCCTGGCCCGCGACACTGTCGGGCGGACAG
The DNA here is from genome assembly GCF_023223505.1 of Neorhizobium turbinariae. Lineage (NCBI taxonomy): Bacteria > Pseudomonadati > Pseudomonadota > Alphaproteobacteria > Hyphomicrobiales > Rhizobiaceae > Neorhizobium > Neorhizobium turbinariae. The sequence goes on from NZ_JALPRY010000018.1 coordinate 202,454, forward strand.
CAGCAGCGCGTGGCAATTGCCCGGGCGCTGGCGCCCTCGCCCCGCGTGCTTCTTTGCGACGAGCCTACCTCGGCGCTTGACCCGGAACTGTCGGCGGAAGTGGTCGAGGTTCTCGGCAAGCTTGCGAGCGAAGGCACGACCATGGTGATGGCGACCCACGACCTTCGCCTGGCGTCGCGGATCGCCAACCACGTGGTGTTCCTCGAGGCCGGCCAGATCGTCGAGACAGGTAACGCGGAAGCGATCTTCACGCGCCCGGCGCATGAGCGAACCCGGCAGTTCGTGTCCTCCATCAATGCGGCGCAGGGGCTGGAGCTTCCGGCATCGTAGAGGCTGAGGGAAGCCACAGAGGTCGTTCAACCTGCGTCATTCAGCGCTACCCGCTTCGCTGGAACCTCATTGCCGCAAAAACACTTTCCTTGTAGTCAGGTCACCCTGACCTTACGGGAGAAAACGTTGAACAACCTCTTCGACACCATCCGCAATACGCTCGTGCCGATCCACAAGGAAGGTTATGTCTTTGTGGCCGCCTTCTTCATCGTCTCGTTGATCCTGGGCTATATCGCCGAGCCGCTGTTCTGGATCGGCATTGTGCTGACCCTGTGGTGCGCCTATTTCTTCCGCGACCCGGAGCGCGCCGTGCCGCAGGATGACGACCTGATCCTGAGCCCCGCCGACGGCCGCATCAGCCATGTCGCCATGGTGGTTCCGCCGGCCGAACTGATGCTCGGCACCGAGCCGATGCTGCGCATCTCGGTTTTCATGAACGTCTTCGACTGCCACATCAACCGATCGCCGGTGCGCGGACAGGTGACGCATATCGAGTATCGCGCCGGGCAGTTCGTAAATGCCGAACTCGACAAGGCCTCCGAAGACAATGAGCGCAATGGCCTCGTGATCGAAAGCATCCACGGCAAGGTGGGCGTCGTGCAGATCGCAGGTCTCGTCGCGCGCCGCATCGTCTGCTGGGTGAAGCCGACCGAACCCTTGAGCGCCGGCGAACGTTTCGGCCTGATCCGCTTTGGCTCGCGCCTGGATGTCTTCGTGCCGGCAGGCGGGCAGCCGCGCGTGACGGTTGGCCAGAAGGCGATCGGCGGCGAGACCGTTCTTGCAGAATTCAACTCGGCCAAGGGGCCGGTGATCAGCCGACGCACCTAAGGAGAGACCGACACTCATGGAGACGCCAGCCTCGCCCTCGCCCGAGCCGCAGCCACATCACAGCGCGCAAAAGTCGAATGACATTGCCCGCGGGCCGCGCTTCCGCGAGATCCCGCTGCGCCTGATGGTGCCGAACCTGATCACCGTCCTGGCCATTTGTGCCGGCCTGACAGGCATCCGGCTCGCCTTCGAAGGGCGCTTCGAGCTGGCAGTCTCGATGGTGCTGCTCGCCGCGTTTCTGGACGGCATCGATGGCCGGGTGGCGCGGCTCCTGAAAGCCACGTCGAACTTCGGCGTGCAGATGGATTCGCTCGCCGACATCATCAACTTCGGTGTTGCGCCGGCTCTCGTCTCTTACGCGTTCCTGCTCGATGGCGCCCACTCGCTTGGCTGGATCGCCTGCCTGCTGTACGCGATCGCAGCGGGTTTGCGGCTCGCCCGCTTCAACGTGATGGCGGAGCGCGACGTCAAGGCACCGTGGCAGTCGGAATTCTTCGTCGGCGTGCCGGCGCCCATGGGTGCGCTTCTCGTCATGCTGCCGGTTTATCTTGGCTTCCTCGGCGTCGAGCTGTCGGGCATCTTCGTTTATGGCAGTGTGCTCTACACGCTGCTGATCGGCTACCTGCTGATCTCGCGCCTGCCGGTCTGGTCCGGCAAATCCGGCAGCCTGCGCCGCGACCTGATGCTGCCGGCCCTGCTTGTCGCCGTGCTCTATGTCGCCCTGTTGATGAGCTATACCTGGGAGGTGCTGTCGGTGACCGTGGTTGCCTATCTTTGCATCCTGCCGTTCAGCGCCCGCGCCTGGCATCGCCGCTACGGCACGATCACCATCGAGGACGAGCACACCACCGTCTGAAGGCGGAGGCTCCCGCCCCATATCCTGCATCTTTCCCGCAACAGTCTGCGACAAGATGACGCTCCTAGAACGGGCAGGTGCCAAACAGCGCCTGCCCGTCACGATTCCGCCGGTTTTGCTGCGGAAAGCGCGAAGCAGACCATGAATCGCGTGCGAGAGGAGAGATCGATGAGCAGCGAGAAGACCAGCAAGACGGCCGAAACGAAGACTGAACTCACCACGCCTTACCGTCCGCTCGGACTGAAGGCCGTCGTTGCGGCAGCGCTGATGCTGAAGCGCACGCCGAAGCTCAACCCCGCCGGCTGAGCTTTTACCCCAGGCGGCCAGTTCGCAACCAGCCGCTCATCAGCGGTTCAATCTGCCCAGCCGCGGCCCGCGGCTTTCAGAACAGTGACATCTGGCGCGAATCCGCTTTCGCCTTTGCGGCAGAGGGCTCCACCGGCTCTGCCACCGGTACCGGCTTCTGCAACTCCGGCCCCATGTTGGAGACCTTGTTGACGAGGTCCGACACCGGCACCGCCTCGAAGAAATCTTCCTCCACCGGCTGCATCAGATGCGCCACCTCGCGCGGCTCCTGCGTCTTGCACTCCAGCCAGCGCTCGAAATCCTCCGGCTGGATGACCACCGGCATGCGCTCATGGATCTGCCGCATCGTCTTGTTGGCCTTGGTGGTCATGATGGCGGCTGTATCCACTTCCGAGCCATCGGCCGACGACCAGGTTTCCATCAGCCCGGCAAAGGCAATGATGCCGCCACGCTTCGGCCGGACCCAGTAGGCCTGCGGCTTGGCATCGCTTTCCTTTGGCGGGCGGCGCCATTCGTAAAAGCCGCTCGCCGGCACCAGCACGCGGCGGTGCCGCATGGCGGCCCGGAACGATGCCTTGCCGATGGCCGTTTCCGCCCGCGCGTTGAACAGCAGCGGGAAATCCTTGGGATCCTTCACCCAGCCCGGCAGGAAACCCCAACGGGCAAGCACCGCCTGACGCTCCGGCAGGTTACTGCCCGGCTGTCGACGCTCCGACGATACGACGATCAGGATCGGCTGGGTCGGCGCGATGTTGTAGCGCGCCGGGAAAGCACCCTCACCCAGCGCGTTCATGAACTCGTAGACTTCGTCGGAATCAGCCGTCAGCGCATAACGTCCACACATGGCCCAGAGATGGCATTGCGCCCGATGGGGGTCAAGCGAGGAGGGTCAGGCGCTCCGCGGCCCAAACAGGATAATCGCGCCGCCGACGAGGCACACTGCTGCGCCCAGGATATCCCAGCGATCCGGCACCCGCGCCTCGACCGCCCAGAGCCATAGAACCGAAGCGAAGATATAAATCGCGCCATAAGCGGCGAAGGTTCGCCCCGCAGCCTCGCTCGGCACCAACGCCAGCATCCAGGCGAAGACGACCAGCGACAGCACTCCCGGCGCCAGCCACCAGACGGAGCGGCCAAGCCTGAACCACGCCCAGAAGGCGTAACAGCCGGCGATTTCGGCAAGTGCGGCAATGGCGTAAAGCGCGTAGGTTTTCATGTGGCGGCACTTGAGGATTTGTAGCTTACACGCTACGTTGGTGCATGATCGACATCCTGCAGACCGATGTCTACTCGTCCTGGTTCGATAGGCTTAGAGATGAGCGGGCGAAGGCTCGGATCAACGCCCGCATCTTTCGCTTGTCGCGTGGAAATGCGGGAGATGTAAAGCCCATCGGGTCAGGCATCAGCGAAATGCGGATCGATTACGGTCCCGGCTACAGGATCTATTTCATCCGTCGCGGCCAGACGGTGATCCTGCTCCTGTGCGGCGGTGACAAGTCCACGCAATCCACCGACATCCGGTCGGCCAAGGCCTTGGCCGACGAACTGCGAGGTTAAACAATGACAGTGACGACGAAAAAGTGGGATGTCGCCGAGCACCTGGATAGTGATGAGCGGGTTGCCCTCTTCCTGGAAGCCGTGTTCGAGGAGGGTGATCCGGCGGACATTGCCGCGGCCATTGGGGAAGTTGCGCGCGCCCGCGGCATGACCCAGATCGCCAAGGATGCCGGGCTTTCACGGGAAAACCTGTACCGGTCGCTACGTGAGGATGGAAACCCGGAATTTGCCACGATCCTGAAGGTGATCCGGGCGATCGGTTATGACCTCACAGTCGTTCCTCAGAACGCGGCGGCCAAGTAATGGCCCCACCCATGCCCGCGCCACAAGCTGCGTCGTCCGCCATCCTGGAACGGGATGGGCGGTTCCTGCTGGTCCGGCGCATCAACCCGCCGTCGGCCGATCTGTTTGCCTTTCCGGGAGGGCGCGCGGAGCCTGGCGAAACGGCGGCGGAAACGGCGCTACGGGAACTCTACGAGGAAACTGGGATCCAGGCGCACAGCCCCACCCTGTTTGCGACCTATGACCTGAAGAGCGAGAAGGCTGGCGGGCAGCACTTCTTCCTGTCGGTCTTCCGGGTAGAGGCGGATATTAACATGGAGGCGATTGCCGCCGACGATGCCGCAGAGGCCGGCTGGTACACGGTGGACGAGATCCGCTCGCTTCCGGTTCCACCCAGTGTGCTTGAATGCGCCGAGAGACTGGCGGCAGACGCCAAACCCCGCTAAACACAAGAGAATCGTCACCTGGACATCTGCATGAAGAAGATTGCCCACATCACCTGCATTGCGCTGCTGACCCTGTCAGCGGCGCCGCCTGCAGGCGCGCAGTCTTCCAAGCAGAAGGCGGCAACACCCCCGCCACCGCCGCCGGCTGCGCCGGCCGAAGAAAAGCCCGCGCCTTACGACGCGCAACTGATCCGGCTTTCCGAAGTGCTCGGCTCGATCACCTATCTGCGCCGGTTGTGTGGCGCACCCGCAGCTCCCGATTGGCGTCAGTCGATGCAGCAGCTTCTTGATTCTGATACCGCCAACGAACCGAAGCGGCGCGAGCGGCTGACCGCCGCCTTCAACCGCGGTTACCGCACCTTTGCATCCGTCCATACCTCATGCACGGACGCGGCGCGCACGGCCGAAGAGCGCTACCGTAACGAAGGCGCAACACTTGCCACAGAAATTGCCGGGCGCTTTGGAAATTAGAGGATTATTTACCTCTTTTGGCAGCAGCCCGTGTCGTTTTGATAAAAGGCTGCTAAAGTTTTTAACGGGCTAGTAATCAAACGACGCCGAGGACGATAGAATGCAAACAGGCCGCAACGACATCGACGACATGATTGTGCATGAGAAGATGCAGGTTGCATTGGAGTATCAGAGTGAAGCCTGGGCAGACGGTCGCGCCGATGGCATCGAGCCGGAAATCATTGCCGATGCCGCGCTCGTTCTCGCCATGCGCGAGACGATTCGCATCCATGGTGAAACTGGTGCCGAAGCCCTGTTGGATTCCCTGAGAGACCGGATGCTGGCCGGCGAATTCTCTCCGGAGCGGAAGCTGCAATAACAAGCGAGGTTTCCATGCACGGCGCAGCGGAAACGAAACAGTCCACGACATTGGCGAAGACGATAGCCGCAACGGCGATGGCCTGCATGCTTTCGCTTGCGGCAGGCAATGCGTTTGCGCTTTCGCAGATCGCGCCCGCCTTCGAAGACCAGTCGGCAGAACACCAGGAGCCAGCCGAAGAATTCGTCCTCGAGGCTTTCGAGGGCACCACGTTGCCATCGCCGGGACCGGCGATCGATCGCTCCGGCCCGCAAGCTGAATCGGATACGGAAGCAGCCCCTGAGACTGAGACTGGCACTGGCACTGGCACTGGCACTGGCACGGGTGATGCGCAGGCACCTGCCCAGCCGGCGCAACAACCGGCCGCCAAGGCCGATGACGCCCCCGTCGAGATCATCCATGACCTGTCGACGCTTCCTGCGCCTGTGAAGGCGATGCGCGAGCAGATCGTCGAAGCCGCCGCCTCCGGCGATATCGAGCGGTTGCGGCCGCTGTTCGGCTCCGGCGACACCCAGACCACTGTCATGAACAACGAGTTCGATGACCCGATCGACGCGCTCAAGAACTTCTCGGGCGATGCGGAAGGCCAGGAACTGCTCGCCATCATGCTCGATATCCTGTCGACGGGTACCGCACGTTTCGACGCCGGCACACCGGACGAGGCATATGTCTGGCCGTATTTTGCCGGCAAGCCGCTGAAGACGCTGACGCCGCCGGAACGCGTCGACCTGCTTCGCATCGTCACCGCCGGTGACCTCGCCGGCATGGAAGAGAACGGCAACTACAATTTCTTCCGGCTCGGCATTGCGCCGGACGGCAAGTGGAAGTTCTTCTCCGGCGGCGACTGACCCGGTTGTCACCTTCCGCCGCCTCTCCCCGCCAAGCATCTTGTCCCGACCAGCCGGACGTCTTAACTCTCGGCTATCGAGAAACCGGATTTTCTTCCCATGCCTTCCGCCTATCTTCCGTCCCGAAGCTTCGTGCGCGTCTCCGGACCGGAGGCGCAGGATTTCCTGCAGGGCCTGATCACCACCGACGTGGAATCGATGCCGCCAAACCAGGCACGGCCGGGCGCATTGCTGACGCCGCAAGGCAAGATCCTCTTTGACTTCCTGATCTGGCGCGAGGGAGACGGCTTCCTGGTCGAGACGGATAACGAGCAGGTCGAAGCGCTGGTGCGGCGTCTGACCATGTACAAGCTGCGCGCCGCTGTCACGATCACCACCGCGGACGAAAAGGGTGTCAGCCTGTTCTGGGGCGACGATGCAGGTAATGCAGAGGTGAAGGACGCAGCCTTCGGAAAGGCTGGCATGGAGTTGTCACGCAAGCCCGGAAAACACACGGACGGGCCGGAAGACGCATACCTCACGCTCAGGGTCGAGAGCGGCATTCCCTCCGCGGGCCCCGATTACGCGTTGCAGGACGCCTTTCCCCACGACGTGCTTCTCGACAAGACGGACGGCCTGTCCTTCCGCAAGGGATGTTATGTCGGCCAGGAAGTCGTGTCGCGCATGCAGCACCGTGGCACAGCCCGCCGTCGCGTGGCGCTCGTCTCCGGCCAAGGCGCCCTTCCCGCGTCTGGCACGGAGATCATTGCCGGCGGCAAGCCGGTCGGCACGCTCGGCTCGGTGGCGGGCAACAAGGCACTTGCCATCGTGCGCATTGATCGCGTCGGTGACGCGATCACGGCAAGCACGCCGATCACCGCCGGGGATGTGCCTGTGACGCTCTCCCTGCCGGAATGGACGGAGCTTTCGTTTCCGACGGATGCGCAAGAGGCCGAACAGTGACCCCAGTGGCGGGCACAGCAAAAGTGGTCGCGGCGCGCGCCTGGCAGCGGATGCTGTCCGGTCGGCGGCTCGACCTGCTCGACCCCTCGCCGCTCGACGTGGAAATTTCCGACATCGCCCATGGGCTGGCGCGCGTGGCGCGCTGGAACGGCCAGACGCGCGGCGACCATGCCTTTTCGGTCGCCCAGCACTGCCTGGTGGTGGAGGAGATCTTCAAGCGGACGAACCCGGCCTTCGGGCCTGACGCCTTGCAGATGACGCTGCTGCATGATGCACCGGAATATGTGATCGGCGACATGATCTCGCCGTTCAAGTCGGTGGTTGGCGGCGGGTACAAGGCGGTGGAGCAGCGGCTGGAGGCAGCGATCCACCTCCGGTTCGGCCTGCCGCCACATCCGTCGCGCGAGTTGAAGGCGCTGATCAAGAAGGCGGATACGGTCGCCGCGTATTTCGAGGCGACGGAACTCGCAGGTTTCTCGATCACCGAAGCGCGCAAATATTTTGGCCAGCCACGCGGTATCTCGGCGGACATGCTGCCGATCGAGCCCATGCCGGCGCTCGAAGCGCAGGAAAAGATGCTGGCGCGTTTCCACGAGATCGAGGCGATGCGTGGTGCAGGCACACCCGCATGAGCAAGATCATCGTCTGCCCGCTTGCCAGCATTGCCGAGACTGCCGTCCGTCACGGCGCCACGCACCTCGTGAGCCTGATCGCCGAAAAGCAGGATTTCCACCGGCCCGGCCTCATCAGCCCTGAGCGGCACCTGAAGCTCGCGATGAACGACATCGCCTTTGCCGGCACTGGAGACCTGGTGGCGCCAAGTGCGGCGCATGTGGAGCGGCTGATCGAATTCGTGCGCGAGTGGGACGGGCAGACGCCAATGGTCGTGCATTGCTGGATGGGTGTGTCGCGCTCTCCGGCCGCTGCACTCATCTCGGTGCTTGCCATTCATCCCGAAGAGGATGATGCGGCCCTTGCCAAACGCTTGCGCAAGGCGGCGCCGCATGCGACGCCAAACCCACGGCTCATTGAACTCGGCGACAAGATTCTCGGCCGCAATGGCCGGCTGATCGCTGCCGTGAAGGCCATTGGCCGCGGTGCGGAGACTGATGGACGCGCCTCCTTCGTGTTGCCGCTGCGGGCGACGGTTGATTCGTAATAGCTAGCGATTCCAGCAGCTTACAGAAAACCAAAAAACATCACCCGATTGCCTTGACCTCCGGTGGGGTTGCGCCAATTACGAGACCTTCAGGAACAGTCCAAAGGCCGGCCGAATGGAGCAAGCGTCAGGTTTCGTCGTTGCGACGCGCGCAGCACTTGCGCAGCTGAGCGCATTGGCGGTCCAATACTCTTTCTCCGTCATCGGTGCGATCATCCTGCTGATCTTGGGCTGGCTGATCTCACGTGTCGTCAGCCGCTGGGCGCATAATGGCCTGTCGCGCATCCACGGCATCGATGCGACGCTTTCGCAGTTCTTCGCCAACATCATCCGGTACGCCATCATGGTGCTGGTCATCGTCATGGTGCTCGGCCAGTTCGGCGTGCAGACGGCCTCGATTCTCGCGGCGCTCGGCGCGATCGGCCTGGCCGTGGGCCTTGCCTTGCAGGGAACGCTGCAGAACATCGCGGCCGGCATCATGCTTCTCGTGCTTCGTCCATTTCGCGTCGGGGAATCGATCGAGACCGGCAACATCCAGGGCATCGTGGTGGATGTCGGGCTGTTTGCCACCGAGTTGAAAACCTCAGACGGCGTCTACCGGCTGGCACCGAACTCGACGCTGTGGAACGTGCCGATCACCAATTACAGCCGCCGCCCGACGCGCCGCAACGAGATCAGCGTGCGGATCGAGGCGACCGACGATCTTGCCCGCGCGCAAGCCAAGCTGATGGCGCTTGCCGGGCGCGACAAGCGCGTGCTGCGGGACCCGCCGCCGGTGGTTTATGTGGCGGATTTTGACGCTGGTGGCGCCACGATTACGCTTCGTTACTGGACAAGCAGCAGCGACTGGTGGATTTCCAGCCGTGAGCTGACGAAGGCGGCGAAACTTGCCTTCGGCAAGCAGCCCGAAGGAATTCCAGACCCTCAGGTATCTTCCCACGATGCTCCCGGTGAGAGCGGACCTCCGGCGCCCCTGGGCGCGGACGAACCGGGCAGCGTGCGGACCTGAAGGAAAGGATGCATCGGGTCCGGCCTGAACGAGGAGGCCGGACCCGATGCGCAACCTTGAGCTTATGAATCCGGCGGCTCAGACGCCCTGCACGGTGAAATCTTCCGAACCCGTCCAGACGAAATCCCAAGAGCCCCCCGGTCGCACGTTGCGGATCGCCGTCGGCTCAAAGGCCACGAGGCACCGGCCACCCTCGTGCCGCACCGACGGGTAGATGAGGCCCGGAAACTCCTCGCGCCGTAGCCGTTCGGCCAGAGCCTGACCTTGCGGGTAGCCGACAGCCGGATCCGCGTTCAGCGAGGGATGCCCCGGCTCGTCGGTGATGTCGGCGAACTCGCCGATGAAATCTGCCAGAAGTTCAACGTAGCGGGCGGTGTCATGGAAGATGCCGACATACCGAAGCTCGCGGGTGCGGTGAAACGCGACTTCGGCGACGGAGGTCATCGTCTCCCAGCTGCAATACCAGGCGCCACGGCTTTCGTCGTTGAAGCGATTGCCGCCGGCGCGCGTGTAGGTGAAGGCCGCGTTGATGTGGCTGTTGCCATAGACCTGCAGGTCATGCTTGCGCCGCTTCCAGGCAAGTTCGCGACGGTCGAGATGCAGGTTGAGGCCGCGTTCCGCGGTCAGCCGGGCGCTGGTCATGCCTTCAATCTCGGTCAGGATGTCCAGCTCGGTATCGCTGTCGACAAGACCGCGCAGGCTGGGCGGCTTGTGGTAGGTCGCCGGGATGAGCCGCACGAGGCCCCGCTCGCGCAGCGTGGTGACGATCACTGTCCACCCCGCAGGGCATCGAGGTAGTTGCGGACGCGCAGGAACTGCGGCAGCCCCTCCTCGATGAGTGTATCGACCGGGCGGGCGCCGTTAAACAGTGGCCCGCTGTTTGGAAGCGTCATCCATTGCGCTGCGATCGGCTCACTGAAATAAAGCTTCAGCGCCTTGTAGATGCCGATGATGGCGCTGAGCCGCAGCATCTGGTCCTTGCCGAGGCCGCCGGTGTAACCGGGCTTGCGTGCCCGCTTCCAGGTGCTCTCGGACATATCGGCAAGTGCCGCCGCCTCATGCAGGGCAAGGCGCCATTCGCTCGCCACGTTGCCGAAGGCCTTCAGAGCAACCGCCGCCATGTCCTCGGCATCATGTCGTTTGGCAGCTACTTCCACGTGGCTCTCCTTTCGTACTTAAGCTGAACATAGTCCAGATGGTCCGGATGTAAAGGTCTTTTGGCCTGCGTTGCTGCGGAAGGGATGCTGAGCTACGATCCCGCCGCTCAACGGGAGGAGTGGGTGCATGGCCAAGCTGGTCTTTGCGCTGAACCAGTCGCTCGACGGTTACATCGATCACATGAGGATGGGACCGCCAGATGCCGCGCTGTTCCGGCACTATATCGATGATGTCAGAAGCCTTTCCGGCCTGATCTACGGCCGGCGCATGTATGAGACGATGCGCTATTGGGACGACGAGCATGCCGAGTGGGATGGACCACGGCGGGAATATGCACAGGCGTGGCGCGCCCAGCCAAAATGGGTCGTGTCACGTACACTCCAGGCCGTGGGTCCGAATGCGATGCTCATTTCTGATGACCTCGAGGCGGCGGTGCGAAGTCTGAAGGCGGATCGTGACGGGGAGATGGAGGTGGCCGGGCCGGAACTGGCGCAGGCGCTGGGCGAGCTTGGGCTGGTGGATGAATATGGTATCTACATCCATCCGGAGGTGCTGGGCAGCGGCCAGCCGTTGTTTGCCGGCCCGAGGCCGCGGCTGCGCCTCGTGGACAGCCAGAGGATCGGCGGGGACGTGGTGCGGTTGACCTACACCCCCGCATGACAGTTCAAACGGACTGGCCTAGAAGTCCTGCCAGTCGTGTGCAGCAACCGCTGCATTGCCTTCAAAACGTGGTGCTGCCTGTGCGCGACGGGTGCGAGAGGTTTCCGGTGCTGCCATGGCAGACGCCGTGTGGCGCAGCGCGCTCACCGCACCGCTTGCCATGCCATCGAGCTGGAAACGCGCCACGAGGTCACGAAGCTTCTCGGCCTCGGCCGCCAGCGTTGCCGCAGCCGCGGTCGATTCTTCGACCATTGCGGCGTTCTGCTGGGTGGTCTGGTCCATGGCGTTGACGGCGGAATTGACTTCCGCCAAGCCGGTCGACTGTTCGCGTGCCGAAAGGCTGATCGCGTCCATGTGCTTATTGATCTCGGAGATGAAGCCGCCGATCGTGCCGAGCGCGATACCGGTCTTGCGCACCAGGGTGACGCCGTTTTCAACCTCGCCGGCAGAGTTCTGGATCAACTCCTTGATTTCCTTCGCAGCCTTGGCAGACCGCTGGGCCAATTCGCGCACTTCCTGTGCGACAACGGCAAAGCCCTTGCCTGCATCACCGGCGCGGGCCGCCTCGACACCGGCATTCAGCGCCAGCAGGTTCGTCTGGAAGGCAATCTCGTCGATCACGCCGATGATGCTGGAGATCTGCTGCGAGGAATCCTCGATGCGGCGCATCGCATCTTCGGCGTGATGCACGACTTCGGTGGAGCTTGCGGCGCTTTCGTTTGCCTTCACCGCGATGGTGCGGGCTTCTTCCGTGCGCTTGGCCGAGCTTGTCACGTTGGCGGTGATCTCGTCGAGCGCCGCTGCAGTTTCTTCCAGCGCCGCTGCCTGCTGTTCGGTGCGCTTCGAAAGCGCAGTGATACCCGTGGAGATCTCGCGGGTGCCGTTGTCCATGCCGTGGATGCTGTGCGAGATCGTCGTCAGCGTATCCGCGAGCTGGCGGACGGACTGGTTGAAGTCGTGGCGCAAGCCTTCGAAGTCCGGCGCAAAGGCTTCCTCGAGCTGGAAGGCAAGATCACCTTCGGCAAGGCGACGCAGCCCGACCGCAAGGCCGGAGGTCGCCGCGCGCAGGCGTTCGGCCGCATCGGCTTCGGCACGCTGCTGCGCGGTGATACGGTCGGCTTCAGCCTGCCGGCGGGCCGCTTCCGCTTCCTCTTCCAGGCGCTTGTTGGCAATCGCTGCCTGGCGGAACACTTCAACGGCACCGGCCATCGAGCCGACCTCATCGGTCCGGCCGGTGAACGGGATTTCGGACTGGGTATCGCCTTGCGCAAGGCGGCGCATGGCGCCATCGATGCGCAGGATCGGGTTTGCGATGCCGCGCACCGCAAAGACCATGGCGAGCACACCGACGAGTGCGGTGAAGATGCTGAGACCGTAGAAGATCGTCAGGCCGCTCTGCTTCAGTTCTTCGCTTTCCCGCGCGAACTTGGCGACATTCGCGTCATTCAGCGCGACAAGCGCCAGCGCCGCTTCAGCGATCTGGTTGCCAAAGGGTTCGACATCGCGGTTGAAGGCGAGCTTTGCCTGACGTTCGCTGCCATTGCGCGACAGGGTGACGACTTCGTCGCCTGCCTTGACGAGGTTGGTGAAGTTTTCGCCGATCACCTTCAGCAGCTCGGCTTGGCGGGTATCGCCCGGGCCAAGCACGCGCTCGGAGTCCGCGACCGCCTTTTCAATGCGGCTGCGCTCAGCGGCGATCTTGGCTTCGGCCTCCAGCGCCAGGGTATTGTCCGGAGAGATGATGTGCTGGACATAAGCCAGACGAAGGCTCGCAACCGCGGCATCGATGTCCTTCGACTGCGCCAGACGCGGAAGCAGATCCGTCGCAATCGTGTCCGTTTTGGAGTCGAGCTCAAACATTTCGTAGATCCCGGTACCTGAAAGAGCTGCACCGGAAAGAGAAAGGCATGCAAAGGCACTAATTAAGGATAGTCTTACTGAAGGACGTTTCACCTAATACTCCAGCCAAAAGGACCCGTTGAAGGTGCCAGATTTGCTGGAAAACTCTTAAGGAAGTACGGACAATTCTAACTGCACATGCCTTGCTGAAGCTTCAGCCAACGTTTTTCATCCGACGACAAGTTCGCCGGATGTAAATGCGACAACATATGCTTCAGTGCGACATGGACGAGCGGTGCGCCCAGCCGGTCATGCGCATCTCGACCCAGGCCATCAACGCATACATGGCGATGCCTTCGATCGCGAGCATCAGGAGACCCGCGAACACCAGCGGCACGTTGAACATGCTCTGGGCCGAGCTCATCATGTTGCCGAGGCCGTAGTTCGAGGCGACGGTTTCGGAGACGACGGAGCCGACGAAGGCAAGCGTGATTGCCACCTTCAATGATCCGAAGAAATACGGCATCGAACGCGGGATGCCGACCTTCAGCATGATGTCCATCTTCCGTGCTCCGAGCGCCCGCAGCACGTCCTCGGTTTCCGGCTCGATGGTGGCAAGGCCGGTCGCGACATTGACGACGATCGGGAAGAAGGAAATCAGGAAGGCGGTTAGGATGGCCGGCACGGCACCGATGCCGAACCAGATGACGAGGATCGGCACCAGCGCGACCTTGGGGATGGCGTTAAAGCCGATCATCAGCGGATAAAGCCCGGCATAGATGGTCTTCGACCAGCCGATGAAGAGACCAAGTCCCAAGCCGGCGACCACCGCAATCGCGAAGCCGACAGTGGTGGTGTAAAGCGTCTGCAGCGAGTTCTTCCAGATCGGCGACCAGTATTGCACGATTGCCGCAAAGACGCGCGACGGCGCCGGCAGGATGGTCGGCGGCATGTCGAGGAAGATAACCAGCAGTTCCCAAACTGCAAACAGGCCGATCGTGTAGAGCCAGGGCGCCAGCTTCACCAGCGCGATGCCGGACGACATGGATGCGACGGGTGCTGCGGGCTTGTTTTCTTCTGCAATCGCGCTCATGCCGCCACCCTCGCCTTGGCGATTTCGCCATGCAGTTCATGCACCATGTCGTTGAACCCCTTTTCGTACATCACTTCGAGGTCGCGCGGCCGCTCGAATGGCACGACATGTTCCTTGAGGACGCGGCCCGGGCGGGCGCTCATCACGAAGATCCGGTCGGCGAGGAAGGTGGCCTCGCGCAGGTCATGCGTCACCAGTACGATGGTCACGCCCTGGGCGGCGTGCAGGTCGCGGATTACGCACCAGAGTTCCTCGCGGGTGAAGGCATCGAGCGCACCGAAAGGCTCGTCGAGCATCAGCAGTTCCGGCTCGTGGATCAGCGCCCGGCAGAGATTGGCGCGCTGTTGCATGCCGCCGGAAAGCTGCCAGGGAAACTTTGAGCCGAAACCTTTCAGGCCGACGATCTCGAGCAGGTGCTCGGCCTTTTCGACATATTCCTTCTTATGTGCCCGTAGCCGGTGGCGATGTTTCTCGACGATCTCGAGCGGCAGGAGAATGTTGTCGAGCGTCGTGCGCCAGGGCAGCATGGTCGGGTTCTGGAAGGCCATGCCGACGATCGAGACCGGTTCGGTCACCAGCTTGCCCGCCACGAGCACCGCGCCGCGCTGCGGCAGATGCAACCCGGTGACCAGCTTCATGAGGGTGGACTTGCCGCAGCCCGACGGACCGACAACGGCCGCAAACTCGCCCTTGCCCACCTTCATGTTGAGGCCCGAGACGGCGAGTGTTCCCGCCGCACCGCCATAACGCATGTCGACATCTTCAATGGAAACGAGGTGGTGCATGCAGTTCATCTTTCCTGTCGATCGCCTGTTGATCGCCCCTCATCCGCGTCGGGGTCCCTTCTCCTGTCAGACCCCTCTCCCCGCCTGCGGGGAGAGGGTTAGGCTGAGGGGCAAGCGGAGCCTTACGGCAGCATGCGCTCTTCCTTGGCGGGCAGGTAGCTGGCGTCGAAGATCTGCTCCGGCTTTACATTGCCCTTGAGGCCCATCGAAAGCTTCAGCGTCTCGATGGACGCTGCAAGGCGCTCGGCATCGATGCCACCGAAGCCGTTCTCGACGACGTAAGGCGTCTTGATGTTCATGGCGTTCGCCATGTTCAAGCGCTCCAGCTCGATGTCCTTGCTCAGCGTCTCGTTGCGCTTCAGGACGGCTGCCACGCCTTCTTCCGGATTGGCGACGGCATCGGCAAAGCCCTTGGCAAGCGCACGCATGAAGCCCTTGACGGCATCCGGGTTCTTTTCAGCGAAGTCGGCGTTGACGGTGACGCCGTTGCCGTAGAGGTTGAGGCCGTTTTCCGCCATCAGGATGGTGGCGATGTCCTCGTCCTTCACGCCCTGGGCCTTCAGGTTGAGGATGACCGAGAAGGCAAAGCCGAACACGGCATCAACCTGGCCCTGCGCCAGCATCGGCTCGCGCACCGGGAAGCCGATCGACTCCAGCGTGATCTTGGAGTCGTCGATATTGGCGACCTGCTTGAAGGCCTTCCATTGGGCAAATGCGCCATCCGGCGGCGGTGCGCCGAGTTTCTTGCCTTCGAGCGACTTCGGATCGGTGGTGACGCCGAGCGACTTGCGGCCGACAACCGCAAAGGTCGGGCGCTCGTATACCATCATGATCATCTTGATCTTCTGGCTCGGGTCCTCGTCGAGGAACTTGATCAGCGAGTTGATATCACCGAAGCCGAACTGGTAGGCGCCGGTTGCGACACGCGGGATCGCCTCGACCGAGCCGTTGCCGGTGTCGATCGTGACATCCAGACCCTCGGCCTTGAAGTAACCCTTGTCCTGCGCCAGCAGGAAGCCGGCGGCCGGACCTTCGAACTTCCAGTCCAGCGTCAGCTTGACGGCGGTTTCAGCCAGCGCCGGCGCGGCGGGAAGAGAGAAGCCGGCACCGAGCGCCAGAACGGCGACGGCGGACAGCTTGGAAAGCATTCTGCGCGAGATCATGAAAATTGCCCCCTGAAGGTTTTGTTATCGGGGGTATTTCAACCGTGTCTATTGCTCGTGCGCAAGTCGAAAATGCATACAAAGTGATCATGTTTTTTGTGTGATTATTTCCTGTGCATTGCCTGCATTCTCTGGCAGCAAAAAGCCTCACGTTTGGTCACGCGAGGCTTGAGGATGGTTGGCTGGCGGTCTTTTCCACAGCGTCGGCAATCAGGCTGCCACGAGATCCTCTTCCGGGATGCGAATCCGGCAGCGGAGGCCTTCGGGCGGATATTCGAGATCCGCCCCACCGTTTGAAGTATATTGCAGGCTGCGGGTGATGACCGTCTGGCCAAAGCCGCGCTTGCTCGGCGGGTGCACGACCGGGCCGCCACTCTCGACCCATTCGATGCCGAGCCAGGCTTCGCCTTCGTTGCGGGTGACCTTCACCTGCACGCGGCCGGTCTCATTGGAAAGCGCGCCGTATTTGACGGCATTGGTCGCCAGTTCGTGGATGACAAGGCCGAGCGCAATGGCCGCGCGCGGCAGCACCTTGGCCTCGATGCCCTCCACCTTCAGGCGGGCCTGAGCACTCGACACAAAGGGATCAAGCTCGGCGCTGACGATCTCCGCAATCGAGATCGACGACCAGCTGCGGTCGGCGAGCAGGTTGTGGGTGGCGGCAAGCGCCTGGATGCGGCCGGTAAAGGCGGCCTGGAAGCCCTGCACGGTTTCTTCCGTCGAGGCGGTGCGCTTGCAGATCGACATCACCAGCGCCAGCGTGTTCTTCACGCGGTGGTCGAGCTCGCCCATCAAGAGAAGCTGCTGCTTTTCAGCTGCCTTGCGCTGCGACAGGTCGACCATGGTGATGACGCAGCCGCTCACCTTGTCGCTGCCGACCCGAAGCGGTGCTGCCGACAACAACACGTCCTTGACGCGGGGCGCCTGCGAGGCGACGGCTTCGATGCCCTGGACGGAGGTGCCGGAAACGGCAAGCGACACGATGTCTTCCGTCTGCAAGAGACCGGTGGAGTCGGTCAGCTTCAGCGGGATGATATCGGAGAAGACTTCGCCAACCGGGTTGCCGTTGTAGATTGCGGACACCGCTGCGTTGGCATGGGTGATGACGCCGTTGGTATCGCAGACCACGACCGCCTCGTTGGCCGAGGCGATGATGGAATGGGCCGCGCGCTCGGAAGCCTCGGCGGAAGCGGCGCGCACCTTTGCGGTGATATCGGTGAAGGTAACGGCAAGGCCGCGGGTGACGCCGAGCTGCAGGGGAGCGGCCGAAACCAGCAGCTGCATCTCCCGCGAATCCACGACAACCGCAATCTCGGCCGTCTGCTTCGTTTGTTTCGCCGCCTCGATGAGCCCGCGAACCGTTACAAGCGTTTCCTCGTCAAGCACGGCGGCGATATGGCTGGCGTCGATCGTATCGTCCGGCAGGTGCAGCAACTCGCGCAGCGCCTTGTTGGCATAGAGCAGGCGATTGCTGTCATCAAAAGCTGCGGCGCCGAGGTCCATGGCCTCCATGAAGCTGTGGTAGGAGGTGCCCCCTTCGAGCGTGAAGACCTCGTCTTCGCGGCGCGGGTTGCGCACCACCAGCGCGTCGACCTCACCCTCGCGGATAGCCCGCAGCGTGTCTTCCGCTTCTTCCAGACGGCGGCGAAGCTCGTCCATACTCAAGTTATCGTAGGCCGATACCGCAATCGCCATGCCCATCACTCCAGATCCTTATTCGTCGCCCACTTTCAGGTGCACCAGAACCTTTTCGCGGTCGGACAGGTCACCGATAATCTTGCGGATCGGAGTCGGGAGCTGGCGTACCAGCGTCGGAATGGCCACGATGTTATGCTCGCGGGCAAGCTGTGGCGCCTTCTTCAGGTCGATCACCTCAACGGCATATTTGCCCGGTTCGTTTTCGTCGCAGATGCGCTGCAGGTTGGCGATCGCGGCAAGCGACTTCGGCGTCTGGCCGGCGACGTAAAGAACAAGCTTCAAGGGCTCGTTCGGGCTGGCGAATTCTGTAGCGTCCTGCATTGTCAAATCCTTCCGTCAAACACGACGGCTTTGTTCCATGAGAGCGCGGTCGGCTTCCAGCTGCGCCCGGTAATTCTCTTCTTCCAACCGCAAGCGGTTGAGTTCCGCCTCGTCGGCCTGCATCTCGTCCTGCAAGGCTTCGATCTGCGCCTGCGCCTGCCTCCTGCGCTTCTCGACAGATTCCGACAGCCGCTCCACTTCCGCGCGCCGCGCAAGCTCCGCGCGGCGAAGCTTTGCTTCCTCTGCACGCCGGGCCGAGCCGGTGAGCGCACGCCCCTCGCCGAGGTAAGGCGGGATGAGCGTGATGCCCGTGTCGCTCATCACGAACTCGCGCACCTGGTTGGAGTGCGACATGCCGCGCGCCTTCAGCAGATAGAGCTCGCGATTGAACTCGCCGTTTGCCTCGCGGTTCAGGAGCAAGATCCATGCATCCATCAACGAAGACATGCCCACATCGGTTTCAGTCGCGCCGTCCTGAGAATGCATGAGGTGCGAGAAAACGCCGGTAATGCCGTTCGACTTGAGGAAGTCGACCATCCGCAACAGCATGGCCTGAACTTCCAGCTGGTCGGCATTGCCGATAAAGGCGGAAATCGGATCGAGGACCACCAGCGACGGCCCGAAACGCTGAACCTCGCGCAACATCACGGCCAGGTGCATTTCCAGACTGTAAAAGGTCGGACGGGCAGCAATGTGTCGCAGCATGTCCGTGTCCATGTATGGCTGCAGGTCGACGCCGATCGAGCGCATGTTACGCACAGACTGTGCCGCCGACTCTTCGAACGAGAAGTAGAGCGCCTTTTCGCCACGCGCGCAGGCGGCACTTGCAAAACAGGCCGAGACGGAGCTTTTGCCGGATCCCGCCACGCCACTCAGCAGGATGCTGCTGCCGCGATGGAAACCGCCGCCGCTCAGCATCGCATCGAGATCCGCGATGCCGCTCGAGATCGGCTCGTCATAGACCTTGTGGTTGAGGCCGAGCGCGCTGACCGGCAGGACGGAGAAGCCATCTTCGTCGATGAGGAACGGATATTCGTTGGTGCCGTGCGCCGTGCCACGATACTTGACTATCCGCAGGCGGCGGGTCGAGACCTGGTTGTGGACACGGTGGTCGAGCAGCAGAACGCAATCCGAAACGTATTCTTCCAGCCCCTGGCGCGTCAGCGTACCATCACCACGTTCTGCGGTGATGACGGTGGTCATGCCACGGTCCTTCAGCCAGTCGAACAGGCGCCGGATCTCGGCACGCAGGATGGCCGGATTGGTGAAGGCGGAAAACAGGCTTTCGATCGTATCGAGAACGATGCGCTTGGCGCCGACCTGCTCGATGGCAAGTTCCAGCCGCAGGAACAGCGCCTCGAGATCGTAATCGCCAATTTCCGCGACTTCGGACGGATCGACCGCGATATGCTCGATCCAGATCTTGCCCTCGTCGATGAGCTTGTCCATCTCGAAGCCGAGGGACGCGACATTGTTGATGATATCGACAGGGCGCTCTTCGAAGGTGACGAAAACGCCCGGCTCATCGAACTGTCGCGCGCCGTTCAGAAGAAAGGTCGAGGCAAACAGCGTCTTGCCGCAACCGGCCGAGCCGCAGACGAGCGCCGGCCTGCCGGTGGGCACCCCCCCGAGCGTCAGCTCGTCGAAACCATCGATACCCGTGGGTGACTTGGTGATCCCCTTGGATTCCGTCATCTATGTCCGTCCCCGTCCAGCCCCACCAACCTGGACCGGATATTCGTTGAAGTCCAAGCGCTTGCCCATGAAATAGAGAAGTGACGGAAAATAACAACACTTTCCACCGGCCGCTGATGAATTTGCACGCAATGGTTGGCGCTTCCCTTCTTTCCCAAGCCGACTGTATAACCCTTGGAACAAAACTGTCAGGTGAGCGTGCCGATGATTGAAATCCTCCTCCTTGTTCTGGTGCTCACGATGGTCGGCATGCATCGCCGCACGTCGGCCCGCGTTTCCGAGCTGGAGAAGGAGGTACAGGCGGTCAAGGTGGAGCTTTCACGCCGCCAGGTGGCGCCTGCAGAGGCTTCCGATCAAGCGCTTCTGGAAGCGGTGATCGGCACCGATGCCGCCGCAGAACCGGAGGCTGCCACGGCCGCGCCGGACGCGATGGCCGAAATGCCGGCAATCGTCGAGACGGTCGAGGAGCCGACACTTGCAGAAGCCGACGCTGGCCGCCGCAAGGAGAGCCTTGAGAGCTACCTCGGCGCCCGCTGGCCGGTGTGGGTTGGTGGCGTGGCGCTCGCCTTCGGCGGCATCTTCCTCGTACGCTACTCGATCGAGGCTGGCCTGCTCGGCCCCGCCGCCCGCCTGACGCTCGCCTGCCTCTTCGGCCTGGTGCTGATCACCGGTGGCGAGATCCTGCGCCGGCGCGCCATGCCGCAGATGTCGGAACGCTTCAACAATGCCATGGTGCCAGGCGCGCTCACCGCTGCCGGCGCCGTGACGCTGCTTGGCGCGACATTTGCGGCGCATGCGATCTACGACTTCATCGGGCCGGCCACCGCCTTCCTGCTCCTCGGACTGATCTCCTTCGGCACGATCGCGCTTTCGCTGCTGCATGGGCAGGCGCTGGCGGGGCTCGGCCTGCTGGCCTCGCTGCTGACGCCCGCGCTGGTGTCCACCGAGGAACCCAATGCCAATGCCCTCTTCGGTTTCCTGGCGCTGACCTGGCTTGCCGTCAGCGCCGCCTCGCGCATCCGGGAATGGACCGTGGCGCCGATGCTCGCCAATATCGGCATGGGGCTGTGGGTGACGCTTTATGTCATTGGTGTGGAACCCTTCGACCCGCTGCCGCCGGCGCTCGCAATGATCGTCACCATTGCCGGGACCGGCTTCTTCTGGCCCGGCAACGCGTATGCACTGGCAGACGACGGTCGGCCCGGCTGGTGGGGCCTGCTGCGGCGCCCGCCGCTCAAGGTCATCCTTTCGCTCTCGCTGATGACGGTGTTGCCGGCGCTCGCCATGCTGGCCGTGCCGGCTGCGCCGACGGCGGACATGCTTTTTGCCTCAGGCGCGGTGATCGCCGCGCTGGCGGCAGTGGGCGCGAGCCATGTCTATGCGCCATGGGCAGCGATCAATGCGGCCGCCGGGGCAGTGCTCGCGGTTGCCGGCACCGCCCTCACCTGGCTCGACTTCTATGCGCCGACGCCGATCGCCGGCCAGGAAACACCGATCAAGACCTTCACGCCGGAGATAGCTGTCAGCCTGCTGCTGGGCGGCGTCTTTACCCTGCTTGGGTTTGCATTCCTGCGGCGCTTCCGTCGCGAGCGCGAGTTCTCGATGCTCTGGGCTTTCCTGATGCCAGCGGTGCCGGTGACGCTGGCGACGATCAGCTTCCTCAACTTCGGCAATCTCGGCCGCGACTGGACGCATGGCCTCTATGGACTGGCGCTCGGGCTGGTGCTGCTCGCCGGCACCGAATGGCTGTCGCGCCGGACCGACGATGCGCCTGACGCCATGGACTGGCCGGCCAACCTGCTCGTCGCTGGCTCCTTTGCCGGCTTCGCGCTGGCGCTGCACACGCTGACGAACGGCATCACCACAACGATCGGGGTGGCACTGCTCGGCTTTGCCTATGTGCTGGCGATGCGCGTGAAGACCTGGCCCGCGCTGCCCTGGATGATGGCGGCCGCGATCCTGATCGTCTTCGGCCGCATTGCCTGGGAGCCGACGCTGATCGGCCCGAGCAGCCTTGGCACCACGCCGTTCTTCAACGCGCTGCTGCCGGGCTACGGCATCCCGACGCTGCTTGCGATCGTTACCGCCTGGATGCTGAAGGACTCGCCGGATGTGCGCATCCGCAACGTGATGCAGGCCCTTGCCTCGCTTGCTGCGCTGATCACGGTCGCGGTGCTGGTGCGCCACGCGATGAATGGCGGCGTGCTCGACAGCCGCACGCCAACGCTCGGCGAGCAGTCGATCTATACGCTGGTCACCGTCGGCTTCTCCGGCGTGCTGATGATGCTCGACTTCAAGTCGCCGAGCCCGGTCTTCCGCTGGGGCTCGATGCTGGCCGGCGTGGTGGCGACGCTCAACGTACTGTCGCTGCATGTCTTTGCGCTGAACCCCTTCTTCAGCGGCGAAAACACCGGCCCCTGGCCGTTCTTCAACCTGCTGTTCCTGGGCTACCTCCTGCCGGCGCTGGCCTATGGGATCGTCGCCTACCAGGCGCGCGACCGCCGCCCGCAGCCTTACGTGGCGATGCTGGCGGTGGCCGGGGCGATCCTCGGCTTCCTGTGGGCGACGCTTTCGGTGCGCCGCTTCTGGCAGGGTGAGAACATTGCCGACTGGAAGGGCTTCCTCGCCGGCGAGACCTATACCTATTCGGTGGTCTGGCTGCTGATCGGCGTGCTGCTGCTCGTGCTCGGCTCACGGCTTGATGCAAAGAGCCTGCGGCTGGCATCTGCGGCGCTGGTGCTGACGGCTGTGGCGAAGGTCTTCCTCATCGACATGTCGAACCTCGAAGGCATCCTGCGGGCGCTGTCCTTCATCGGGCTTGGCGCAGTCCTGATCGGCATCGGGCTGTTCTACCAGCGGATCCTGGTGAAGAAGACCGATCATCCGGCCGACAACGGGGAAAAGACGGCGTGACAGCTTCCATCAGTTCTGCCTTTGCACCGCATGAGGAGCTTGCGGCGCGCCTGATCCCGTTTGCCGCCGAAGGCGACGACGGCTCGCACGACATTGCCCATATCCTGCGCGTCTTCAAGAACGCCATGCGCATCCAGACGGAGGAAGGCGGGAACGCGACGATCCTCGCGGCGGCGGTGCTGCTGCATGACTGCGTGTCGGTGGAAAAGAACTCGCCGCTCAGGTCGCAGGCGTCCAGGCTTGCGGCGGAGAAGACCTCGCAGATCCTGACCGACCTCGGCTGGAGCACGGCGGATGTGGAGGCGGTGGCGCATGCCGTTCTCACCCACAGCTTTTCCGCCAATATCGCGCCGGAAACGCTGGAAGCAAAGATCCTGCAGGATGCCGACCGGCTCGATGCCATCGGCATGGTGGGTGCGGCGCGTTGTTTCTACATCGCCGGCCGGATGGCGTCAGGCCTCTACGACCCGATCGATCCGCTTGCAAAGCAGCGACCGCTGGACGACAAATCCTATGCCATCGACCATTTCGAGGTGAAGCTGTTCAAGCTGGCGGACGGGTTCCAGACCGCCACTGGGCGTACACTCGCGGCTGAGCGGCACCAGCGGCTGATGGCGATCCGCGACATGTTCATGGACGAAATCTAGGAGACCCGGCATGCGCGTCGCGCAATTGAACTTTTACCCCCTGAAGAGCGGACGCGGGATCTCCCTCACCCAGGCGCAGATTGCGCCGGAAGGCATTCCCGGCGACCGGCGGATGATGCTGGCCGAACCGAACGGCATGTTCGTCAACCAGCGCGACATGCCGGTGCTGGCGCAGCTTGAGGTGTATCCGCAAGACGATGGCTTCCGTTTTGCCATGAGCGGCAAGGGTGAGTTCCGCGTCGCAGGACCGACGCCCGACAGGCGCGCCGATGTCGAGGTTTGGAAGACCATCGTCAATGCGGCGGTGGCGGATGCGCAGACCAACGCCACCCTTTCGTCATGGCTAGGGCGCGAGGTGCAGCTTGTGTTCTTCGACGAGCAGGCCAAGCGGACGGCGAGCGCGGAATGGGCGGGACCGGACACCCCTGTGACCTTTGCCGATGGTTACCAGGTGCTCGTCACCACGACCGGCTCGCTGGCAGGTCTTAATGCCGACATGGAAAAACATGGCGAAGGATCGGTTGGCATGGAGCGTTTTCGCCCAAATATCGTGATCGACCACCCCGAGCCCTTCGATGACGACGAGTGGGAGGCGATCGAGATTTCCGGCGTCCGCCTGGAGTTCGTAAAACCCTGCTCCCGCTGCATCATGACGACGCAGGACCAGGTGACCGGATCGCGCGATGTGCCGAGCCCGATGCCGGCAATGGGTCGCGTGCGGATGTCGGCAGACCGGCGCGTGCCCGGCGTCCTGTTCGGCTGGAACGCCGTGCCCCGCTCCACCGGGCTGATCAAGGTCGGCGACGAGGTAACGGTTCTCGGCCGCCGCGACGCATGGCCGATCAAGCAGCGGGCTTGAAACAAAGCCTCGTGCCAGAATGTTAGCGCCAAACGCATGGCTGCTATTCCGAATCAGTGATTGCGGCAAACACGTCACTGCAGCCAAAACGGACGGGCGATCCACCGCCCCTCCAGTCCCTCCGCACCACGACCAACGGCCATATGGCCGTGGTCGCGCCCGAAAGATGACTGCCTCATGACACCTCGGTCCACCGGACTCCTCTTCGCGCTGACGGCGGTGACCATTTTCGCAGTTCAGGACGGGATCTCGAAGCACCTCGGCACCGCTTATCCGCCGATCTTCATCACCATGATCCGCTACTGGGCCTTTGCAGGCTTTGCCATATTTCTTGCCGGCCAATCATCAGCGGGCATCCGCAAGACCGCGGGTGCAAACCGGCTGTGGCTGCAGATTTCCCGCGGCGTGCTGCTCGCCACCCAGATCGTCATTTCGATCTTTGCCTTTTCGCGCGTCGGCCTTGCGCAGACGCATACGATCTTTGCCGCCGCACCGCTTGTTGTCGCCTGCCTGTCGGTGCCGATCCTCGGCGAAAAGGTCGGCTGGCGGCGCTGGACGGCGATCGGCATCGGCTTCATCGGAATCCTGATGATCATCAACCCGCTGCAGGCGAGCTTCGATGCCAAGATCATCATCCCGATCGTCGGCACGGTGATGTTTGCGCTGTATTCGGTGCTCACCCGGCTTGCCAGCCGTAGCGACAGTGCCGACACCGCCTTCTTCTATACCGGCGTGGCGGGTGCTGCGGCGATGACGCTGGTCGGCCCCTTCTACTGGTCGCATATCACGTTCGGCGACTGGTTCTGGATGCTGGTGCTGTGCATGACCGGCATGTCGGGCCACTGGCTCCTCATCCGCGCTTATGCCGTGCTCGATGCGGTTGCCGTGCAGCCGATGTTCTACGTGCAGACTGTGCTCGTCTGCATCATCGGGGTGATGCTGTTCGGCGAGGTCATGACGCTGAACATGGTGGCCGGCTGCGCGGTGGTGATTGCGGCCGGCATCTTCACGATCTGGCGCGAGGCAAGGCTCGGTCGCAAGCCGCATGGCAAGGTGGATCCACCCGGCACGCCGTGATCGGTTGTGCACGCTCCATCAAAAGCGGTGATGGATAGCTTGAGGAAAAGTCGTTTTCCCGATAGCTGCCGGCGGAGTATGATCCGGGCGCATCAGGAGGTTCCCATGCCCATTTCCAAATCCCCGGCAAGCCGCACTTCAATGCCCTGGCTGATCATCATGTCCGGCGCCTTGATCGCCATGCTGACTTTCGGGCCGCGTTCGGCCATGGGCTTCTTCCAGCTTCCCATGCTGCAGGATACCGGCTGGGACCGCTCAACCTTCGGTCTCGCCATGGCAATCCAGAACCTTGCCTGGGGTCTCGGCCAGCCGTTCTTCGGCGCGCTTGCCGACAAATACGGCACTGGCCGCGTGCTCACCTTCTCGGGCGTCCTGTATGCCGCGGGACTTCTGCTGATGTCGACGGCGCATTCCGTGCCGATCCTGTATCTGTCGGGCGGCGTCATGGTTGGGCTTGCCGTCGGCGCTGGCTCCTTCGGCACCATTCTTTCGGCCTTTGCCCGCAACGTGACGCCGGAGCAGCGCTCGCTTGCCTTCGGCATCGGCACAGCCGCGGGCTCTGCCGGCATGTTCCTCTTTGCACCGCTCAGTCAGGCACTGATCAGCGCCTATGGCTGGTCCGACAGCCTTGTGGTGATGGGCTTCATGATGCTGCTCGTGCCGCTGCTTGCTTATCCCCTGCGCGGCAACTCGCAATCCGGCACCCAGTCGAAGAGCGAGGTGCAGCAGACGATGGGCCAGGCGCTGCGCGAGGCCTTCAGCCACCAGAGCTACCTGCTGCTGACCTCCGGCTTCTTCGTCTGCGGCTTCCAGGTCGCCTTCATCACCGCGCATTTCCCGGCCTATCTCGGCGATATCGGCATCGACGCGCGTTATGCAGTGATCGCCATGGCGCTAATCGGCTTCTTCAACATCATCGGCTCGCTCGGTGCCGGCGTGATCGGGCAGCGCTACTCAAAGCCTTATTTCCTCGCCTACATCTATATCGGCCGCTCGATTGCCGTGACTGCCTTCCTGCTGTTGCCGCAGACGCCCTTCTCCGTCGTGGTCTTTGCGATCGTCATGGGCCTGCTGTGGCTCTCTACCGTGCCACCAACGAACGGGCTTGTTGCCATCATGTTCGGCACCCGCCACCTTGGCCTCTTGGGCGGACTGGTGTTCCTGTCGCACCAGGTGGGCTCTTTCCTCGGCGTGTGGATGGGTGGCGCGCTCTACGACCGCTTCGGCTCCTATGATCCGGTCTGGTGGCTTGGCGTGGCGCTTGGGCTGTTTGCCGCGATCGTGCACTGGCCGATCAAGGAAAAACCCGTCGATCGGGCACCGGCGAAACTGCAGCCGGCGGAGTAATTCTCAGCCCGCCTGCCGATCCGGCTTCTGCGACAAGGCTTTCAACGCCGCCTGGACAAAACCGTCCCGGGCGGCGTTTTCCGTCAGGCCCCGCGGTTCATAGACGTGCCGGTGCAGGAAATGCCCGGTAAGGCGGAATGCGGCGGCCATGCCATCGCGATCGGCGGCGCGGGCGGCCCCTTCGGTCAGGAAATCCGGCAGGGCGAGCATCCGGTCGGCATAAGGCGCCCCGGCGTCCTTCGAGACGGCGCGGCCGCTTTTCGGCGAGACGTAAACGAGGCTGTCGCGCCGTCCGGTTGCCGCGCATTCGGTCAGGTCGAGGCCGAAGCCGAGGTCGTTCAGGACCGCAAGCTCGAAGCGCACGAAAAGCTCACCGGCATCGGCCGGATCATCCAGGGCTTCGAGAATGACATCCAGCGCCTCGAACAGATGCGGGTGCGGGTCCCGCTCCGGCAGGAGCCGCAACAGAGCGCCCATGGCCTGGACGCCATAAACGGCGGTCGCGGTCTCAATCAGTTTCGCAGCACGCAGGCGGACCGGTTCCAGCTTGAACTCTCCCAGGTGCTCGTCGAGCCGGGCGCGCCAGACGGCTTCAACGCGGTTGCCTGCCTGCAGGACCGGCTGCATGGCGCGCGAACGCCCACCGCGAACAAGCCCGAGATGGCGGCCGCGGGTGCGCGTCATTACCTCGGCGATGACGCTCGTCTCGCCATGGCGTTTGACGCCGATGATGATTGCCTCATCCTGCCACTGCATGCGCCGCTTCAACATCCTTCCAAGATGATTCAGTTCTAGCCGATAAGTCGTTCAGGCTGAATCGGTTTCTGCCAATGGGCGTGATCCGTAATGTTCCAAATATCTGTCGCTGGGCTGGAACAAATTCGCTTCTGCCGCAATTTCCCTGCGCATCGGACGATTACCAGATCTGGGGAGACTTCATGAGAACCGCCGTCACCATTGCCGCCTTAGCCGCAGCCCTGCCCGCAGTCATCCTGGCGGCGCCGCCGGCGGCCGCACAATCCGCGCAGCTTGAACAGGCCTGCGTCATGGTGGCGAAGAATTTCCTGCTGATCCCGACGATCAAGACCGGCGTCGTGCAGTCGTTTCCCGAACTGGACCCGCCAGGCGCAAGGCTGACTTATTCCACCCGCGAGGACGCCAAGCCGACCGACTTCAACAACGAGGTGGAATGCGAGTTCGACAAGGCCCAGCCGCCGTTCAACCTGTTGCGCTTCTGCATCTCGAAAACCTGCTACGGCCCGAACGAAGCCGAACAGGAAAACCGTCGCCGGTACCAGGAAGTCAAGGCGCTGATGGACCGGCAGAAGAAGTGATGTAAGGCACGTTCGGGGGCGCCTGCCGCCCCCTGCTCCTGCGATCGATCAACTGGCTCGATCGCTGCTGCCTCGCGGCAACTGGCTTACCCCTTGGGGAAATCCAGTCCCATCTCGCGGAACCGCTCCGGATCATCGCCCCAGTTCTCGCGAACCTTGACGAACAGGAAGAGGTGCACCGGCTGCTCGAGGATCTCGGCCAGTTCCTTGCGCGACGCCGTGGAGATTGCCTTGATCGCCTCGCCGTTCTTGCCCAGCGCGATTTTCTTCTGGCTTTCACGCTCGACGTAGATCACCTGCTCGATGCGAACAGACCCGTCCTTGCGCTCTTCCCACTTTTCCGTCTCGACATGGCTGGCGTAGGGGAGTTCCTGGTGAAGACGCAGGAAAAGCTTTTCGCGGGTGATTTCAGCGGCAAGCTGGCGCATCGGAAGATCCGAGATCTGGTCTTCCGGGTAATACCACGGGCCTTCCGGCAGCGTTTCGGCCAGATAGTCCATCAGGTCGTCACAGCCCGAGCCATTGGTGGCGGAGATCATGAAGGTGCGCTCAAAGGCGACGGACTCGTTTGCGGCTGCCGACAGCGCCAGCAGGTCTTCCCGCTTCACCTGGTCGATCTTGTTGAGGACCAGGATCTTCGGCTGCGGCACTTCCTTCAGGCCCTGCAGGATCGCTTCCGCATCCCCGCGAAGGCCGCGCTCGCTGTCGATAAGCAGCATGATGAAGTCGGCATCCTTGGCGCCGCCCCAGGCAGACGTCACCATGGCGCGATCGAGCCTGCGGCGCGGCTTGAAGATGCCGGGCGTGTCCATGAAGACGATCTGCGCGTTGTTGTGGATGGCGATGCCACGCACAATGGCACGCGTCGTCTGCACCTTGTGGCTGACGATCGAGACCTTGGCGCCGACGAGGCGGTTCATCAGCGTCGACTTGCCGGCGTTGGTCGGACCGATCAGGGCCACGAAACCGGAATGGGTCGCGCCGGCTTCTGCTTCTTCGCCCGCGATGTGTTCTTCGTCGCTCATGTGTTCCATTTCATTCTTCGGCGGGCTTCTGCCACACACCTTCACGTTCTAGCATTTTTGTTGCGGCAACCTGTTCGGCGGCACGCTTGGAGCGATCGACGCCGGTTTCCGGCTCCACGCCCGTCACCTCCACCGTGACAGTAAAGCGCGGGTCATGGTCTGGCCCCGAACGGTCGTCTACGCGGTAAGCAGGCGTCAGGCCGAACCTAGCATGCGCCCATTCCTGGAGCTCGGTCTTGGCATCGCGCCTTGCACCATCGGCCCGGGTTGCACGCTCGCCCCAATGTTTCAGGATGAAGGCGCGGGCCGCTTCCAGCCCACCATCAAGATAGAGCGCTGCGATCAGGCTTTCCACAACATCGGCGCGGACGTTCATCATCCGCTTGCCGGTGAGCTTTTTGACATCCGCGCCGGTGCGGATGAAGCGGTGCAGTTCCAACTCGTCAGCAATCTCGGCGCAGCTTTCTGCGCTGACCAACTGGTTGAGGCGCACCGAAAGTTCCCCTTCGGCGGCAGCGCGGAAGGTCCGAAACAACAGCTCGGCAACGCAAAGGCCGAGAACACGATCGCCTAGGAACTCCAGCCGTTCGTAGTTGCCGGTCTTGGCAGCACCGGTGCTTGCATGGGTCAGGGCGCGGTCGAGCCATTGCTTGTCGGCAAAGCTATGGCCGATCACCGATTCAAGCTGACCGCGTTCCTCTGCCGACAGCGGCTTCGTTTTCATCAGTGGACGCCTTTGAAGATCCGGTCCCAACGCATGTTGGTCGGCCACTTCCAGATCTCGCGGAACGAGGTGTCGTTGCCAAGCGAGAAGAAGATGACGCTGGCGCGACCGACGAGGTTTTCAGCAGGCACCATGCCGACGTCAAAGCGGCTGTCGAGCGAGTTGTCGCGGTTGTCGCCCATGAAGAAGTAATGGCCTTCCGGCACGACGAATTCCTGGGTGTTGTCACCGCGCGAGACGGGCGAATGATCGAGCGTGTCGTAGGTGACGCCGTTGTCGAGCGTTTCGCGGTAGACCGGCACGTTCGTGCCCGGATCAAGCGCGTAATCGGAGGTGAAGGTGCCGTCGACGACCTTCGGCACGGCCTGGCCGTTGACGTGCAGCACACCGTTGATCATCTGCACCTTGTCGCCCGGCAGGCCGATCAGGCGCTTGATGTAATCGATGTCGGGGTGGCTTGGCAGGCGGAAGACGATGACGTCACCGCGCTTCGGTTCGCTGAACTGCAGGATGCGGCCCGAGAACAGGTTCGGCGAGAACGGCATGGAGTACTTGGAGTACCCGTAGGCGAACTTGTTGACGAAGATGTAGTCGCCGACCAGCAGCGTCGGCATCATCGAGCCGGAGGGGATGGTGAAGGGCTGGAAGAGGACGGTGCGGATCACCATTGCCAGCAACAAAGCCTGAATAATGACCTTGATGTTTTCCCAAAGGCTGTTCTGCGACTTCGTCTCGGCTCTGTCAGACACGTTCCGTTTTCTTTCTATCGTCAGCGGCGTGCCGCTTTCTAAACCCTTCGCAAAGCCGCGGCAATGGCTCATCCACCGCTTGGCTCCGGACGCATGGTCGCGTCAGCCAGCGCTTGGCCTTGCTTCAATGACAACGAAGGCCTGTGCATACGGGTATTCGTCGGTGATGGTGACGTGGATGAAGGCTTCGTGACCGGCCGGCATCATGGAGGCCAGCTTTTCGCCCGCGCCATTGGTCAAGACCATGGTGGGCTTGCCGCTGGGCAGGTTGACGACGCCCATGTCCTTCCAGAAGACGCCTTGAGCGATACCGGTGCCAAGCGCCTTGGAGCACGCCTCCTTGGCGGCAAAACGCTTGGCATAGGAGGCGGCGCGGTTCTGCCGGCGATCGGACTTGTTGCGTTCGATTTCGGTGAAACAACGGTGGGTGAAGCGTTCGCCGAAGCGCTCGATCGATTTTTCCACGCGACGGATATCGATCAGGTCGCTTCCCATGCCGATGATCATGCATTCTCCTGCGTCTTGCCAATCAGCATCAGGTGTGTGCTGAAGGGCTGGACGTCAAGCGCTTCATGCGGCGTTTGCCGCACGGCTCACAGCAAATGAGCGGCAGGGAGGCATCGGACCCGAACGGGAACGTCCGCGTACGTCAGTTATAAGCCGGATCAGAAACCGGTCTTGCGGAACAGGCCGCGGTCGATCTCGCGCATGCGGTATTCGAGGTCCACGCGGTCGCGGGCTTCGTTGAGATAGGCCATTTCGCGATCCTGGAACGAGGGGGCGCGGAAGGCACGGGCAAACTTGCGAACAGTGTCAAACATCTTTCTTCTTTCTCTTCTTTTGCACTGCAGCAATATACGATCGGACGGCCCGCGTTACCAACGCTGGCAATGCCTGTCAGCCCTGCATCCAGAGCATGGCATCAACTGGTATGCGGCTTGAAAGTGATCACCCGGTAGGCATAAGCGACAACGATGATGACGAAGATGCCGGTCGAGATCGGGTCGACATAGTCCTTCACCACCTCGTAGGCCTGGCCGAGCCCGTAGCCGGCGAAGGCGAGCGCTGCCGTCCAGATGACGCTGCCGACTGCGGAATACAGCAGGAACTGCCAGAACGGCATCCGGGCGATTCCGGCCGGCACGGAAATCAGCGTGCGCACCGTCGGGATGAGGCGACCCACAAGCACCGACAGGCGGCCGTGGCGACGGAAGCGTTCACCCGCCGTTTCGATATCTTCCGGCGACATGGTAACCCACCGACCGTGGCGGGCGGCGAAGGATTTGAGCCGCTTCTCTCCGAGCATGCGGCCCAGGAAATACCAGGGGATGATGCCGAGCAGCGACCCAACCGAGCCGGCCGCAACGACGGCAAAGATGCTCATGTCGCCTTGGGTGGAAAGGTATCCGGCAAGCGGCATAATGAGCTCAGAGGGGATCGGCGGGAAGATGTTTTCAAGGAACATCAGGAGCGCGATGCCGAAAACGCCGAACTGCTGCATCATGGAATGAACAAACCCTTCCATCGGCTCAGGTCCTCTGTTCCATCCGACGACGGAGATGGCTCGGTCGGCGGGCGGCGCATGCGGCATCTATAGTGGTCATTTCGACATCCTTCGCGACAGATGAGCGCATAACTCGCTCGCCGGAAGAAGGATGCATGATCGGTGTTCCAGCCATCTCGACCGCCGCGCACCCTCCCCTATATGTCCATGCTCATAGCTTCAGTTGGACGGACACATGACGACGGTACTTGTGGAAGGCGAGACGTGCTGGCGGGTGCGGCAGGCGGATCGGGCAAGCGTCATCATAGATGCGGCCGACTTCTTCCGCTATGCGCGAGACGCGATGATGCGGGCGCAGAAGTCGATCTTCATGATCGGCTGGGATTTCGACACACGTATAGATCTTGTGCCGGGCGAAGACGAGGACGAAGCGCCCGAGAAGCTCGGCAAATTCCTCAACTGGCTGGCGGACCAGCGCAGCGAACTCGACATCCGCATCCTCAAATGGGACATCGGCCTGATCAACTCGATCACGCGCGGCGAGACGCCCTTCTATATCCTCAGCTGGATGTTCTCCAAGCAGGTGCGCCTGAAGCTTGATGGCGCGCATCCGCCGATGTCGGCACATCACATGAAGCTGCTGGTGATCGACGACCGTGTGGCCTTTTGCGGCGGCATCGACATGACCATCGGACGCTGGGACACGCGCGACCACCTGGCGCATGACAAGCGGCGCCGCTCGCCCATGGGGTTCGCGCAAGGGCCGTGGCACGACGCGACGACCTGCGTTTCGGGACCTGCGGCCGCCATGCTGGGCGAGCTTGCGCGGGTGCGGTGGGAGCATGCAACGCATGAGAAGCTTGAGCCGGTGGAGGCCGCATCCGACCCCTGGCCGCGCGAGCTCGAGGTGGAATTCCGCGACATTGAGATCGGCATTGCCCGGACATTGCCGGAATATGAAGACCAGCGGCAGGTCTGCGAGATCGAGGCGATGAAGCTGGCGATGATCCGCAACGCCAAAAAGTGGCTCTATATCGAAAGCCAATATTTCGCCTCCCGCACGATTGCCGAGGCTATCGCCGAACGGTTGCGCGAACCGGATGGTCCGGAAGTGGTAATCATCAATCCCGAGGGCGCCGATGGCTGGCTCGAAGCCAAGGCCATGGATACGGCCCGCATCCGGCTGATGAAGCTTGCCCGCGAGGCCGACGTCCATGACCGGTTCCGGCTGCTTTATCCGGTGAACGATGCCCGAAAGCCCATCTACGTCCACGCCAAGATCATGATCATGGACGACCGCGTGCTGAAGCTCGGATCCGCCAACCTCAACAACCGGTCGATGGGCTATGACACCGAATGCGACATCATCATCGAGGCGAAACCCGATGATGATGCAACGGCAGCACAGATCATGGCCGAGCGAAACGATCTCCTGGCGGAGCACCTGGGCTGCAAGCCGGCCGACATTGCCGCCGAGATGGAAAAACACGGCTCACTGATCCGCGCGATCGACAGCCTCAACCGGCAAGACCGTCGCGGGCTGGTTGCTGTGCCTATCCGCGAACTGACGGCAGACGAGGAACTGCTGGCCGAGTCCGACCTCGCCGACCCCGAGCGGCCCTCTGGCGTCAGGAACCGCATGACGGGTTACATGCGCGGCAAGCGTTACCGCCACGCGTAGTGTGCCATTCTGCGGCTAGTCGTAGACCCGCCGCAGGTTAGCGACGCAATCAAGCTCCTTCAGGTGGCTCAGGAGCTGGTTCAACTGCCGCAGGTCCCAGACCTCGACTTCCATCGTCAGTTCCGAGAAGTCGGCGGCGCGGTTGCTGCCCATCGCGAGCGAGCGGATGTTGATGTCGAGCTGCCCGATCGTCTGGGCGACGGTGGCAAGCGTCCCGGGCTCGTTGATGGTGTTGACCTCGATCTTGACCGGGAAGCGCGACTTGTTCGCCTCGTCAAGATCCCAGCGTACGTCGATCCACCGCTCCGGCTGGTCATCGAAATGCTGCAGCGCCGGCGCCTGGATCGGGTAGATGGTGATGCCCTTGCCTTCATCCATGATGCCGACGATGCGGTCTCCGGGCACGGCGCCGCTTGGGGCAAACTGCACGCGAATATTGCCGCTGAGACCGCGGATCGGCAGCGGATCGGGACCCGCTTCCGCCTCTTCCGGCGTGATGCGGCGCTGGTTCGGCAGCTTGAACACCATGCCGGAGGCATGCTGCATGTTGAACCAGCCATCGTCTGTCGACGGTTTCACCGTGACGCGCTCATCCTTGTAGTCCGGGAAGACAGCGCGCAGCACATCAAGCGAGGACAGTTCGCCACGACCGACCGCAGCGATCGCGTCTTCCACGTCCTTGTGGGCGAGCCGATGCAGGGCGGGCTTCAGCGTTTCCTTGGAGAACACCTTGCCGGCGCGCTCGAAGGTGCGCTCCAGGATGCGGTGGCCAAGGCCGGCATACTGCTTGCGGATGGCCATGCGGGTGGCACGGCGTATGGCCGAACGCGCCTTGCCGGTGACGACGATTTCTTCCCAGGCCGCCGGCGGCACCTGCACGCCGGAGCGGATGATCTCCACCTCGTCGCCGTTGTTGAGGCGGGTGACGAGCGGCATGATGCGGCCGTTGATCTTGGCGCCAACCGTGGTGTCGCCGATATTGGTGTGGACCGCATAGGCGAAGTCGATCGGGGTCGCACCGCGCGGCAGTGCGATCAGCTTGCCCTTCGGGGTGAAACAGAAGACTTGGTCCTGGAAAAGCTCGAGCTTGGTGTGCTCGAGGAATTCTTCCGGATTGTCGCCTTCGGCGAGTGCCTCAATCGTGTGCCGCAGCCAGGAATAGGCGCTCGATTCGCGCGGCAGGAGTTCGCCACCCTTCACCGCTCCGCGACCATCCTTGTAAAGCGCATGGGCTGCGATGCCGTATTCGGCGATTTCCTGCATCAGCTGGGTTCGGATCTGCAGCTCGATACGCTGGCGGGAAGGACCGACGATCGTGGTGTGGATCGAGCGGTAGTCGTTCTGCTTCGGGTTAGAGATGTAGTCCTTGAAGCGGCCCGGGACGACGCGCCAGCGGGTGTGGACGATTCCGAGCGCCCGATAGCAGGACGGAATATCGCCAACGATGATGCGGAAGCCGTAGAGGTCCGAGAGTTGCTCGAACGACAGCGACTTCGACTGCATCTTGCGGAAGATCGAATACGGCTTCTTCTGGCGGCCCTTGACCGCTGCATCCTGCAGGCCGTTCGCGACCAGCAACTCGCGCAGCTCATCCTCGATCTTCTTGATCAGCCCCTCGTTGCGGGCTGAAAGATTGGCAAGCCGCTGGGTGACGGTCTCATAAGCTTCCGGATTGATGTAGCGGAAGGACAGGTCCTCCAGCTCGTCGCGCATGTCCTGCATGCCCATGCGGCCTGCAAGCGGCGCATAGATATCCATGGTTTCTTCGGAAATGCGCGCCTTCTGCTCCGGCTTCATATGGTCGAGCGTGCGCATGTTGTGCAGGCGGTCGGCGAGCTTGACGAGAAGCACGCGCACGTCGTCGGAGATGGCGAGCAGCAGCTTGCGCAGGTTTTCCGCCTGCTTGGCCTTTTTCGACACAAGGTCGAGCCGCTTGAGCTTCGTCAGCCCTTCGACGAGGCGCCCGATGTCTTCGCCGAACAGTTCGTCGATCTCGGCGCGGGTGGCCGTCGTGTCCTCGATCGTGTCATGCAGCAAGGCGACCGCGATCGTCGACTCATCGAGATGCATTTCGGTGAGGATGGCGGCCACTTCCAGCGGATGTGAGATATAGGGGTCGCCGCTGGCGCGCTTCTGTTGGCCATGCTTCTGCATGGCATAGACATAAGCCTTGTTGAGCAGAGCTTCGTTGGCGTCGGGCTTATACCTCTGCACCCGCTCGACGAGCTCGTATTGCCGCATCATCCTGAAAAACGTCCTCGGTACCGGGTCGTACGAAAAGAAAATGGCGCGCCGATCCTTTGACCGACGCGACCATTATAAAACATCCAGCCAGATTAGGGCGAGAGGATGAACGAAACTTTGCTAACGCTTAGTAGTCGTCGCTCTTTTCCGGCGGCACGAGACCTTCGATGCCGGCCAGGAGCTCTTCTTCCGACATCTGGTCGAAGTTGATGGTTTCCGGAAGGTCGTCTTCCTCGTCGCCACGGTCGGCGCTGGTCACCGCGCCGGCATTGGAGGCGATGAGCGAAGCCGGATCGGGCTCGGGCTCGTCCACTTCCACATGCTTCTGCAGCGAATGGATCAGGTCTTCCTTCAGGTCGTCCGGCGACAGCGTCTCATCGGCGATCTCGCGCAGCGCGACGACCGGGTTCTTGTCATTGTCGCGGTCGATGGTGATGGCTGCACCCTGGGAGATCTGGCGAGCGCGGTGGCTCGCAAGCAGGACGAGTTCGAACCGGTTGTCGACTTTGTCGATGCAATCTTCTACTGTGACACGGGCCATTGCCTGTCCTTTGGGTCATTGATTTTCGGAATTGATCTGCCCGATACAGCCATTGCGCGGCAAATTCAAGTTTTTCCTGAAAACTGACGTTTGCCAAGTCCGGCGGCGGGTCTTTGTGTGGAGGACACGAGTTTCAACCCACGGCTGCTTGGATTAAGTTGAATGCTGCCATACATGACGTTTATATAATCAGTTCGTAATGTAGATGAAAACTCGAGGTTGAAGCGCAACTTACCCCAGGTTTCGCCCCACCTCCTCTGCATAGCAGAACGAATAAATGGGATGGAGACCACATGTTCGACCCAAGAGAGAAGATTGCTCTCTTTATCGATGGCGCAAACCTCTACGCCGCTTCGAAAAGCCTCGGCTTCGACATTGACTACCGGAAATTGCTGAAGGCCTTCCAGAAGCGCGGCTATCTGCTTCGGGCATATTATTACACGGCTCTCATCGAAGACCAGGAATACTCCTCCATCCGTCCGCTGATCGACTGGCTCGATTACAACGGCTACAAGGTGATTACCAAGCCCGCCAAGGAGTTCACCGACTCCATGGGGCGCCGCAAGATCAAGGGCAACATGGATATCGAGCTTGCCATCGATGCCATGGAACAGTCCGAGACCGTGGACCACCTGGTGCTGTTTTCCGGCGACGGCGACTTCACCACGCTTGTGGAAGCGCTGCAGCGCAAGGGTCGCAAGGTGTCCGTCGTCTCGACCATGGCTACCCAGCCACCGATGATCGCCGACGACCTGCGACGCCAGGCCGACCATTTCATCGATCTCGTGTCGCTGAAGGCCGAAGTCGGCCGAGATCCCGCAGAACGCCCACCCAAGCCGGCAGAAAGCTCCGAAACCACCGACGCGTGAGCGTCCGGGCTCCGCTTCTCGCCCTTAGCCGACAGCTGCCGGCTGCTTGGCCATGGCATGGCTGTCGATGCTGCTGCCGTGGCCGGACCGGCTTTTACGTGCCCGGAAAACGGCCTCGACGATCAGCGCCAGCGGCAGGCCGATAAAGAACGGGATGAAGAAGTAGATCACCCGGAAGGCGACGAGCGAACCGATCGAGGCCTGGTCGCCCATCACATGCCGAACCGTGGCCTCCATGACGCCCAATCCGCCCGGTGCGTGGGTGATGATGATGGCCAGATTCGCCAGCACAAACGCGGTGGCAGCCTTCAGGTAGCTCACGTCGGCACTCGCAGCCATGACCTCCCGCAGGCAGGCCGAAACGAGGGCGAAGTTGATCGTGCCGATGACTACCTGGGCGATGGCGATCTTCAGCGTCGGCATTTCGAAGGTCCAGCCGCGGATCTTCAGCGGCGCGCGGACGAAGGCTGCAAGCGCCAGGTAGCCAGCGGTGGCCAGGAGGCAGGCGACGCCGATGCCGATGACGGCCGCTTCGCTGAGCCGCAGGACCGATGCCGCATCCGATGGATTGATGACCATGACGATGCCCGACAGGACGGCCATGCCGATGCCCACCGTGACACCCGAAAGGAGCACGATCTTGGCCACATCTTCGGTGTTCATGCCCCAGTGCGCGTAATAGCGATAACGTAGCGCGCCGCTGCTCAAGCCCGAAAGGCCGACGCTCTGGCCGATCGACAGGGCGATGAAGGATGCCAGTCCGATCTTCGGGTAGGCCAGGTCGTTCTTGACGTAACGGACGCCCGCCCAGTCAAAGCCTGACAGGCAGACATAGGAGCCAAAGGCGAACAGCAACGCCATCAAGAGGTTTGAGACGGGAATGGCGGCGACGGATTCGACAATGTCGGAAACCGAATACTCCCGGAAGGTATGATAAAGCAGGTAGCCGGCGGCACCGAGGCCGATGACCAGCGTGACATAGGTAAAGATTTGCTTTCGAGACATTGCCCACCGCCCGAGGAAACAAGGGTGAGCATCAACGGCGGGAGGCGGTATTTGTTCCTGGGTCAGTCGCGCGGCGGTTTGTCGATGCGGTTGAGGATGCGCGAGAAGGCAGGATCATCCGGATTGTAGCCGGGTGCGGTGCCGTGGAAGCGCTGCTTCGTTCCGCTGAGCTTGCGGATGTCGTCGAGGTGGAAGAGCCGCCATCCCTGCCCTGTTCCCGAAACCTGCCAAGCGCTCAAGGCGAGTTGCGCGTCTCCGACGATGCCGAAGATATGCGGCCGGACCTTTCGCTCGACATCCTTGTAGCGAAGCTCCAGCACCCTTTGGTGCTGGATCGCATCTGCAATGACGTCCGGATAGGCCATGCTTCACCTCCGGCATTTCAACGTGCGAATGCCGGAGAAGGTTCAGGAAAGGTCAGAGCGCCTCGAAGCTGATTGGCTTGGCGCCCTTCCAGAGCACCATCTTGCCCATTTCCTCAAGCTGCTCACACCCCTCGGTGATGGTCAGGAAGTGGTTGCCGGCGAGCGCGCCCATCTTGCTGGCTAAGGACGAGCTGCCATAAGCGAACAGGAGCTCGGTTTCGCTGTGGCCGCCGGGATAAAGCAGGATATCACCGCGCGACGGATGGCAGGTATGGTTTTCGAACCCGGCGCCGAACTGGAAATCGCCGAGCGGGACCCAGACCGCCTCGCCGCTCCAGCGCGAATGGATGACCTGATTGCGGAACGGCAGGAAGCTCTGGAAGATGCGGCAGGTCTCTGGCGCATTCTGCAATTCGAAGCGGGCGGTGAAGGCGAAGGGGCCAACGGTGATGCGCAGATTTTCCAAGATCAGTTCGCCTTCAGCAGTCGCGATTTCTGGCGGTTCCAGTCGCGTTCCTTTTCCGTCTCGCGCTTGTCGTGCAGCTTCTTGCCCTTGGCAAGCGCAAGCTCCAGCTTGGCACGGCCCTTTTCGTTGAAATAGATCTTCAACGGCACGAGCGTCATGCCTTCGCGGTTGATCGCCGCGCGCAGGCGGTTGATCTCGCGCTTGGACAAGAGCAGCTTGCGGCGGCGGCGCGGCTCGTGGTTGAAGCGGTTCGCCTGCAGGTATTCCGGCAGGTGCGAGTTGATCAGCCAGATCTCATCGCCCTCGTCGGAGGCGTAGGATTCCGCGATGTTCGCCTTGCCTTCGCGCAGCGACTTCACCTCGGTCCCGGTCAGAACCAGTCCGGCCTCGTAGGTATCGATGATCTCGTAGTTGAAGCGGGCCTTGCGGTTTTCCGCGACAACTTTGTTCACCGTGCGCTGGCTGCCTTTGGGTGCCATGACTTCAAAATCCAATCCGCCCTTAAACAACAGCCCCGCCCATGGGCCATGGACGGGGTGCCTTATCTAATGCGTGGATGGGGAAAAGTGAAGCTTTCGCGTCAGTTCAGCAGGCCGGCGTGACGCAGGGCGGCGTCGATCGCGGCTTCCGTAGCGGGCTCCAGCGTAGAGATGAGCGGCGAGCGCACGGTACGGTTCATGCCGCGCG
Source organism: Neorhizobium turbinariae (assembly GCF_023223505.1). NCBI lineage: Bacteria > Pseudomonadati > Pseudomonadota > Alphaproteobacteria > Hyphomicrobiales > Rhizobiaceae > Neorhizobium > Neorhizobium turbinariae. Next base: position 242,295 of record NZ_JALPRY010000018.1, read on the forward strand.
TCTTGTGCAGGCCGTATTTCGCGCCGCAAAGGCCAGGCTCCATGAAGATCGCCTTGTGGAGCGGCATCAGGCGGTCCTGATACTCGAGCGCCTTGGCGAAATCACCGGCGAGCGTGGCCGCCTGGAATTCGGCGCAAAGGCGCGGTGCCACGTTGGCCGTGACCGAAATGCAGCCGACGCCGCCATGGGCGTTGAAGCCGAGGGCGGTCGCATCTTCGCCTGACAGCTGGATGAAGTCCTTGCCGCAGGTGATGCGCTGTTCGGAAACGCGCTCGATCTTGCCCGTGGCATCCTTGACGCCGACGATGTTCTTGTGCGCCTTGACGAGCGCGCCCATGGTTTCCGCGCTCATGTCGATTACCGAGCGCGGCGGGATGTTGTAGATGATGATCGGCAGGCTGGTCGCTTCAGCAATCGCGCCGAAATGGGCGATCAGGCCCTTCTGCGTCGGCTTGTTGTAATAGGGTGTCACGACCAGCAGGCCATCGGCCCCGGCCTTTTCAGCATGTTGCGCGAGTTCGATCGCTTCGCGGGTGTTGTTGGAGCCGGCGCCGGCGATGACCGGGACGCGCTTCCTGGCAACCTCGATGCAGAGTTCGACGACCCGCTTGTGCTCGGCATGGCTCAGCGTCGGCGACTCGCCGGTGGTGCCGACCGGCACCAAGCCGCTGCTGCCTTCGCTGATCTGCCACTCGACATGTGCCGCAAAGGCATCCTCATCGACCGCGCCGCTATCGTTGAACGGCGTGACCAGAGCGGGCATCGATCCCTTGAACATTCCTTAACTCCCGTCGGCAGTGTTCATTCTGCTGCCGCAATCTATGATTATGAGGCTCTCCGTGAACAGAGAAAAGGTGCGACATGCCCGCTCTGTTTGGAAGTGCCTGAGGTCGCGCACCATAAAGCGACGGCCTTGCCGCGACAAGCGCGGCCACAGGCGATTTATCACGGAATCTGCTTAAGATTCTGCTTGTTTTCAGAATGTGGTAACCTTTGGTTAACCTAGCGGGCGGCTAAGTAGGGGGACGATATTTCTATCGCGAGATACCGGATGTACAGGCCACTTCTGACTGCGGCCTCCCTGGCGTTCGCTCTTGGGTCGGCGACCATGCATGGCCACGCGACGTCCCTGCCGGACAGCGTGGCAACGCCGCTTCCCTTCGCGCGGCCGGACAACCCGGCCAAGAGCATCGAAGACGCCGTCGCAGCGCCAATGTCTGCGGCCATGCCGGTGCCCGACCACCCGAATGCGACCGGCTCCATTCCGCCGACGGAACCGGATGGCTCCTTGCGCACCGGCCGGCTTCCCGTCGCACCCGAACTGAAAGCCGCGCTCGACGCCATCTCGTCAGGCGATGTGCGTTCGGCTATCGCCACGCGCAACGGGCTTGCGGAAGGTTCGCTCGACCGACAAATCCTCACCTGGGCGATTGCGAGCTCCGGCGCTTTTGGTGTGACCTCGGACGAAATCGAGAAGGCGCAGCGTGAGCTGAAAGGCTGGCCGCCGCTGAAGAACCTGCGCACGGCGATTGAACACGCACTTTACTGGGAAAGTCCGCCGGCCGCGGAGGTAATCGCGGCCTTCCAGAGCCAGGAACCGGTGACCACTGATGGTTCGATCCTGCTTGCACGCGCCTACCAGACCGCCGGGCAGGCTGACAATGCGGGCAGAACAATCCGTCGTTTGTGGCTTTCGGAAAGCTTCGAGAAGCGCACCGAAGACCGGATCATCAAGGAGTTCGGCTCGCTCCTGACAGCCGCGGACCACCGCGGGCGGATGGACTTCCTGATGCACAAGGCGCGCGCATCACAGGCAAAGCGCTTTGCGGAGCTTGCCCAGGCCGAGCCGATCTACAAGGCATGGCTGGCCGTCATCAACAACGCGAAGAACGCACAGATCCTGCTCGACGGACTTGAGGCAAGCGCCAAAGCGGACCCGGCGGTACTGTTCGCCCGGGTCGAGCTTCTGCGCCGCCAGGACAAGTACGAAGAAGCCGCTGCCCTCTTGGAAAAGGCGCCGCGCGACGAGGCCAAGCTGATTGACACCACCGAATGGTGGAACGAGCGGCGCATCGTGGCCCGCGGCCTCGCCGACCAGGGTGATTATCGCCGCGCCTACAAGATCGTGGCCGACTATGTCTCCTCGTCGCCGACGGATATCGTCGATGCAGAATTCCATGCCGGCTGGTACGCGCTGCGCAATCTCGGCGAGCCAGAGAGGGCTGAAAAGCACTTCCGCAAGATCCTCGAGACGTCGAACCGGCCCCTGTCGGCCTCACGTGCTCTCTATTGGCTCGGTCGTGCAGCCGAAGCTGGGGGGCCGGGTGATGCCAAGGACTTCTTCACGCAGGCGGCTCGGTATTCGGGCACCTTCTATGGGCAGCTTGCGAGCGCCCGACTGAACCTCAAGACGCTCGACGTCTCCTACCCGACGCCCACGAAGCAAGACCGCGACAGCTTCGAAAACCGCGAGCCGGTGCGTGCAATCGCTCGGCTGGAGTATGCGGGGCATACCAAACTTGCCGGCGCTCTTTACCGTGCCTTGGCGGATGAGCTTACGAGCCCTGGTGAACTCGCCATGCTCGCATCTCGCGCCGAGAGCCAGGACAATCACGCTCTGTCGCTGCAGATCGGCAAGACCGCTTTCGGTCGCGGCATCGACGTCGCCGCCCTCGCCTACCCTGTCGGCGTAATCCCGACGGGCGCGAATATCGAGGGCTCCGGCATGGCGCTGGCTTACGCGATCGCGCGGCAGGAAAGCGCATTCAACCCGGCCGCTGTTTCTCCTGCCAATGCGCGCGGGCTGCTGCAGATCCTGCCGGCAACCGCACAGGGTGTCGCGAAACGCCATGGTCTCGGTTACGCGCCAGCCAAGCTGACGACGGATCCGGGATACAATGCGACGCTCGGCGCCCACTACCTTGGCGAACAGATCGACGCCTTCGACGGATCCTATATCCTCACCTTCATTGCCTATAATGCGGGGCCGAGACGTGTGTCCGAATGGATCGCCCGTTACGGCGATCCGCGCGGCAAGGAGATCGATGAGGTGATCGACTGGATCGAACGCATCCCCTTCCCCGAGACGCGCAACTACGTGCAGCGGGTGATGGAAAACTACCAGGTCTACAAGACCCGACTCGGCCAGGATGCTGACATCGAAGCGGATCTCAGGTTTGGCCGGAAGTAGCCGCCCTTATCCGCCGACCGCCGCTTCTCCTCGCCTGACTCCCGTTATTCCTTCGCGCCCGCACCTTCGCAAGTGGAGAAGACGTCTCGCTGCCGCTGAACAAAAAATAATCAACCTGCCTGAACATTTTCCGCGATTCGTTGTTTGTGGGTTGCAGAACACTCACAAAGAAGGAACGGCAGATGATCAAACTTCTTACAGTTGCGGCACTTTCACTCGGCCTTGCGACCTCGGCCATGGCACAGTCCGGCGGCGGAAGCTCGGACTCCGGGTCGGACTCCGGCTCCAATACCGGTGCTGCAAGCGGCAGCTCGGGCACTGGCGGTCCAACTGGCGGCAATACCGGTACGGACCAGTCCGCAACCGGTGCTACGAACTCCGGAGCCGCGGAGTCGAATGGTGCCAATGCTGGCTCCAGCTCCAACAGTGGCTGCGCCGGCTCGCCGGCAACGGCCTCTTCGCCAAACGCTGCTGCTTCCACGCAGGCTAACTCCTGCTGACAAGCACTATAACGGCTGAACCTTAAGGTGGCCGGACATGAAAAAGGCCCGCCGGGAAACCAGCGGGCCTTCTTTAGATGGAGGTCGAACTTCGATTAGAAGTCGCGCTGCAGGCGGACGATGCCACGAACGCTGTCGTCGGTACCGTTGTCGACATAGTCCACGGCAACCTTGGCAGCAAAGTTGTCAACGATCTGGTAGTTGACCGTTACGCCAGCGCCCCAAGCGTCGTCACCGTAGAACTCGCCGTCGGCATCAACCTGGGTGTTCCAGATGTACTGAGCTTCCGGGATGATTTCGAGCTTGTCGGTTGCCTTGAATGCGTAGGCAACAGCAACGGTTGCTTCGCCAGAGCTGTAGTAGACGTTTTCGCCGCTGGAGTAGACGCCAGCGAGGTAGAACGTGCCCGGGCCAGCTGCAACGGAAGCGATACCACGAACGGCACCTTCTTCAGCACCGAAATCCCAGGAACCCAGAACTTCGAGCTTGGCTGCGCCGAGAGCGGCCTGAACAACGGCTTCAACGCCAACTTCCTGACCGCTGGCGCGGGACAGTTCGTCAACCTGGATGCCAGCCGTGAAGGTGTCGCCGGTGTAGACGTAAGCGATCGAGTTCAGACGGTTCGAACCGAGGTCATCGAGTTCGCCCGGCAGATCGTTGGCATCCCACCAGTTCCAGTAACGACCGATCTTGAAGCCACCGAGTTCGATGTAGGCTTCGTTGATGTAGGCGTCGTTGGCGTTGCTGGACCAAACGGTGTCATCACCGTAGTCGAAGCGGACGGAAGCGACGGAGGTCAGCGTGCCGAGTTCGGTGTCGCTCTTAGCCGTGAAGTCGAGCTGTGCACGAGCATAGGAGTCCCAGTCGCTGGTGCCGGTCGTGCCAACATAGGCGTCTTCACCGAAGCCGACTTCGAAACGGACATAACCGCCGACCTTCAGGCAGGTTTCGGTACCGGGAATGTAGAAGTAGCCGGTGCCGAAAGCGTCGCAAACGCGAACGTATTCCATGGGTTCCGGCTCTGCAGCGATGATCGCGTCAGCAGCCTGAGCGCCCGAAACTGCTGCAAGCGCAGCAGCGGAGCCGAGAAGAAGGCTCTTGATGTTCATTAACGTGACTCCAGTCGTTGGAAATCTCAAAGGAAAAGGAAAAACAAACAAATAAAGGCCGCACTTGCAGCCCCCACCCTAAGTCTTCCGCCCCCGAATACGGGTCATTATGACCCTTGTTATAAGAAGGCCCTCCCGGCAGAACCGGGAGAGCCAGCAGTCAGATTAGAACGTACGGTCGAGACGGATGAAGCCGTCGATGTACTCGTCGCCCGGAACTTCGTTGTAGTGAACGTGCGTCTTCAGGTTCAGGCCCTGCGTGATCGCGTAGTCCAGGGTCAGACCAGCGCGCCATGCGTCGTCACCAGTCCAGTCGCCGTCAGCGTCGACTTCCGTGTTCCAGATGTAGGTAACACCTGGGGTCAGGGTCAGCTTGTCGGTGGCCTTGATCGCGTAGGACGCAGCAACAGCCCATTCGCCGCGGTCATAGTAAGCCTGCTGAACGTCGCCGAAGCCGGACGACCATACAACAGCGGCCTGCAGCGTGCCCGGGCCAACAGCAGCGGAAGCGAGGGCGCGGATTGCACCTTCTTCAGCGCCGAAGTCGTACGAGCCGAGGAGGTCGAATGCGAAGCCACCAAGCTTGGTGGAGATCAGAGCTTCGAGACCGAGGTCGTTGTTGTCAGCGCGGGACAGTTCGTCGAGCTGGATACCAGCCGAGAAGGTGTCGCCGGTGTAGACATAAGCTACCGAGTTCATACGGGTCGACAGAGAAGAAGCGATCGTGTCGCTTTCGCCGTTCAGGCCCTTATCCCACCAGTTGAAGTAACGACCGATCTTGAAGCCGCCAAGTTCGATGTAGGCTTCGTTGATGTAAGCGGTCGTGCCAACAGCGTCCCAGGTCGAGTCGTTGCCGTAGTCCCAACGGAGCGAAGCAACAGACGTCAGGGTGCCGAGCTCGGTGTCGCTCTTAGCCGTTACGTCGAGCTGTGCGCGACCGGTGAAATCCCAGTAGTCGTCTTCGCCAGCAACCGGGTAAACGCCCGAACCAGCCGAACCGCCGTAAGAGCCGATCGGACCACGCTGGCCAGCCTGGATTTCAACGCGAACCAAGCCGCCGATCTTGAGGCAGGTTTCGGTGCCCGGGATGTAGAAGTAGCCGGTGCCGAAAGCGTCGCAAACGCGAACGTATTCCATGGGCTCCGGTTCTGCAGCGACGATTGCGTCGGCAGCCTGAGCGCCGGATACTGCTGCGAGGGCAGCAGCGGAGCCGAGAAGAAGGCTCTTGATGTTCATTTTTGACCTCCAGTCAAAGT
>NZ_JALPRY010000019.1:0-59561 GCF_023223505.1 Neorhizobium turbinariae
CTCCGGTTCTGCAGCGACGATTGCGTCGGCAGCCTGAGCGCCGGATACTGCTGCGAGGGCAGCAGCGGAGCCGAGAAGAAGGCTCTTGATGTTCATTTTTGACCTCCAGTCAAAGTTTCGTATGGGTCTGGGTTCTTTTTGCTGAAGGACAGCTTCCCTGCCCCATCCCCGTCGAGTGCCAGAAGAAGGGCGATCCACCGCCTCGCTTCTGAGGATGAAGATACAAGACGATGGATGGCTTGCAATCGTGAATGTCGCGTCCCGCGCCCTCGCCTGCCTGCTTCACGTCGCCATGTTGCCGAAAGGACACAAAGCGGAGGGGCAACCCGGGTAAAACTTTAGACATTATTAAGAAACGGCTGTGGCAGCAGTCACTTAAAGTCTTTCCCGGTGCGGGATTCCAGAGAATCGACGCAGCGTTTGCGCGACTCGGGAGAACGTCAGGAGGCTTGGGAAGGGAGAATGAAATGGATGGCGGAGAGGAAGGGATTCGAACCCTCGATACGCTTTTGACGTATACTCCCTTAGCAGGGGAGCGCCTTCGACCACTCGGCCACCTCTCCGGTGCGGTCTAACTATGTTAGCGCCCCAATTGATGCAAGGCCTTTGTGAGTCTCCGACAGAACTTTGTGACGGAGACCGTGTCCGGCAGGTCCTGGAGCCCTGCCGGAGCGGCTTTTAATAGCTGACGCCAGCGGCCTTGCCGTCTTTGCCGCGGCCGTAGCGGCCCGCGAGATTCGCCAGTGCACCGGCAAACTCGGTAACATCGGCGCCAACCGCAACAAAAGTCGCTCCGAGATCGAGGTAACGGCGGTTTAGCGATTCGCTGAAGGTCAGGATGCCGGCTGCTTTGCCGGAGCGGACGATGGTGCCGAGCGCCTTCTCGATCACTTCCTGCACTTCCGGTGCATCAGCGTTTCCGAGATAACCCATGTCGGCAGAAAGATCGGCCGGGCCGATAAAGACGCCGTCAACGCCATCCACAGCCACGATGTTCTCAAGATCACGAATCGCGGCCATGGTTTCGACCTGCACCAGAAGGCAGATCTCGTCCGCCGCGGTGTGCGCATAATCGGCAATGTTGTTGAAGTTCGAAGCGCGCGCCACCGCTGCGCCTACGCCGCGGACCCCATGCGGGGGATAACGGACGGCGCGAACCAGTTCCTTGGCCTGCTCCGCCGAGTCAACCATCGGCACGAGCAGCGTGCGCGCACCGATATCGAGCATCTGCTTGATCACCCAGGTTTCGCCGATCGGCGGACGGACAACGACTTCGGACGGCGAAGCAGAGAGCGCCTGGAGCTGCGCAAGGATGCTGCGAACATCGTTCGGGCCATGCTCGCCATCAATCACAAGCCAGTCGAAGCCCGCGTGTCCGGCAATCTCCGCCATCAGGGCTTCGCCCATGTTCAGCCAAAGCCCGATCTGCGGCTGGCCGGCCTTGAGAGCTGCCTTGAAGTGATTCCTGGGAGCCGGCATTGCGTGATCCTTCAAGCGAGAAGTTGTTTCAGATCCTGAGACGGGTCGGCGAGAACAGCTTTGTCAGGCTCGATACCCGACTCAAGCATCTTCTTGCCGCTGACATAGGCCTTGGCATCGTTGATCGCGTCAACAGCGATGAACCGGCCTTGCGCGAAATACCAGACGGAAAGGCTGCCTTCGCGCGCGCCCGGGCGAACCAGGGTTTCGTCGTAGCCATAGTTGAAGCCGGCGATCTGCAGCTTCACGTCATACTGATCCGACCAGAACCAGGGCTTCGGTTCGTAAGGGGCCGAACCGCCCGCCATGACGGCGGCTGCGGCCTCCGCCTGATCGACGGCGTTCTGCACCGATTCGAGACGAACGCGTTTGCCCTTCCACAGCAGGCTGGCGCAATCGCCCATGGCGAAGATCGCCGGGTCGGAGGTGCGGGCGAATTCATCAACAATGATTCCATTACCGACGTCGAGCCCACAATCCTGGGCCAGCCGGTCGTTGGACGCGACGCCGATACCAACGATGACGAGGTCGACCGTGATCGTCGTGCCGTCGGAGAGTTCTGCCGCCGTGACCTTGCCGTCTTCGCCGACAAGACGCTGCAGGCCCGTATTTTCGCGGATCGTGACGCCGTGCTGCTGGTGGATGGCGCGCATGGCGTCGGCTGTTTCGCGCGACGCGACGCGCTGGAGAATGCGGTCGGCCATCTCGATCAGCGTCACGTCGAGCCCGAGGTGACGAGCCACCGCGGCGGCCTCCAGGCCAATGTAACCGCCACCGATAATGAGAAGGCGCCGGCCCGGCCTCATCTCGTCGACCAGCAGGTCCGCATCCCGCTTGGCCCGCACGGTGAAGACGCCTTGCAGGTCGCCACCAATGGTCGCCGGCAGCGTGCGCGGCGTTGCGCCCATGGCAAGCGCCAGCGTGTCGTATTCGGCGACCGAGCCATCCTGCATGCGCACGCTTTTGTTCTGCCGGTCGATTTCCTCGACATAAGACGACAGCCGAAGCTCGACCTGGTTTTCCGCGTACCAGGCTTCAGGGCGGAAGGTCAGGCGATCGAAGCTCGATTCGCCAAGCAGGTATTTCTTGGAGAGCGGCGGGCGCTGGTAGGGAATCACATCCTCGGCGCCGATCATCGTGATCGGACGCATATCCTTCAGCGCCCTCAGCTTTGCAGCCAGGGCAAAACCTGCCTGCCCTGCCCCTACGATCACCAACCTGCCTGTCACGCGCATGTCCCTCTTCTTGATGCCAGTCGTGAAGTAGCACCAATCAATGCGCACAAGGGGTAACGCTGCGACATCCAGGGGTCAACACGGCGACATGCCCGGCACGCGCCGTGCCAGAACGAGACAGCTTCGGCTTTATCTATAAGGGGCGAAGCTTCGCAGGCATTTTATCTGTTCGTTTCACGCAATCTGAAGGGAGTTACTGTAGCGTCCATTCAATAGGGAGTGAGAAGGAGGGTTAACATGCCCTTGAACATCGAAGTCGACGCAGGTCGCACAGAACAGACGGACGAGGTTTTCGAGAAATACCCGGTGGATCGTCCCGGCAAGATCATCTTCGTCGGCCGTCACCTCAGCACCAGCACAAGTTACCGCTGCCTCGTGCGCACCATCTCGCTGGCAGGCGCCGAACTCGAGGTGAGCCCGAACCTGCCGGTGCCCGGCAACTTCTTCCTCGAGATCATGGGCATCCATGACGATATCGGATGCACCGTCATCCGCCGCGAAGAAGAAAAGGTGACCGTCGGCTTCAACATGCTGATCGATCCGGAATTCCTTCATCATGTCATCCGGCTGAGCTTCGAGACCAGCCATTGAAACGAATCCAGGCTGAACCGGCGGAGCGCGGGTAAAACTTTTCCGGGCATGACGCTGCATGCCCCCTGCAGTGGCTTGCACGGCCGCGATTCGCACTTATTCTGTGCCGACTTTTCATCCGGACACAGAACATGCCTGCATTCTCGCGCTTTACCCCCCTCATCAATGCCCTGCCGGCAACCGTGCCCTTCGTGGGACCGGAAGCGATCGAACGTGGTCGGGGACTGGCGGTGAAGGCGCGCATCGGCGCGAACGAAAACGGCTTCGGCCCTGCCCCGTCCGCCATCGAGGCGATGGCCGTTGCGGCACGCTACACCTGGAAATATGCCGATCCGGAAAATCACGACCTGCGCCAGGCGCTCGCCGAGCATCTCGGCTGCGGCGCAGACAATATAGCGATCGGCGAAGGCATCGACAGCCTGCTCGGCATGATCGTGCGCCTTGTCATCAATCCCGGCATGCCCGTCGTCACCTCGCTTGGCGCCTATCCCACCTTCAACTTCCATGTCGCAGGCCATGGCGGTCGCCTGGTGACCGTGCCTTATGTTGATGACCGGGAAAACCTCGACGCCCTCATGGACGCGGTGCGGCGGGAAGATGCGCCGCTGGTTTATTTCGCCAATCCGGACAACCCGATGGGAAGCTGGTGGGATGCCGACAGCATCGTCGCTTTCGCCAAGGCGCTGCCCGAGACCTGCCTGATGATCCTCGACGAGGCTTATTGCGAGACCGGGCCTGCCGGCGCAACGCCCGCCATTTCTGCGCTCATCGACCGGCCGAACGTCATCCGCACCCGCACCTTCTCCAAGGCCTATGGCATGGCGGGCTCGCGCGTCGGCTACGCGATCTCAACGCCCGGGACGGCGGGCGCCTTCGACAAGATCCGCAACCATTTCGGCATGAACCGCATCGGCGTGGCGGCCGCCATCGCGGCGCTGAAGGACCAGGCTTATCTGGGCGAGGTGATCGAGAAGATCCGCGCATCGCGCGACAGGATCGCGGCGATCGCGACGGCCAATGGCTTGAACCCCCTGCCCTCGGCCACGAACTTCGTGGCAATCGACTGTGGCCGCGACGGCGCCTATGCGCGGTCGATCGTGGATGGCCTGATGGAGCACGGCGTCTTCATCCGCATGCCGGGCGTGGCACCGCTCAACCGCTGCATCCGCATCAGCACCGGGCTGGAATCGGACATGAAGCTTCTCGAGGAAGCCTTGCCGCAGGTTTTGAAGACGCTGGGCTAAAGCAGAAAACCGCGCCGGCCTTGTTTCTGCCGGTCGCGGTTTAAATAACGAGCGGTGGCTGGTGTTCCCGCTCCGTCCCCTCATGGACTTGTTGTGGCCAGCTCTTCACCGGCTGGCCTGAAATGAAAGCCTGATGCCTTAGTGGATGGTCATCCACTCGCGGGCGGCCCGCAGGGCTTCGGCAAGCTGCATCTTGGTCATCGTCTGTGCAAGGTCGGCGCGCAACTCGGCAGCGCGGTCCGAGCCCTTGATCGCCGCGATGTTCAGCCACTTGTGTGCCGAGACCAGATCAATGTCGCAGCCGCGGCCGGTCGCATACATCAATCCCATCTCGCAGAAGGTATCAGCCCGATTATCGCCACCCATGGAGGCCATCTCGGAAGCATTCATTTCAAAGCGTGCCATCGGTTTAGATCCCTGTTGAAAGCTTGTTGTCGACTGCCCTGTTTTGGTTCCGTCCGAACCGCCGTCTTATGCGGCTCTTCCGGTTCGTCCGGCCGGCGGTTTTTCCCGCTCGTTTGATGCCCCGACTATGCCGCCAACCTTTCAAAAGTCGCCTAAAAAGCATGATTAACTTGAGACAAACAAAGTGCAAATACTTGGTAAAATTGGGTTTTTGTTAAACATCGCTTTCCTTGCGACGCAGGCGATTTGCCTCGATTTTTACGCGAAGTTCAGATTTGGAATTAAACCAACCCGAAACCATAAAAGACGGTCCCGAACCGGATACGAACGGCAATGAGCGCCCCAGAAGATGCTTTCCAAGGTCGCTGGGGCGCTATTTACCTTTACGTGTGCGTAAGGTAATTTCTCCGCCTGCCGACTGAGTTGCGGCGCGAACAGATGCGTGGAGGCATCTGTCGGTTTGGAGGAGACCCTGAATGAAGAAGCTCATGCTGGCAGCTGCGTTCGCAATCGTTGCGACGACCGCGCAGGCTGCAGAGCCCATCGAAGGCAACTGGAAAACAGCCAGCGGCGAGACGGCGGCGATCGGCAAATGCGGCAGCGCCTACTGCGTTACGCTCAAGACCGGGAAATATGCTGGCAAGCAGATCGGCCGCATGTCCGGCAAGGGGGCCGAATATAGCGGCTCGATTACCGACCCTGCGGAAGACAAGACATATTCCGGATCCGGATCCGTGAGCGGCAACTCGCTCAAGATGAAGGGCTGCGTGATGAAGATCTTCTGCAAGACCCAGACCTGGAGCCGCCTCTAGCCGCGGCACCCTTTTTAACATTCTGAGAAAAAGAATCTGAGGCGGGGCCGTTTGCGCCGCCTCTCATTCTCCAGAAACGTCATCTTCCCGCGTATCCAGGTACCGAATTCTCCCAAATCCGCGTCTTCAAGAGGCACGGGCACAAAAAAATTTGGCGTCACACTTATGTGAAATCGATTTCGCGGCGGCCCGCTTTTGACGCGCAGAAACCGAGCGGCCGGAGGAAGCTCCTGATCAGGGTACACCACGTCGCCGCCGATAACGAATTGACTTTAATCAATTTTCTGGTGCCTCGACGCGTCGCGATCGACCGATCAGCCACCTGAACCGAGCGGAGCGCGCGCCCGATCGCAGTCCATATCCCGCCAGCGAAAAATCGATCGTCAACGTCTCGTTGACAGCAGTTGTCAAAACTTGGCCTTCCGGATCGAACCGATCGGTCCGATATCAACCTCGCAAACGAAATTCCTCGGTTCGAAAACATACGGCTAGAGGAATCACAGGGACGCAAGACAATGAAGACGATCAATTCTTTACTCGCTGCGGCTTTGTTGGCCTCAGTCGCAGGCCCCGCTCTGGCAGACGAGGGTGATTATTATACAGGTGCCAACGAACGCGCATCCGTCGATCATATTACGACGGGTAGCATCGAGAACGGTGACCGCCATGCTTCGGTTCATTTCGACCGTGGCGACTACTACGAAGGCGCAAAGCGCCCAAACTAAACAAGCAGTTCATTCAAGACATCGTAACGAACCCCGGCGTGCTTGGTCGCAAACTTTAAGCCGCTGGAACTCTGAAAGGACCACGACAATGACCAAGATCACTTCCGCTATTGCAGCAAGCCTGATCGCTTCCGCTTCCTTCGCTACGGCCGCACTCGCCGAAGGCAACTATTATGAAGGAGCGGCTCCGGTCGCAAACCAGCAGGCTCAGCAGCAGTCTGTATCGCACAGCACTGTCAGCTACGGCTATGCCGGTTCTGTTGCCCAGTCTGAAGATCGCGTCGCCGCTGTCAATTCCGGCGACTACTACGACGGCGCACACCGTCCGAACTAAACGCAGTTCATTCCAGACACTGAAACAAACGCCGCTTGCCCAGGTCGCAAGCTTAAGGGCAGCGGCGAACTCTGAAGGATTCCGACAATGACCAAGATCACATCCGCTATCGCAGCAACGCTGGTTGCTTCCGCCTCCTTCGCCACGGCCGCACTGGCCGAGGGCAACTATTACGAAGGCCCGTCTGCATCGTTCAGCGAGCAGGCAACGCAGAAGCATCCTGTCGCCCGCAGCTCGGTAAGCTACGGCTATGCCGGTTCTGCAGCAGCGCAGTCGCAGGAACGCACCGTCATCAACTCCGGTGATTACTACGACGGCGCAAACCGCCCGAACTAACCGCAGTTCATTCGAGACAACGAAAACCCGCCGCTTGCCAGGTCGCAAACTCAAGGCAACGGCAAACTCTGAAAGGTTAAGACAATGACCAAGATCACTTCCGCTATCGCAGCCGCTTTCCTGGCCTCGGCCTCCTTCGCTTCCGTCGCACTGGCTGACGAAGGCGACTACTACCGCGGCGTTGAACGCAACGAACAGACCAACGCTACACAGAGCGTCCACAGCAGCCGCTATGGCTACACCGGTTCTGTTTCCCGCGCCGCCCAGTCGGACAACGCCCAGACTGAAAGCACGCTGAACTCCGGCGACTACTACGACGGTGCATTCCGTCCGAACTAATCAACCGGACTCAATCAATATCGCATGACCCAAAACCCTCCAGGCGCAGTTCCTGCGCCGAGGGCCCATCCATGGAAGACATTATTATGACCAAGACCATTTCCGCTATCGCTGCCGCTCTTATCGCTTCGGCTTCCTTCACCTCTGTCGCCCTCGCAGAAGGCAACTATTATGAAGGCACTACCCGTGACGCCTACGGCAGCTCGATTGACCGCAACAGCACCGGCAGCATTACTGCCCGCGACAACGGCCGCCTTCCGTTCAACAACGGCGGCAGCCGCGACAACCGCGAATCCGGCCTGAACAGCGGTGACTACTACGACGGCGCACACCGTCCGAACTAATCGGCCAAGGCCGGTCCTTGCGGGCAGCTAAAACTGCAACAGCGAGACGGATCGGCCAACCGATCCTCCCAAAAGAAATGCCAGCCGCTCGCGCGGCTGGCATTCGCAGTTCATTCAAGACACCGTACGGAAAAGACGGGTCGCAATCGTCTTCTCCAAGTGTTGTGACTGGACTCTGAAACCAGGCACTTACTCAAGATTACGTGAAGCCGTTTCGCGAATCAATCACATAAACCCGCAGGCTTTTGTGATTTTTCCGCTGCCAAGCCGCATTTGCAGCCTGAAGTAGCTCCCCTTATCCGTCCTTCTCCACCGCCGATATGATGCGACGCAGCAAAGGCGGGCAATTTCTATGGAACGATCTTTGCCGGAAGGGATTTTGTAGACGAACCGGGCGGTTCGAACGCCTGGCTCCGATAACAAAGAAAGGACATAGAAATGAAACGCTATATCCCCGCTACTATCGCTGCCCTCATGGTTACCGGCATTGCCGGTGTCGCTTCGGCACAGGACGCTGTATATTCCAGCCCTGACGCCCTTCCGATGTCTCCGCCGAGCGTAGAACAGTCGCGCGGCCAGGACGTTGACCGTATGTCGACCGGCAGCATCATGCGCTACGACTCGATCTACAACAACACGGGTTCGGGCAATGCCGACCTCGACGGTTCGCAGGATTCCGGTGACTATTACGACGGCGCTCTTCGCCCGTTCGGCTAAGCAGTTCCTTCAAGACACCGGCTGAACCAGGTCGCAACTGGTTCAGATCATGGAATACGGCCGGTCAGCCGGCTTGATCCCACAAAACCCGCCGATCCTTTCGGCGGGTTTTGTCGTTCATCATTTTGAACGGCGGATGAATTTCAAGATCAGCACCTATTCAGGCGCGGCCTGTCAATCTTCCAGCATCGGGCTTGGGAGAGAACAATGGGCATTCTGGTACGCCGCTTCACCATCTTCACGCTGATCATGGCGATCTTCGCCTTTTCCTTCACCGCGCTTGTGGCGCAGAAGAATGGCAAGGTATCGCGCCTGCGCTCCGAATGGTCGATCAATTGCCAGACATCTCCGCTTAAGCAGGGATGCATTGCAACTCTTTGAGTTGCTCCATTAAGGTGAGATCTACTGCAATTTGCTTGTCGCAATGTTCTCACTATAATGGCTCATGACAACACGAATCTCTTCCGTCTCTCCCCTCCCCTTCATCAGCCCGAGCGCGCCTGAACCGCGTGTCTTCGACAATCCGGTCGAAGCCGTGGACGCCCTGACCGAGCTCTACGAACGCAATACGACGTTTCTCATCGAGTCCTTCGGCAAGCTGGCAGACGGCGCCCCGGTAACGGGCCGCTACCGCGCCTTCTATCCGCAGGTCAGCATCGAGACGACGTCGTTCGGCCATGCCGACTCGCGCCTCTCCTACGGGCATGTCACTTCGCCGGGGGTCTACACCACGACGATCACCCGGCCGAAGCTCTTCCGGCACTACCTCAAGGAACAGCTCGGGCTCTTGATGCGCAATCACGGCGTCCCGGTGACGGTGTCGGAATCCTCGACGCCGATCCCGCTGCACTTTGCCTTCGGCGAAGGTGCGCATGTCGAGGCGTCGGCGACGAGTGCGCTGTCAGACATTCCGATGCGCGACCTCTTCGATACGCCCGACCTCAACAACACCGACGACCTGATCGCCAATGGCGAATATGAGGAAACCTCGGGCGTGCCATCGCCGCTTGCGCCCTTCACGGCGCAGCGCATCGACTATTCGCTCGCGCGCCTCAGCCACTATACGGCGACGGGCGCCGAGCACTTCCAGAACTTCGTGCTCTTTACGAACTACCAGTTCTATATTGACGAGTTCGCGGCTTGGGCGCGCAAGATGATGGCCGAGGGCGGCGACGGCTACACGGCCTTTGTCGAGCCGGGCAACATCGTCACGCTCGCCGGCAAGGCCAAGCCGGAAACGGATGCGGTGGTGCGCATGCCGCAGATGCCGGCCTACCACCTGAAGAAAAAGGGCCATGCGGGCATCACGCTCGTCAACATCGGCGTTGGTCCCTCCAACGCCAAGACGATCACCGACCACATTGCAGTGCTGCGCCCGCATGCCTGGCTAATGGTTGGCCACTGCGCCGGGCTTCGCAACAGCCAGCGGCTCGGCGACTACGTTCTGGCGCATGCCTATGTGCGCGAAGACCACGTTCTCGATGACGACCTGCCGGTCTGGGTGCCGATCCCGGCGCTGGCGGAAGTGCAGCAGGCGCTCGAGAGCGCCGTTGAGGAAGTCACCGGCTACCAAGGCTTTGAGCTGAAGCGCATCATGCGTACCGGCACGGTCGCAACGATCGACAATCGTAACTGGGAACTGCGCGACCAGCGTGGACCGGTCAAGCGGCTGTCCCAGTCGCGAGCCATTGCGCTCGACATGGAATCGGCGACGATCGCCGCCAACGGCTTCCGCTTCCGCGTTCCCTACGGCACGCTCCTCTGCGTTTCCGACCGTCCGCTGCATGGCGAGTTGAAGCTGCCCGGCATGGCGACGGCCTTCTACCGCAGCCAGGTCAGTCAGCATCTGCAGATCGGCATCCGCGCCGTGCAGAAGCTTGCCGCCATGCCGCCGGAAGCCCTGCATTCCCGCAAGCTCCGGAGCTTCTACGAGACGGCGTTCCAGTGACAAGATAGCTGATTAGGGGGGAACGACCTGGCGCTCCCCCTCCAGACCTTTGCCTGATCAGTTCCCCTTGCGCCTTGCCGCAAACAATGACAGCGCGGTTCCGACCAGCGAAGACACGATCACCAGCAGGTGGGTGTTGACCGCCGCCTGGCCGAGAGCTTCGAGCGGTGAGCCGGTCGCCCCGGCGCCGAAGGCAATGGCGCCGGCGGTAATGCCGGCCGGATAGGTCCCGACGCCAGCGGGCGCATGGACGGGCAGGACGGAGGACAGTTCACCGCCGAGCGCGCCGCCAAAGCTTGGGGCAATCGTCGTGCCACCGAGCAGGCCTAGTACCCAGGCGAGCACCGCAATCTTGGTGAACCAGTTGACGAGCGTCGCGCCCCAGGCGCGCGCGAAGGCTGCGCCACTGGCAGGCAGGCCGCTCCTCACCTCTGCCACCAGCTTGCGTCCCTTGGCGGGAACGAGGCGAGCCGCAATATCGAAAACGCGGTTGCGAAGCGCAAAGGCGACGACCGGTGCGAGGAGAAACAAGGCCCACAATGCCCAGGCCCAGGGCGCGCCGTGTTGGAGAACCAGACCAACGCCGGCGGCAGCAAGCAGCGCGTGCAGGTCGAACAGGCGCATCACCAGAAGCGCCGAGGTGGTGCGGGCGAGCGGCAGGGCAAACTCACGCCTCATGAGCAACGGAAAGCTCGCCTCCCCGGTGCGGAACGGCAGCATGATGTTGAGCAGGTTGTGGACCTGCACCAGCCGCAACAGGCTGCCGAAGTGGCCTGCAGTCTCGGTCGGGAAATAATCGTAGATGCGCCAGGTGCGCAGAACGTAGGTGACGAGAAGTGCGCCGAGCGCGACGAGCCCCGTGCCCCAGCCGGCGCCCGACCAGAGCGAGGCTACCGTCTGCCATCCCCAGACCCACTGGATGAAACCCGCATAAGCCAGGATGATCGCAACCGTCAGCAGCGTCATGGCGTTGCGAATTATCCAGGATGGGCGGCTGGCAACCGGGGAGTTCTTCATATACTAGGGGTGCCCCATACGAACCAGGATCTGAAACATCGGGTTAGCGCCGCGTGAGCGTGTTCGCTCAGAGCCCGTGGTTTAGGAGAAACACAAAGTGGGTACAACAGCAGAGTTGATGGCAAGCCGCCTCGACACGGCAGAACCGATCGAACTCTCCCTCGTCGTGCCGCTCTTCAATGAAGAGGAAAGCGTCGGGCCGCTGATTGACCGTATCACGGCAGCCATGGCGAGCTATCCGGCAATCTGGGAGCTTCTTCTCATCGATGACGGGAGCACGGACGCAACGATTGCCAATGCGCGCGAAGCGCTGAACCGGCCGGGTCTTAACCTCAAGATCATCGCGCTGCAGCGCAATTTCGGACAGACGGCCGCCATGCAGGCCGGGATCAACCAGGCACAGGGCCGGCTGATCGCCACGCTCGACGGCGACCTGCAGAACGACCCGAAGGACATCCCCACCATGGTGGCGGAACTGGAGCGGCGGGAACTCGATCTCCTCGTCGGCTGGCGCAAGAACCGCCAGGACGGGTTGCTCCTGCGCAAGATCCCATCCTTCATCGCCAACCGGCTGATCGGCCGCATCACCGGCGTGCGGCTGCATGACTACGGATGCTCGCTGAAGATCTACCGCGGCTCGGTAATCAAGCAGGTGAAGCTGATGGGCGAAATGCACCGCTTCATCCCGGCCTGGGTAGCGGGCGTGGTACCGAGCTCGCGCATCGGCGAGATGCCGGTGACCCACCATGCGCGCCAGCATGGCGTGTCGAAATACGGCATTTCCCGCACCTTCCGGGTCATTCTCGACCTGTTGTCGGTGATGTTCTTCATGCGCTTCAAGGCGCGGCCGGGACATTTCTTCGGGTCGCTCGGCCTTGGGCTCGGCGCGCTGTCGAGCATCATCCTGTTCTACCTGTTCATCGACAAGTTCCTGATGGGCAACGACATCGGCACACGCCCCCTGTTCATGATCGGGGTGATGCTGTTCCTCTCGGCAGTGCAGATGATCACCACCGGCATCCTGGCCGAGATGATCGCCCGCACCTATTACCGTGAAGACACCGCGGTGAGCTACATTATCAGGGAAGTCTATGAGGGCGATCCTCAGCATACGTGAGGCGCTTGCCCGCCGTCCCACCATCGTCCTTTGGCTGATCGCCGGTTATTACCTGCTGGCGATCGTCCTGAGGGTGCTGCGTTCCGATGCGCTTGAAAGCGACGAGGCCGAACAACTCATCCAGTCGCAGTTCCTGCTGATGGGATACGGGCGCCAGCCGCCCTTCTACAACTGGCTGCAATATGGCGTCATCCAGCTGATCGGCCCCTCGATCCTTGCGCTGTCGCTCGTCAAGAACCTGCTGCTTTTCCTCACCTGCGTCTTCTACGGCCTTGCGGCGAGGCTGGTGCTGAAAGACATGCGGCTCGTGGCGATCGCCATGCTCGGCGTCGTGGCGATGCCGGTCGTCAGCGTGGTGGCCCAACGGGACCTTACACATGCGGTGGCGACGTTGTTTTCCGTTGCCGTCTTCACCTATGCCTTCCTGCTCGCCATCCAGCGTCCCAACCTCGGGACCTATCTGTTTGCCGGCGTTGCCGTCGGCATGGGGCTGATCAGCAAATATAACTTCGTGCTTGTGCCGTTGGCGGCCGTGCTGGCTGTCCTCGCCGAGCGCGACCTGCGCAACCGGGTGCTGGACTGGCGGCTTGGTGCGGCCGTTGCGGTCGCCGCCCTCATCTGCCTGCCGCACCTGTTCTGGGTGCTTGGCAACCTCAACGAAGCGACATCAGGTACGATTGCGGCCATGCGGGAAGATGCCTCGGGTGATGCCGTCAATGACCGGATCACCGGCCTCCTTGCCATGCTCGGCGCCCTTGCGGGTGGCGGGCTGCCGGTGCTTGGCTTCTTCCTCATTGCGTTCCGAACCGCCTTGCCCAAGGCCTGGCGGGCGACCAGCCCATGGACACGGATCATCGGGCGCACCATCCTGATCTGCCTTATCCTGGTGGCGTTGGTTGCGCTGGGCTTCGGGGCGAGCAACATCAGCGAAAAGTGGCTCTCGCCATTCCTGCTGCTTGTTCCGCTGTACCTCTGCCTCAAGATCGAAGCCGCCGGGGCCGACGCGACAGCAAGCGTTGAACGATTCGTCTTGCCCGTCTCGGTGTTGGCGCTGGGTGGGATCATCTATCTGGCAATTGGCGTCGTCATCGGCCCCATGTTCGGCAAATATGCCAAGGAAAACTGGCCCTCCACTCCGTTCATCCACGAGGTGATCGAACGACATGGAGGAGATATGCCGGCTTATGTGATCGCCACGGATCCCTATCTCGCCGGCAGCGCGCGGACCGAGATCCCCGAGGCCAAGGTGATCTTCACCGGTTTCAAGCAGGTCCAGACGATCACCGAAGACGAGCTTCGGGGCGGCGGGCTTGTTGTCTGGCCGCTCGATGGCGATGCGACGCAGACGCCGGCTTATCTCGGCCCCTTCCTGCAGCAATACGGCATCAAGCCGGAGGTGCTGGTGCCCTCCACCCTTGCCGTACCCTATCGTTATTCGTGGCGCGACGACCGGGTCGGTTTCGGTTACGCCTGGGTCACGGCCGCCGCGAGCGGACGCTAAACCGGCCTTAAGCCATCTTGGCATCACGCAGGTGATCGAGCGCCTTGCGCAGCGTGTCGATCACCTCGTCCACCTCCGGGCGGTTGATCGTCAGCGGCGGCGAGGCAAGCATGCGGTCACCGGTGGCGCGCATGATGAGGCCGTTCTGGAGGCAATGATTGCGCACCAGCATGCCGACCTCGTCCGGCTTGGCAAAGCGGCGACGGGTCGATTTGTCGGCCGCAAGCTGCAGCCCGCCCATCAGGCCAACGCTTTGTGCCTCGCCGACCACCTCATGGTCTTCAAGCGACTTCCAGGCTGCCGCGAAATACGGACCGATATGGTCGCGCGCACGCTCGACCAGCCGTTCTTCCTCCAGGATCCGGATGTTTTCCAGCGCAGCCGCGGCGCAGACCGGATGGCCGGAATAGGTGAAGCCGTGGTGGAAATCCCCCAGTTCCTCGACCATCACGTCGGCAACGCGATCGGACACCAGCACGCCGCCAATCGGCAGGTAGCCGGATGACAGGCCCTTGGCGATCGGCGCAAGATCCGGCTCGATCCCGTAATACTGGTGGCCGAACCACTCGCCGAGCCGTCCGAACCCGCAGATCACCTCGTCGACGACGAGCAGGATATTGCGTGCCTTGCAGATGCGGGCGATCTCCGGCCAGTAGGTTTCCGGCGGGATGATGACGCCGCCTGCCCCCTGGATCGGTTCGGCCACGAAGGCCGCGACCTGATCTTCGCCCAGTTCATCGATCTTCGCTTCCAGTTCGCGCGCGACCTTCAGGCCGAAATCGGCGGGAGAAAGATCACCACCTTCCGCATACCAGTAGGGCTGGCCGATATGGTGGATGCCCTCGATCGGCAGGTTGCCCTGCTCGTGCATCAGCTTCATGCCGCCGAGAGAGGCACCGGCAACGGTGGAGCCGTGGTAGCCGTTCCGGCGGGCAATGACCTGCGTCTTCTGCGGCTTTCCAAGCGCCTTCCAGAAGACCCGCGCCATCCGGAACCACGTGTCGGTCGCCTCGGAGCCGGAATTGGTAAAGAAGATGCGCTTCAGCTTTTCGCCGGTATGGGAGGCAATCTTCTGCGCCAGCAACGTGGCGGGCGGCGTCGTGGTGCCAAAAAAGGCGTTGTAATAGGGCAGTTCCTGCATCTGGCGGGCTGCGGCCTCGGCGATAGACTTGCGCCCATAACCGACATTGACGCACCAGAGGCCCGCAAACGCATCCAGGTAACGCTTGCCGGTCGAGTCGTAGATGAACACGCCTTCCGCCCGCTCGATGATGCGCGTGCCCTTCGCGTTCAGTTCCTTCATGTCCGAGAACGGATGAAGATGGTGGGCCGCATCGATGGCCGCGAGGTTGGATGTGTTCTTCAGGTCGTTCATATGTGTGTCACTCAGCCCCTCAGATTGTGCCTCCCATCCTTATCGGCTACGAACGAACCTCTGCAACCCTGTGAGACCGTTTCGCATGCCTGATGCCGCCGATCCCCATATCGAAATCCTGCTTGTCGGCATGAACGGGGACCTTCGCGGCAAGCGTATCCCGATGACGGCGGAAAAGAAGGTCTGGGAGGGTTCGGTGCGGCTGCCCACCTCGACGCAGTCCCTCGACATCTGGGGCGACGACAACGACGACATCACCGGCCTATCGCTGACGATCGGCGACCCGGACGGCAACTGCGTGGCCGACAGGCGCAGTCTGACGCCGATGCCCTGGGCGCCGGCAGGGTCGATGCAGGTGCTTTCTACCATGCATGAGCTCACCGGCGAGCCGAGCTTCATGGACCCGCGCGGCATCCTGGCCGCACTCCTCCAGCGTTTCGCCGAGCGCGGGCTGACGCCGGTGGTGGCGACGGAACTCGAATTTTACGTGGTGCAGGACGACTGGCGCCAGACGGGCAAGCCGCGGCCGCCGGAAGCGCTGATGTACCGCAACGCGCCGGATGGTTTCCAGCTCTACGACATGCGCGCCGTCGATGCGCTCGATGATTACCTGCAGACGGTGCGGACCTGGGCAAAGGCGCAGAACCTGCCGGCCGATGCAACCACGGCGGAGTTCGGCCCCGGCCAGTTCGAGGTGAACCTTCTGCACCGCACCGATGCGCTGGCCGCGGCGGACGACTGCATCTACCTGAAGCGGATTGCCGAACAGGCAGCGCGAAAGCACGGGCTGAAATCAACCTGCATGGCCAAGCCTTATGCCGAGCACGCGGGATCGGGGCTGCATGTGCATGCCAGCATCATCGACCGCGACGGCAACAACATCCTCGATGCCAAGGGCGGCGAGCCGGCCCTGCTGAAATCGGTGACGGCGGGGATGCTGCAGACCATGCGGGACGCGCAACTGATCTTCGCGCCCTTTGCCAATTCCTATCGTCGCTTCCAGCCGGGATCCTTTGCGCCCGTCGATATAGACTGGGGCTTCGGCCATCGCGGTACGGCGGTCCGCATTCCCGACAAGGATGGAGCGGCCGCGCGCATCGAACATCGCGTCGCGGGTGCGGATGCCAATCCCTACCTGCTGCTCGTTGCGATCCTCGGCGGCATGCTGAAGGGGCTCGACGAGACGCTTGATCCGGGCGCACCGACAGAGCCCGGCAAGGAGCCTCCGGCCGGCACGGGCCGCCTGACGCACGACTTCCTGACGGCGGTGGAGGATTTCCGCGCCTCGCCCTTCATCCGCGACGTGTTCGGCGAGCGCTACCAGAAGCTTTACGGCGACACGAAGCGCAAGGAAGCGATCGCCTACCTGCGGACCGTCAGCGACTTCGACTACCGCACCTACCTGCCGCGGATCTAGATCCCGCTGCCCTGCCCTTCCCCATCGGCGGGCGACTGCGGCTGGTTGACGAGCACCTTGAGCTCGCCGGCGTGGATCTTCAGCAGCACGTCACGGGACATCGGCAGCAATTCGCCATCGATGACACATTTCACGTCATGCCGCGATCGCGGGAAATGCAGTTCAAGCTCGGGTGCGGTCATCGCGGTGACCGATGGGTTCTCCTTCAAGCGTCCGCGCAAGATATCGAAGACGAGCTTTGCGGCAGTGGCAGGACCCAGCGGATCCGCCGTATAAAAGCCCAGTTCGCCACGATCCAGCCGGTCGGCATACATCAGCGGGTCCGGGCCGAACTCGTTGTTGGAGACGGAGATCGCCGAGACGCGGCGCCGCCCGACCTCGCCTTCGACATTGTATTCGACCTCGAATTCCGGCGGGTTGAAGATCACGCCGATCGCGGCGCGGGTGCTGGCGCGCATCTTGCCGAGCCGCGAGCCGAAGGTCATGGAGTTGCGATAGCGCACCATGCGGGCATGCATGCCGGCGGAGAACTGGTGCACGAAGCTTTTGCCGTTGGCGCTGGCGATATCGATGTTCTGGGGCACTCCGTTGGCAAGAGCGTCGAGCACCTCCCAGATATCGAGCGGCAGTCTGAGCGAGCGGGCAAAGAGGTTCATCGTGCCGGCAGGAACGACGCCAAGCGCAATCCCGCTCTTCCAGGCAATGCCGGCCGCGGCGGAAATTGTGCCATCGCCGCCGCCAGCGATCAGCCCCTCGACGCCATTTGTCGAGGCGGCACGTTCCATCGTCTCGACCACCTTGTCGCCCGAGACGACATGGCATTCGATCTCATGGCCGGCCTTCTTGAAGGTTTCGGTGGCCTGAGCGCAATAAGCGCTCATGTCTGTGGTCTTGAAGGTACCGCCATCGCGGTTGAAGACGGCAAAAAGGTTCATTGCATCTCACTTGCGGCAGCGCCGAACGGGCCGCGGAAGAACGGACGAACAGTGAAATGGTTGCTGCTTCTCGTTTATCAACGGTGGAGTTTGAAGAAACCAAACGGCGGGCCTAGCAGTTGGGCTTGCGGTTTCACGCATTCTTGCGCAAGGCCACGCTGGCGCCATCTACCGCAATGCACAATGACATGGTAATCTCTCTGCATGGTCAGCGTTTTGACCACACCTACCTCCAGAACGGGTTGGATGTCTCCCACATTCCAGCCCGTATTTTTTTGCCAAAGACATATTCAGCATCATGACCCAATCGGCTTCTCCCATCGAGTCCGTCCAGGATACCTCCCGACCAACACCCCACCTCCCCGCTGCCTCCCTCACACCCATGGCTGTGCTCCTCATCGAGATTGCGCTCGCCGTTGGCGGTTTCGGCATCGGAACGGGTGAATTCGCCATCATGGGCTTGCTCCCGGATGTTGCCGCGACCTATCAGGTCAGCATCCCGATGGCGGGTTATGTCATCAGCGCCTATGCGCTCGGCGTCGTTGTCGGCGCCCCGGTGATCGCCGTGCTTTCGGCGCGGCTGCCACGCCG
This sequence comes from Neorhizobium turbinariae, assembly GCF_023223505.1. Lineage (NCBI taxonomy): Bacteria > Pseudomonadati > Pseudomonadota > Alphaproteobacteria > Hyphomicrobiales > Rhizobiaceae > Neorhizobium > Neorhizobium turbinariae. The sequence goes on from NZ_JALPRY010000019.1 coordinate 18,463, forward strand.
CACCCTGCTCCTGGGGCTAATGGCGGTGTTCGCGCTCGGCAATATCCTCAGCGCCGTTGCCCCCGACTTCTGGAGCTTCACGGTGCTGCGCTTCATCACCGGCCTGCCGCACGGCGCCTATTTCGGTGTCGCGGCGCTTGTCGCTGCCTCCATGGTCCCGCCCACCAAGCGGGCTCGCGCCGTCGGCCGCGTCATGCTGGGCCTGACCGTGGCAACACTGCTCGGCACGCCGATCGCCACCTTCATGGGCCAGTTGCTAAGCTGGCGTGCGGCCTTCTTCCTCGTCGGCGGCATCGGCGCGCTGACTGTGGCGCTGCTCTGGTATTTCCAGCCCCGCGACAGGGTGATGGAAGGCGCAAGCGTCAAACGCGAACTCGGCGCCTTCGGTCGCAGCCAGGTCTGGCTGACGCTCGGCATCGCAGCGGTCGGCTTCGGCGGCATGTTCTCGGTCTTCAGCTATATCGCCTCCACGACAACCGTGACCGCCGGCATGCCGGTCACCACCGTGGCGATCGTGCTGGCGCTCTTCGGCATTGGCATGAATGTCGGCAATATCGTCGGCTCTCGCCTCGCCGACCTGTCGCTGATGGGCACGATCGGCGGCGTGATGGCCTTCAACGTCTTCGTCATGGGCGCCTTCGGGCTCTGGGCGGAATATCCGGCGGTGCTGTGCCTTTGCGTCTTCCTGATCGGCTGCGGTTTTGCAGCCGGGCCCGCGCTGCAGACGCGGCTCATGGATGTTGCCGCCGACGCGCAGACGCTGGCCGCCGCCTCCAACCACTCCGCCTTCAACATCGCCAATGCGCTGGGCGCCTGGCTCGGCGGGCTGGTGATCACCTGGGGCTGGGGATTCGCCGCCACCGGTTATGTCGGCGCCTTCCTGTCGCTGCTCGGGCTTGGCGTGTTCTTCGTGTCCCATACGCTCGAGACCAGACGCGGCCGGGCCTGACAGCCCAAATCAGCAAGATCACAAAATCGGCAAGGCGCCCATCAGGCGCCTTCGCCGTCCTTGCGCGCTCAGAGCACAAGTTCCATCTTGTCTCCCAGCACCTATGGAAAGGGAGATGCCATGCGCGCCGTCGGGTTCAACCAGCCTCAGCCGATCACTTCCGAAACGTCACTGCTCGATCTCGACCTTCCCGAGCCGGAAGCCAAGGGTCGCGATCTGCTCGTGGAAATCCGTGCCGTGTCAGTCAATCCGGTGGATACGAAGGTCCGCCGCACGGCCGCCGTGGAGCCCGGCCAGCACCGCATCCTGGGTTATGACGCAGCCGGCGTGGTGAAAGCCGTCGGACCGGAGGTGAAGCTCTTCAAGCCGGGCGACGAGGTTTATTACGCCGGCGCCATCAACCGTCCAGGCACGAATGCCGAATTGCACCTGGTGGACGAGCGGATCGTCGGCTTCAAGCCGAAGACACTGTCGTTCGAGGAAGCCGCTGCCCTGCCGCTGACGGCGATCACCGCCTATGAGGCGCTGTTCCACCGCATGAAGGTGCAGGACAAGGTGGCGGGTGCGTGGAACGCCGTGCTGGTGATTGGCGGCGCCGGCGGCGTCGGCTCGATTGCCATCCAGCTTTTGCGCGAACTTTCCGACGTGACGGTGATCGGCACCGGATCGCGGCCGGAAACGATGGACTGGATCCGCGATTTCGGCGCCCACCACGTGCTCGACCACTCGAAGCCGATGGCAAAGCAACTGGCCGAGATGGCGATCGGCGCACCGGCTTTCGTGTTCTCCACCACCCACACAGAAACGCACCTGCCGGATATCCTCGAACTGATCGCGCCGCAGGGCCGGCTGTCGTTGATCGACGATCCCAAGGAGCCGATGGACCTGCGGCCCTTCAAGAGCAAGGCGCTGTCGATCCACTGGGAGATGATGTTTGCCCGGCCGGTGTGGCAGACGGCAGACATGATCGAACAGCACAAGCTGCTGAACCATGTGGCCGAGCTTGTTGATGCCAAAAAGCTTCGAACGACTCTGTCGGAAACGCTGGGCAAGATCAACGCCGAGAACCTGAAGAAGGCGCATGCGATGATCGAAAGCAACCGCACCAAGGGCAAGATCGTGCTTTCCGGTTTTTAGCCGGACGGTTGCTCCCGATAGGTGCAAACGCGCCACGCCACACCTTAACGCGCGCCATGACTTGAGCTATGATCTCGCCGGGACAAACACCGGAGGGGACATCATGGCAACTTCATCGACATCGAGTTTTGGCAATCCGCTGGACGCGGTCACGGGGACGACCTGGTTCGGATATCTCGCCCGCATCGTGCTGACTTTCGCTTTCTGGGGAAGCGGCCTCTCGAAGCTCATCGACTTCCAGGGCGGCGTGGCCGAGATGGCGCAGTTCGGCCTGGAGCCGGCGGTTGCCTTCAACATCGCGACGATCATTGTCCAGATCGGCGGATCGCTGCTGGTGATCCTGAACCGCTGGACGTGGCTGGGCGCCGGTGCGCTTGCCGTCTTCACCGCGCTTACCATCCCCCTCGTCCATCATTTCTGGTCGATGGAGGAGCCGATGCGCACGATGGAATTCCACGTAGCGATGGAGCACATCACCGTCATCGGCGGCATGATGGTGGTCGCCTGGAAATCGCGCTAGATCCCAGACAAGCGAAAGCCCGCCGCAAGCGGCGGGCCCTCACCCATCGAACCTGAATATCAAGCCTGGAGCACGACGACCTTGGCGCCGACCTGGACGCGGTTGTAGAGGTCGATGATGTCGTGGTTCATGAAGCGGATGCAGCCGCTCGACATGGCAAGCCCGATCGATTCCGGCTGGTTGGTGCCGTGCAGGCGGAACATGGTGTCGTTGCCGTTGCGATAGAGATACATCGCACGGGCGCCGAGCGGGTTGTTCGGGCCGCCCGGCATGCCGCCGGCGAGCTTGCGGTAACGCTCCTCGCGGCGCTGCATGTTGGGGGTTGGCGTCCAGGACGGCCACTCAGCCTTGCGACCGACATAGGCATTGCCTGACAGCGCCAGGCCGGCGCGACCAACGCCGACGCCGTAGCGGATCGCACGGCCATTGCCGAGCACGAAATAGGCGCGGCGCGCGGGCGTATCGACCACCACTGTTCCGGGTGCATGCGGCGTGACATAGGCCACTTCCTGGCGGCGAAGTTCGGGCTTGATCTTCTCGATCGGCACCGCCTTCAGCGGGAACTCTTCATTGCTGACCGTCGCGTAGTTGGCCTGGTCGGAAACGGTGGAGGCGCAGCCGGCCATAAGGAGCGGCAGGCCTGCAAGAAAGCCGCGACGGGAAATCGACATGAATGTGTCCTTGGTGCGTCAAAGTGATGACGCAGAAATACTGAGATTATGGTTAATGAAATGATAAGTGCCGGCCTGCTCGGACGATCACGAACGCGTCAGCGGAAACGAAAACGCCGCCAAGGTCCGGGCGGCGCTTCCATAGACTGATCAAGCTGCAACCAAAGTCACATATTCGGATAGACCGGTCCCTCACCGCCCTGCGGCGGTACCCAGTTGATGTTCTGGTTCGGGTCCTTGATGTCGCAGGTCTTGCAGTGGACGCAGTTCTGCGCGTTGATGACGTAGACCTGCTCGCCGTCCTTCTCCACCCATTCGTAAACGCCGGCCGGACAGTAGCGCGTCGAGGGGCCGGCAAAAACTTCCAGTTCGGAGCGCTTCTGCAGGTCCATGTCCTTCACCTGGAGGTGGACCGGCTGGTCTTCCTCGTGGTTGGTATTGGACAGGAAGACCGACGAGAGGCGGTCGAAGGTGAGCACCCCATCCGGCTTCGGATAATCGATCTTCTTGTGCTTGGCCGCCGGCTCGAGCGAGGCCGCGTCCGTCTTGCCGTGCTTCATCGTGCCGAAGAAGGAGAAGCCGAGCAACTGGTTCGTCCACATGTCGATGCCGCCGAGCGCAATGCCAAGGCCCGTGCCGAGCTTCGACCAGAGCGGCTTGACGTTGCGCACCCGCTTCAGGTCCTTGCCGATGGCGGTCGAACGCCACTCGTTCTCGATCTCGACCACTTCGTCGTTGGCGCGGCCAGCTGCAATCGCTGCGGCGACGTGTTCTGCCGCCAGCATGCCGGAATGGACCGCGTTGTGGCTGCCCTTGATGCGCGGGACGTTAACGAGGCCGGCCGAGCAGCCGATCAGCGCGCCACCCGGGAAGGTAAGCTTCGGAACCGATTGGTAGCCACCCTCGGTGATGGCGCGTGCGCCATAGGTCAGGCGCTTGCCGCCCTCGAAGGTGGAGCGGATCGCCGGATGCGTCTTGAAGCGCTGGAATTCCTCGAACGGGTAGAGGTAAGGGTTCTTGTAGTTCAGGTGAACCACGAAGCCGACGGCAACCAAATTGTCCTCGAGGTGGTAGAGGAATGAACCGCCGCCGGTGGACATGTTGAGCGGCCAGCCGAACGAGTGCTGCACCAGGCCCGGCTTGTGGTTTTCCGGCTTTACCTCCCAGAGTTCCTTGAGGCCGATGCCGTATTTCTGCGGCTCGCGGCCGCTCTGTAGGTCATAACGCAGGATCAGCTGCTTGGCGAGCGAACCGCGCACGCCCTCGCCGATAAGCACATACTTGCCGTGCAGTTCCATGCCCCGGGTAAAGTTCGGGCCCGGTTCACCGTTGCGCTCGACGCCCATGTCGCCGGTGGCGACACCGATCACCGCGCCCGCTTCGTTGTAGAGCACTTCGGTTGCGGCAAAACCCGGGTAGATCTCGACGCCCAAGCCTTCCGCCTTCTCGGCGAGCCAGCGACAGACATTGCCGAGCGAGACGATGTAGTTGCCGTGGTTGTTCATCAGCGGCGGCATCAGGACGTTCGGAAGGCGGACCGAACCGGCCGGCCCGAGGAACAGGAACTGGTCGTCCGTTACCGGCGTCTTGAAGGGGTGACCGTCCTCGCTGCGCCAGTCCGGCAGCAGCGCGTCGATGCCGGACGGATCCACGACCGCGCCGGACAGGATGTGGGCGCCGACTTCCGATCCCTTTTCCAGAACCACGACCGTCAGATCCGGATTGATCTGCTTCAGCCGGATTGCAGCAGCAAGACCTGCAGGCCCCGCCCCCACAATCACAACATCAAATTCCATCGCTTCGCGTTCGGGCAATTCGTGGGCGGGAAAGTCCTGGTCGCTCATATCAAACTCCGCTCGCCGGCCCCTACCGGCATGTTCTTTTCGCCTGCCACGCAGGGCATCCTGTCTTTGCAAAACCGACCGCGGTTGTCGAGGCAGGAAAACGTCTCCACCCTTGCCATTCGCGCAACCCGCGTTTCCGCTTTCGCATATTACGTTTACGTATACGTCATCTAACAGCCGAACGGAAGATTGCAAGATCGGCCTTCCCCACTGCCGAACGGCTGCTATAACTTCCGCAACTTCAAGACAAAATCAGGAGGATCACACCATGGATTTCGGCCTCACCGGCAAGCGTGCGCTTGTTCTTGCTTCCTCACGCGGGCTTGGCCTCGGCATTGCCAAGGCGCTTGCGGCAGAAGGCGCCCATGTTCTCCTCGTCGGCCGCTCGGGCGATCGGCTGGCGGAAAACTGCGCGGCCATCAACGCAGCCGGAAAGGGCAAGGCCGATTGGCTGTGGGGCGACCTCGCGGAGGACAATTTCGTCCAGTCCATGGTGGATGGCGTGAAGGAAAAGCTCGGCAGCATCGACATCCTCGTCAACAACACGGGCGGCCCGACCCCGGGCACGGCGGAAGAGATGACAGCCGAAAAGCTCGACACCTTCTTCCAGTCCATGGTGCTGCGCGTCATCACGCTGACCAACGCATTCCTGCCGCAGATGAAGGAACAGGGGTTTGGCCGCATCCTGACGGTTGCGTCATCGGGCGTCTTCGAACCGATCCCGAACCTCGCCCTGTCGAACACGCTGCGCGGCGCGCTCGTTGGCTGGAACAAGACCATGGCGGCGGAGGTGGCGAGCTTCGGCATTACCTGCAACATGCTGTTGCCGGGCCGCATTCATACCGATCGCATCGATGAACTCGATGGCGCCAATGCCAAGCGCCAGGGCAAGAGCCTTGAGGAGGTTCGCGCCGCATCGCTGAAGACCATCCCGGCCGGCCGTCTCGGCAAGGTCGAGGAGTTTGCCGCAGCGGGCGCCTTCCTGTGCTCCGTGCCGGCGAGCTATGTGACGGGCACGATGCTGCGCGTCGACGGCGGAGCATCGCGATCGATCTGACCGCGGTGCGGCCAATGAGGATGTAACGCCTTCACACGAGACGGCAGGAGGATGGCAACCATGCGGACTGTATTGCGGATCGTCGGCATCGTGATGGTTGCCATTGGCCTGCTGTGGAGCGGCCAGGGCACGGGTTATTTCCCGTATCCTCGCTCCAGCTTCATGATCAACCAGACGCCCTGGATCATCTGGGGCCTGGTCTCCGCCGCCATCGGCTTGGTAACAATCTGGGGCTCGCGCCGCCTTCGGGGGTAAGAACGACGCGAGCCTCTCCCTTACCGCGCCATCAGACGCGGCAGGTCTTCGATCAGGCTGTCGCGCACGGTGAAGCTGATCGGTTGCTTGGTGTGGCGCTTCGTATCCACGAAGAGGCGCGCGAACACGACACGCCGCCCTTGCTTCTCGGCCCAGCCGACAAACCACCCGATCGGACGGCTCGTGTCACCTTTGCCGGCCTTGTTGCGCATGCTGCCCGAGCCCGTCTTGCCGTAGACGGTCCAGCCATCCGCAGCGTCGAAACTCGGCGTGATGGCTTTCGTCTTCTCAACAGCCTCCGCACTGATCGGCAGGCCGCCGGTCAGGAACCGCTTCAGGAAATCCACCTGCCCATCCGCAGAGATCTTCAGCGACGACATCAGCCATGACTGTGTCAGGCCGTCGGTGCCGCCCGGGCCACCGGAAACGTCGCGGTTGCCGTAGTTGAAGCCGCGGATGTAGTCGGCAAACGCCTTCTTGCCGAGCCGGCGGGTGATCTCCTGCGAGTACCAGACGATGGAATCGCGTTCCCAGATTGTCGGGTCGCTGTCCTTCTGCTCCCGCTGCGGGCGTTGCCACTTGGCCTGGTAGGACCAGCGCGGATTGTGGGCATCGGTAAGGATGCCGGCGTCATATCCCATCATCGCGATCGGCAGCTTGAAGGTAGACTGCGGATATATGGCCTCCGCGCAATCCCCCTGGCGATGCAGCGGCTCGCCGCTCTTCTCGTCGATGATGACCGTACACCGCAACGGCTCGGCCGCGTGCGCGGCGGCGAAATGGAGAAGAGACGCCGTCGCGCCAACGAGTGCTGCGAGAATGAGGGGATTTCTGGACGCCATCATCATGCTCCGTTTGAGGTGATGCGGCATTTCTAGGTCGGCTTGCGAGCCCCAATCAAACGATGATATCTGCGGGCAGGCACAAATAAATCTAGGGCATCCATGGTTCGACCCCACCTGCCGCTCAACGCGTTGCGCGCATTCGAAGCCGCCGCGCGCCACCTGTCCTTCACCCGCGCCGCGATCGAGCTCTGCGTCACGCAAGCCGCCGTCAGCCATCAGGTGAAACTGCTGGAGCAGCGGCTCGGCGTCACGCTGTTTCGCCGCCTGCCGCGCGGCTTGATGATCACCGAGGAAGGCCTGGCGCTGCTGCCCTGCCTGCAGGAAAGTTTCGACCGCATGGCCGACATGCTGGAGCGCTTCGAGGGCGGGCATGTACGCGAGGTGCTGAAACTCGGTGCAGTGGGGACCCTTGCGGTCGGCTGGCTGCTGCCGCGCCTGTCCGATTTCCATATCAAACATCCGTTCGTGGATCTCAGGCTTTCCACCAACAACAATCGCGTTGATATTGCCGCCGAAGGGCTTGATTACACGATAAAGTTCGGCAACGGGGCCTGGCATGACATGGAGGCAGAAGCACTGTTCGAGGCGCCATTGACGGCGCTCTGCACGCCTTCGATTGCAAGGGAGATCCAGGCGCCGGAAGATGTGGCGAAGCAGCCGCTGCTTCGCTCCTACCGGGCCGACGAATGGCCAAGCTGGTTCGAGGCTGCAGGCGTTGAGCCACCCCCTCTTCGCGGCATGGTGTTCGACAGTTCGGTGCTGATGGTGGAGGCGGCGATCCAGGGTGCAGGCGTGGCGCTCGCGCCGCCTCTGATGTTTTCGCGCCACACCGCGTCAGGTGCGCTGGTGCAACCTTTCGACATCTTTATCTCCAAAGGCAGTTATTGGCTGGTGCGGCTGAAATCACGGCCTGTCAACGCGGCCATGGAAGCCTTCCGCACATGGCTTCTGGAACAGGCCGCGGAGCCTGAGCACATAAGCAACATCTAAAGCCTTTCAGCTTGCATCAACAGCCGGCTTGTGCGATCACGCGCCCACACTGATCAAGGCGCTGTTCGGCGCCTTTTTGCGTTCGGGCCTTTGCCCGTTTCAACATCATTGATGACTTTAAGGAGCACGGCCATGGCACGGGCGCTCGGGCTTGATTTCGGCACGACCAATACTGTTCTGGCACTGGCGGACGGCGACGGTTCGACCACCCATTCGATGCAGTTCACGAGCAATGCCGGCACCAGCGATTCGATGCGCACCGCGCTTTCCTTCATGAAGGACGCAGTGATGGGCGCCCAGGCGCTGAAGGTGGAGGCTGGCCAGGCTGCGATCCGCCAGTTCATCGACAATCCGGGTGATTGCCGCTTCCTGCAGTCGATCAAGACCTTTGCGGCCAGCCCGCTCTTCCAGGGCACGCTCGTGTTCGCACGCCGCCAGCAATTCGAAGACCTGATGGAAATCTTCCTGAAGCGGTTGAAGACCTATGCGGATGGCAACTGGCCGTCGGAAGTCTCGCGCCTCATCGCCGGGCGGCCGGTGCATTTTGCCGGTGCCAATCCGGATCCCGCACTCGCCACCGAGCGCTACAACGAGGCCCTGACGCGTCTCGGCTTCCCCGAGATCCACTACGTCTATGAGCCCGTGGCGGCCGCCTATTATTTCGCCCAGACTTTGAAAACCGACGCGACCGTGCTGGTGGCCGACTTCGGCGGTGGCACCACCGACTATTCGCTGATCCGTTTCGAACGCCAGGCCGGCAAGCTTACCGCCAAGCCGATCGGGCACTCGGGCGTCGGCATTGCCGGCGACCATTTCGATGCGCGGATGATCGACCATCTCGTGGCGCCGGAGATCGGCAAGGGCACCTTTTTCAAGAGCTTCGACAAGGTGCTGGAAGTGCCGGCCGGCTACTACGCCAATTTCAGCCGCTGGAACCAGTTGTCGATCTTCAAGACCACCCGCGAGTTCGCCGACATGAAATCGCTGGTGCGTTCGGCGCTGGATCCCGACAAACTGGAACTTTTCATCGATCTTGTGGAGCACGACGAAGGTTATCCGCTCTACCAGGCGATCTCGGCGACCAAGATGGCGCTGTCGGGCGCCGAGGAAGCGGAATTCAAGTTCGCGCCGCTCGGCAAGGCTGGCAACAAGATGGTGAAGCGCAGCGACTTCGAGACTTGGATTGCGGACGATCTTGCCAAGATCGAAGGGGCGCTCGACGAGGTGCTGGAGCAGACCAACACGCCGCCCGAAGCTGTCGACAAGGTCTTCCTCACCGGCGGCACGTCCTTCGTCCCAGCCGTCCGGCGGATCTTCACCCGCCGCTTCGACGCGTCCAAGATCGAAAGCGGCGGCGAATTGCTCTCCATCGCACACGGGCTGGCGCTGATCGGCGAGAGCGATAACGTGGGACAATGGGCCGCGTGAGAGCGGCTTTGCCTTTCGCCGCCTCGTCCGCTCCGCTAGGATAGGATCATGGACACCGCCAAGGATCTCGACGCGCCAGAGCTCGCCGCGCTTCTGCATTTTTATGCAGATGCGGGTGTGGAGTGGCTGGCCGAGGATGATCCGGTGGATCGCTTCGCGCAGTTCGCCGCCCAAAAGGCGGCCAAGGCAGGAGCACGCATACCGGCATCGGCTCGCGGCAACCTGGCGCAGAATGATACCGCGACCAACACAGGTGGCGCTGCCGCCCAAAGCCGCACTGGCGCAGCTTCGGCTGCACGGGCTTCCGCCCCCTCGCCTGCCGCACCGTCATCCTCCGCACCCGTTTCCATCCCGGATGGCGAGGCCGTCGCGGCCGCGCGCTTTGCCGCCGAAAGCGCACGCTCTTTGCCGGAATTGAAGACGGCCCTTGAGGCCTTCAGCGGCTGCAACCTGAAGAACGGCGCGCGCTCCACGGTGTTTGCCAGCGGTGATCCGGCCTCAGGCATCATGGTCATCGGCCCGATGCCGAATGCCGATGACGATCGCGACGGCATCCCCTTTTCCGGACGGCAGGGACAGCTTCTCGACCGGATGCTGGGTGCGATCGGCCTCGCCCGTGAAGCCGTGGTGCTGACCAACATGATCCCGTGGCGGCCGCCCGGCAACCGCATGCCCTCGCCCGCCGAGATGGAAATCTGCCGGCCGTTCCTGGAGCGCCAGATCGCGCTTGCCGAGCCGAAGACGCTGCTGCTTCTCGGCACCTTCCCGGCCCGTTTCTTCTTCGGCGTCAACGGCACGATCCATTCGCTCCGCGGCGAATGGCGTGATGTTACCATCGCCGGCTGGAATACGGCGGCGATTGCCACCCTGCATCCGCAGGAACTGACCGCGGCCCCTGCCAACAAGGCCCTTGCATGGCAGGACCTGCTCACCCTCAAGAGCCGCCTCACCAGCCACTAGATGGGCATTCGGCCGTTACTGCCGATTCTTTGAACAAGATTACCGGACCATGAAGAAAGCCATGCACGTTGCGCATGACAGTACGGCGTTCTGTCGCATTGCGGAATCGATGTTGCGGCGCAATATAGAGACATGTCTTGGGAGGAATTGTGGTTTAAAGGAACCAAGGCAATGACGACCCGCTTCCGCCCGATCCACTCGGGCTTTGAAACCCTTCGCATTGCAGGGCTCGCACCGCGTGCCACGCAGGGCTACCACCGCTTCGGCTCGGCGACGAACGAGCAGATGACCTCGCGTGCCATGGCGCGCCCGACCGGTGTGTCGCGTCCTGCAGCCGTTTTCGCAGACTTCCGCGAACGTTGATCCGCAAACGATAAGGATTTTGCCATGAACACGTTTTTCCGCTCGTTGCGCAGCTTCCGTGACAGCCTGCACCACATCGGCACGGCCGTGAACGCATCGCGGGAATACAGCCATGCCGACACGGCGCGCGCTGCTTCTGCCAAGAAGAGCAATCCCGCGACGGCTGCCATCCCGCTCTAAGGACTGGCTTCAGCCGCCTGGCGGTGACGCCTTGCGCGCCGCCTTCCGCTCCAGCCCAAGCTGGTGCTCGCGGTATATGATGAAGATGCCGGCCGAGACGGTAATCGTCGTGCCGATCAAGGTCTCGACTGTCGGCACATCCGAAAACAGGATGTAGGCGATCACAATCCCCAGCACGATCGAGGTGTACTCAAACGGCGCCACCGTCGAAACGTCCGCATTCCGGTAGGCTTCTGTCAGCAGGATCTGCCCGACGCCGCCGCAAAACCCCGCCGCAATCAGGAATGCCATCTCCGACGCGCTGAGGTTATTCCAGCCGAAAGGCAGGCTCAGCAGCGAGAACACCGCGCCGCTGAGCGAGAAATACATCACGATCGTCGCCGTCTTTTCCGTGCGCACCAGAAGCCGCGTCTGGATCATGGCGAAGCCCGCCAGGAAAGATGACGTCAATACCGCCGCCGCGCCGAGCGCCTGCTGCGAAGGCACGCCGCCGTCCTGGAACAGCGTCAGCTTCGGCCAGGAGATGATGACAACGCCAATCATTCCCACCATGACCGCCGTCCAGCGATAAAGCCGCACCGGCTCCTTCAGGAAGATCGCCGCGAACACGACCGCAAGCAGCGGCATGGAATAACCGATCGCGATTGCGTCCGGCAGCGGTAGGTTGACCAGCCCATAGAAGCCGAAGCCCATCGACATGATGCCGAGCATGCCGCGCCGCAGGTGGCCAAACGGGCTGCTGGTCTTCATCACGCCCCGCAATTGGCCAAGGTATCCAAGGTAGAGGATGATCGGCACCACCGCGAAAGCGGAGCGGAAGAAGGTGATCTGCCCGGCCGGAATATCGGGTCCGGCGGACTTGATGCATGCCTGCATGGCCACGAAGACCACGACTGAGCTCACCTTCATCATGATCCCCTTGAGGGGGTTTGAGGCATCCGCGGCCATGTACTACTCTTCGGAATTCGCCGCGCTTCAGACAGGCAAAAGATGGGAAATGCTTGATTTGTCCGCACGATAGAGGATGATGGACGCGAGGAGTATGAAATCTGCTGATGAGTTGATCAAATTGGGTGACGAAACGGAAACCCTTTGAGCCGAGTACGGTAATATCGAACCTCTGCGTGATGTAGAGGGTTCAACAATCGTTTAGCATTGCGTGCAATTATGCCCGCCGCGACGGGTACAGTCTGGCCGATTTCGGTCCGATGCTTGTCGCGTGACTCACATGAAGAGCCGGTTCCAGGAAGTACTATGCGCACAGATACGGGCCAGATTGTTCATCTGGCAGATTACCGCCCCACCGACTTTGTCCTGGAACGAGTCGACCTGACGTTCGAGCTTGATCCGACGAATACGAAGGTTGAGGCGCGGCTGATCTTCCACCGCCGCGAGGGCGTCGATCCCACGGCCCCGCTGGTGCTCGATGGTGATGAACTGACGCTGTCCGGTCTTCTGCTGGACCAGAACGAGGTCCCGACCAGCCAGTATGACGTGACGCCCGAGCAACTGACGGTGCGCGACCTGCCGGCGGAGTCGCCTTTCGAGATCACCATCACCACCTATATCAACCCGGAAGCCAACACCCAGTTGATGGGTCTTTACCGCACCAACGGCATCTACTGCACGCAATGCGAGGCTGAAGGCTTCCGGCGCATCACCTATTTTCCGGACCGTCCGGACGTGCTGGCGCCCTACACCGTCACCATCATCGGCGACAAGGCTGCCAACCCTGTCATGCTGTCGAACGGCAACTTCCTTGGCGGCGCGGGTTATGACGAAGGCCGCGCCTTTGCCGCCTGGTTCGATCCGCACCCGAAGCCATCTTACCTCTTTGCACTGGTTACCGGTGATCTCGGCGTCGTTGAAGACACCTTCACCACCATGTCCGGCAATGAAGTCGCGCTGAAGATCTATGTTGAGCACGGCAAGGAGCCGCGCGCGGCTTATGCCATGGATGCGCTGAAGCGCTCGATGAAATGGGACGAGGAGCGGTTCGGCCGCGAATACGACCTCAACATCTTCCAGATCGTCGCCGTCTCCGACTTCAACATGGGCGCGATGGAGAACAAGGGCCTCAACGTCTTCAACGACAAATATGTTCTCGCTGACCCCGAGACCGCGACCGACCAGGATTATGCAAATATCGAGGCGATCATCGCCCACGAATATTTCCACAACTGGACCGGCAACCGCATCACCTGCCGCGACTGGTTCCAACTGTGCCTGAAGGAAGGCCTGACCGTCTACCGCGACCACGAATTCTCGGCCGACATGCGTTCGCGGCCGGTCAAGCGTATCGCCGAAGTCCGCCACCTGAAGTCGGAGCAGTTCCCCGAGGATGCCGGTCCGCTCGCGCACCCGGTGCGTCCGACGAAATATCGTGAAATCAACAACTTCTACACGACGACGGTCTACGAAAAAGGCTCCGAAGTCACCCGCATGATCGCCACCCTGCTGGGCCGCGACATGTTCAAGAAGGGCATGGACCTTTATTTCGAGCGCCACGATGGCGATGCCGCCACCGTCGAGGATTTCGTGAAGTGCTTCGAGGATGCGAGCGGCCGCGATCTCACGCAGTTCTCGCTCTGGTACCACCAGGCCGGTACGCCGCTGGTCACCGCCTCGAGCAGCTACGATCAGTCCAGCGGCACCTTCACACTGTCGCTGGAGCAGATGGTGCCGGCAACGCCCGGCCAGTCGACCAAGGATCCGATGCACATCCCGTTGTCGTTCGCGCTGATCCTCGATAACGGCTCGCTGGCAACGCCGGAAGGCGTCACTGGCGGCGAAGTCACCGAGGACGTGCTGCACCTCACCGAACGACGCCAGACCTTCACCTTCTCCGGCATCTCGTCGCGCCCGGTACTGTCGCTCAACCGGTCGTTCTCGGCGCCGATCAACCTGCATTTCGACCAGACGCCGGCCGATCTTGCGCATATCGCCCGCCATGACACCGACCTCTTCGCCCGCTGGCAGGCGCTGACCGATCTTGCCATGCCGAACCTGATGCAGGCGGCGCGGGATGCACGCGACGGCAAGGACGTGACCTGCGATCCGGCGCTTATCGCCGCGCTTCTGGAGGCGGCTGCCGATGAGACGCTGGAGCCGGCCTTCCGGGCACAGGCGCTTACGCTGCCGAGCGAGGCTGATATTGCCCGCGAACTCGGCAGCAACAACGATCCGGACGCAATCCACGCCGGCCGCACCGCGGTCATCTCGGCCATTGCCGAGGCTGGCGAAAAGAGCTTCGTCCACCTGTTCGAGACGATGAAGCCCGAGGGCGCTTATGCGCCGGATGCGGAAAGCGCTGGGAAGCGCGCACTGCGCAACATCGCGCTGTCCTACCTCACCTATTCGGAGGGCTCGCCGGCTCGTGCAGCCGAGGCTTTCGCGTCCTCCGACAACATGACGGATCTGGCGCAGGCACTCACCCTACTCGCCCATCGCTTCCCGTCTTCGTCCGAGGCAACGTCGGCACTTGCGAGCTTCCTGACTCGCTTTGACGGCAATCCGCTCGTCATCGACAAGTGGTTCTCGATCCAGGCGACCATCCCGGGCGCGGACGCTCTGTCGCGCGTCAAGTCGCTGATGGAGAACCCGCGCTTCATCTCGACCAACCCGAACCGGGTACGGTCGCTGATCGGCACCTATGCCTTCTCCAACCCGACCGGCTTTAACCGCGCCGACGGGGAAGGTTATCGCTTCCTTGCCGAGCAGATCCTGGCGATCGACGCCAAGAACCCGCAGCTTGCAGCCCGCATCCTCACCTCGATGCGGTCCTGGCGTTCACTTGAACCGCAGCGGGCCGATCATGCCCGGGCAGCGCTCACCACGATAGAGCGGGCCGCCAATCTTTCGACCGATGTCAGGGACATCGTCGAGCGGATGCTCAAGGGCTAGAACGACAAGGGCTGCGGATCTCTCCGCGGGCCTTTTTTGCACCTGGTTTTGAGTCCGTTTGGCAACAGGTAGCAGATCTTAACAAAAAGCTAACGGACCCTCTGGACACGCAGAATCACTAATGATTCATTGAGTCAGATTCGGGCGAGCGGCGCGTCGGATCATCACGAGGGTCTACATGAAGACGATGTCGGACGCGCAGCGGGTCCCCGCTGCCGAAGGTCGGTTGCGTTTTAAATTTCCGAGCCTGGACGGCTTGGGTCGAGCCGTTCCTGACGAAGGACGGCTGACCTGGAGACCGATGGCACGCCAGATGCCGAAGGTCGAACTGATCCTCAAGCGTTCGATCCCCCTCCTCATCGTTGCCTTCCTGATCGTGGTTGCCGCTTCGCGGGTCGTCGGCATCATGGGCGAATACAGCCGCATGCAGGATGCAGCCCGCCACTCCACCGAGCTGCTCGCCTCTGCCGCCCGCGCTACCTTTGCGGCCAATGCCTCGCTCGTGACGACGGGTGCCCGCGCGCCGGCCGAAGCGCAGTTGCGCGCCGTGCTGCCGCCGGAGCCCACCATGCCGGGCGCCTTTGTGCTCCTCGTCAACCCGGAAGGCCGCGTGGTCGGCGGCTGGGGCAACATCGCCTCCTATCTCGATCGCCGCCTGACCTCGCTGCTCCCCGAAACGGCCGCAGTGCGGCGCGTCGGCACCGACAACGCGGTGATCGAAACCTATATCGGCGATGTCTCGCATTACGCCGTCATCCAGGCGATCGGTACCGAGGGCGCGCTTATCGTCGCTGCCCATTCGCTGCAGTATATCGACCTTTTCTGGCGCCAGGAGGTGTCGCTTAACGTCACCGTCTTCGCCGGCATCTCGGCGATCCTGCTGGTGATCCTCTATGCCTATTACATGCAGGTCCGTCGCGCCCGCGAAGCCGACGACACGTTCGTGCAGTCCAACCTGCGCATGGAAACGGCGCTGTCGCGTGGCCGCTGCGGCTTGTGGGACTTCGACGTCGAGAACCGCCGCCTGTTCTGGTCGGGCTCGATGTACGAGATGCTCGGCCTCCCGCCGGGCGGCAACGTCATCTCCTTCACCGATGCCGCCCGCATGATGCACCCGACCGACAGCAACATCTATGCACTGGCGCGCGCAATCAGCCGCGGCAATTCCAAGCAGGTCGACCAGGTGTTCCGTATGCGCCACGCCGCCGGCCACTACGTGTGGATGCGTGCCCGTGCCCAGGTGGTGAAGACGGCGAACGGCCGCACCCATGTCATCGGCATCGCCATGGACGTCACCGAGCACCATCGCCTGGCGCAGCGTTACGCCGAGGCCGACCAGCGCCTTGCCGACGCCATCGAATGCACCTCGGAAGCCTTCGTGCTCTGGGACAAGAACGACCGGCTGGTGATGTGCAACACGCACTTCCAGCAGGCATACGGCCTTCCCGACAGCGTCCTCGTGCCCGGCACCGAGCGCGCGGCCGTCAATGCAGCCGCCGCCCGCCCTGTCATCGAGCGGCGCGTGGCCGATCCCGACGGCAGCGGCATGTCCCGCACCACGGAAGTCCAGCTTGCGGACGAACGCTGGCTGCAGATCAACGAACGCCGCACCCGCGATGGCGGCATGGTGTCGGTCGGTACCGACATTACCCTCCTCAAGCGCCACCAGGAACGCCTGCGCGAATCCGAACGCCGCCTGATGGCAACGATCGGTGATCTTTCCGCCTCTCAGAAAAAGCTGGAGCGGCAGAAGTCCGAGCTTTCAGTCGCCAACGCGAACTATCAGGCGGAGAAGGAACGCGCCGAGGCTGCCAACAAGGCAAAGTCCGAATTCCTGGCCAACATGAGCCACGAACTGCGCACGCCGCTCAACGCCATTCTCGGCTTCTCCGAGATCCTGATGAACGGCATGTTCGGGCCTCTCGGATCCCCGAAATACGTTGAATACTCCAAGGACATCCACGACAGCGGCAAGCACCTGCTCAACGTCATCAACGACATCCTCGACATGTCGAAGATCGAGGCGGGCCACATGCGCATCGTGTCCGAGCCGGTCGACCTGAAGCCGCTGATCGAGGAGAGCCTGCGCCTGACGTCCATCGCTGCAGAAGAGAAATCTGTCTCCATCAACCGTCGTCTCTGCGACCGCCTGGACGTCATCGGCGACCGCCGTGCGCTCAAGCAGATCATGCTCAATCTGCTGTCGAACGCCGTGAAATTCACCGATGCGGGCGGCAACATCGAGCTTCGTGCCCGCCGCGTGCAGAACGGCCTGATGCTGACGATCGCCGACACGGGCATCGGCATCCCGAAGGAATCACTTGCCAAGATCGGCCAACCTTTCGAGCAGGTGCAGAGCCAATATGCCAAGAGCAAGGGCGGTTCGGGGCTTGGTCTCGCCATCTCCCGCTCGCTGGTGGCGCTGCATGGCGGCTCGATGCGCATTCGCTCGCGAACCGGCGTCGGCACCGTCGTGTCGCTGATGATCCCGGACCGCGAGCCTGCAGAGCACCGCAAGACGGCCTGAGCCCTATTTCCGCACAACGGCCTTGAAGGTGTCTCGCACCGCCGAGGAAAGCCGCTTCATCTCGCCTTCCAGCGTCTTGAGGTCGGGGCAGTCGCTAGCGCGGCACAACAGTTCCACAAGACCGGCCGGCGCATCCTTGGAATCGAAAGGTCCGTCGACGCACAGGCGGATGATCTGCGAAAGCTCGGTGTAGAGCCGCAGCGCTGCAAGGCAGGTATCGAGCTGATCCTGTTGCAGGAAGCGCGCGCCCAGCATCTTCAGCGCGTCAGCCGTCGAGAGGCCATAGGTATTGACCACCTCCCCCTTCGCCGGCGCGATCAGGCGCAGATATTGGGCGATGAACTCGATATCGATCAGCCCGCCGCGGATCAGCTTCATGTCCCAAACATCGCGCGGTGGCTTTTCCTTTTCGATCAGCGCCCGCATCTCCGCGACATCCCTGGTGATCTTGTCCGGATCGTCGGCGGCCGCGAGCACGTCGCAGATGATGTCCTTTGCCTCGGCGACGAGGCTTTCGTCACCGCAGATGAGCCGCGCCCGGGTCAGCGCCATGTGCTCCCAGGTCCAGGCGTCCTCATGCTGGTATTTCTGGAACGAGGTGATGCGGGTTGCGACCGGCCCCTTGTTTCCGGATGGCCGCAGCCGAAGATCCACTTCGAAGATGACCCCTTCCGCCATCGGCGCGGAAAGCGCGGCGATCAACCGCTGGGTGATGCGGGAAAAATAACGCACCGCGTCGAGCGGCTTCGGCCCTGAACTCTCGGCAGCCGAACCGTCGTAGTCGTAGAGCAGGATGAGGTCGACGTCAGATCCTGCCGTCAGTTCGAAGCTGCCGAGCTTGCCCATCCCCATCACCGCGACGCGACCGCCCGGATACCGCCCATGGCCAGCCTCGATCTCGCGCAGCACGGCATCGAGCGCCGCTTCGATCAGGAGGTCCGCAAGGTGGGTAAAGGCGCGTGCCGCCTGCTCCCCGGTGATTGTCGCGGTCAGCAGCCTGATGCCGATCAGGAAGCGCTGTTCGGCGGCAAAGATCCGCAGCCGGTCCAGCAGTTCCTCATAGGCCCTTGCGCCGGTGAGGAAGGTGGTCAGCCGATGGGAGAGATGCTCGCGGGTCGGAAGTTCGGCAATCAGACCGGGGTCCAGCATGCCGTCGAAGACATGCGGCTTGCTCGCGACAATGTCGGCAAGCCTCGGCGCCGAGGACATGATGGTGACGATCAGCGCCAGCAGTGGCGGGTTGTTCGCAACCAGCGAAAACAGTTGGATTCCCGCCGGCAAACCCTTGAGGAAGCTGTCGAAACGCAGCAGCGCCTCGTCTGCGCGCTTGCTTTCACCAAAGGCCTTCAAGAGCGCCGGCATCAGTTCCGTCAGCCGCTCCCGGGCCTCAACCGATTGCGTCGCCCGATAGCGGCCATTGTGCCAGGTGCGGATCACCCGCGAGATGTCGGCTGGCCGCTCAAAACCGAGGCTTGACAGCGTTTCCAGGGTTTCAGGGTCGTCCTGCTGACCGGTGAAAACGAGATTGCCGTTGGTACCGGAAAGCTTGGCTTCCTGTTCGAAAAGCCGCGAATAGCGCTTCTCGACCGTCCGCAGCACCTCCTCGAGTCTTGCCGAAAAGCTCTTGGTGTCCCGGAAGCCGAGCATGAAGGCGATCCGCTTCAACTCCGCCTCTGTGTCCGGCAGGTGATGGCTCTGCTCGTCGCGCACCATCTGGATCCGATGCTCGATGTCACGCAGGAACCAGTAGCACTCCGTCATCTCGTCGGCGATCTCGTGCGAGATCCACTTGGCTTCCGCGAGCGCCCGAAGCGCCGCCTCGGTTTCCCGAACGCGGATGGGCGGCATGCGCCCACCGGCAATCAACTGCTGGGTCTGAGCGAAGAACTCGATCTCGCGGATACCCCCGCGACCAAGCTTCACGTCATGCCCCTTCACCGCAATCGCCCCATGTCCCTTGTGAGCATGGATCTGCCGCTTGATGGAATGGATGTCGGCAATTGCCGCGTAGTCGAGATACTTGCGGAACACGAAGGGCGTCAGCAGCCGCATGAAGTTCTTGCCCGCCGCGATGTCACCGGCAACCGGCCGCGCCTTGATATAGGCCGCCCTCTCCCAGTTCTGTCCGCGCGCCTCGTAATAAACGAGCGCCGCATCGAGCGAGACCGCCAGCGGCGTCGAGCCGGGGTCGGGCCGCAGCCTCAGATCCGTGCGGAAGACATAACCGTCGGCGGTGCGCTCCTGCAGGATGCGGATCAGCCGCCGCATCATCCGCCCGTAAGTTTCCGACCCACCCATGGGATCGGGCAGCGTGCCAGCTTCCGGATCGAAGAACACGACGATGTCGATGTCGGAGGAGTAGTTGAGCTCGCGCCCCCCGAGCTTGCCCATGCCAAGCACGATCAGCCCGGAGCGCTCGCTGGGGTTCGAGGTGTCTGGAAGCTTCAGCTTGCCGCTCTCGTGGCCCGCCAGCAGCAGGTGGTCGATG
Organism: Neorhizobium turbinariae; assembly: GCF_023223505.1. Taxonomy (NCBI): domain Bacteria; kingdom Pseudomonadati; phylum Pseudomonadota; class Alphaproteobacteria; order Hyphomicrobiales; family Rhizobiaceae; genus Neorhizobium; species Neorhizobium turbinariae. The sequence goes on from NZ_JALPRY010000019.1 coordinate 38,580, forward strand.
GCGGCGGCGGTCGCGGCATCGGCAAGCGCGCTCAGCCAGAAGGTCGTGTCGCGGGCGGTAAAGATACGCGCAAGGTCCGCGAGCGCGACGAGGAAGCTCAGCTCGCGCTTGGCCACCCGCAGCGCCGTCATCACTTCGTTTTCGGAGGGGATTTCACCATCATTGGGGCGCCAGCAGTCGCGGGCTCGGCCGACGATTTGCCGAAGCCTTGGTTCCAGAGGCTCATGAATGGCAGTGGTCAGAAGTGCCGGAGATCGGGCAGCGGTTTCCGAGAGGTACGGGGAAAGGCTAAGGGCCGAGACAAGGAAAGACTTGAGCGGACCATCTTCGGCCAGCAGTTCAACCACCGCCGGCTCGAGCTTGGCTGCATCCTTGAGAACGGACAGGGCCGCTTTCGCTTCCGCCTGCGTCAGCTGCCGTATGATGTCCGGCGACACTATGTCGAGCCGCTTGACCGGCTCGGACACTTTCACCGTCGCTGCTTTTTCCTCCACCGGCGCCTCCCGTCGATCATCCCGATCATCACTTAGAGCCTTGGCGCCGGAAAGACCATGGTGACGGTAAGCCCCGTTGCATCCGGACGGCCTTCATATGTGTCGGAAAGCTCCAGCGAGCCGCCATGCAGTTCCATCACCGCTTCCACCAGTGACAACCCCAGCCCTGTGCCCGGCTTCGAGCGGCTTTCATCGAGCCGCACAAACCGCTTCAGCACATCCTCCCGCTTGTCGGCGGGAATGCCCGGCCCGTTGTCACAGACGGAAAGGCGAATATCGCCATCCCGCTTGACGAGCCGCAGCTTGATGCCGCGGTTGTCGTCTCCGTCACCGGAATACTTGATGGCATTGTCGAGGAGGTTGAAGATCGCCTGGCCGATCAGCTCGCGGTTGCCGTTCACCGCCACGCCGGGCAGCACTTCGGTTGCAAGTTGAAGCCCCGCCTCCTCCGCCACCGGTTCGTAAAGCTCGGCGCTGTCAGCCGAAACGGCGGACAGATCCACTTCCGACATCTCCGCTGCAATCGATCCGGCTTCGACGCGCGAAATCATCAGCAGCGCATTGAAGGTGCGGATCAACTGATCCGACTCGCCGATAATGCCTTCGAGCGCCGCGCGGCGCACATCCTCGCGATCTTCCGAAAGCGCGTCGGCCGCCTTGTTGCGCAGCCGCGTCAGCGGCGTCTTCAGGTCGTGGGCGATGTTGTCGGACACCTGCCGAAGCCCTTCGTTAAGCTTCTCGATGCGGCCGAGCATGGCATTGAGGGAATCGGAAAGTCGGTCGAATTCGTCGCCAGACCGGCCGACCGGCAACCGCTGCGAAAGGTCGCCCGCCATGATCTTCTGGCTCGCCGCCGACATGCGATCGATGCGTTTCAGGGCGTTGCGGCCGATGCCGAACCAGATCACCAGCGCGCCGACACCCATGATCGTCAGTGCCACCATCAGCGCCCGCCGGACGATCAGCCGGAAGCGGCCAGGATCGCCGAGGTCGCGCCCGACCATGATCCTCAGGCCGTTGTCGAGCCGCATCACATAACCGATCGCCACGTCCTGGCCCGGCTTCTCCGCTTCGGCGAAAGGTTCATAGCGGAACGGCGGCTCCGTCCAGCCCTGCTCGTCGAGCACGCCCGGCTGCACCGAGGCCACGTTGCCGGCCAGCATCTCGCCGTTCGGCCCCGCCACGACATAAAGGTTGGCGCCCGGCTGGCGGGCACGCCGCTCCATCATCCGCACCAGCAGGTTGATCCCGCCGCGCTCATAAGCGCGCTGCACGTCGCCCACTTCCTCCTGCAGCGTCTGGCGCGTCTGCTGCGCAAGCAGGCGCTCGGACATCGCGGTCACGTAGAAGACCAGAAAGGCCGCACACAGGGCAAACAGCAGGATGTAGAGCGCCGACAGCCGCACGGCGGTCGAACGGAACATCAGGCGGGCACGGTTCAACAAGGGATCTTACCCCTCGTCCTTGATCATGTAGCCGGCGCCGCGAATGGTCTTGAGCAGCGGCTTGTCGAAATCCTTCTCGATCTTCGAGCGAAGCCGCGAAACATGCACGTCGATCACATTGGTCTGCGGGTCGAAATGGTAGTCCCAGACATTTTCAAGCAACATCGTGCGGGTCACGACCTGCCCGGCATTCTTCATGAGATATTCGAGAAGCCGGAATTCGCGCGGCTGCAGCAGCACTTCCTTGCCGGCACGACGCACCTCGTGGGAAAGCCGGTCGAGCTCGAGGTCGCCGACACGGTAGACCATGTCCTGTTCCGGTGCGCCCTTGCGGCGTCCGAGCACTTCCACGCGGGCCAGCAACTCCGAGAAGGCATAGGGCTTGGGGAGATAATCGTCGCCGCCAGCACGCAGGCCGGTTACGCGGTCGTCCACTTGCCCAAGCGCCGAGAGGATCAGCACCGGCGTGTTGACGCCACGCTTGCGCAACTCGCTGATCACCGACAGCCCGTCGCGGCGCGGCAACATGCGGTCGATGACCATCACGTCATAGGAATTTTCCGATCCCATGAACAGGCCGCTTTCGCCGTCGCTTGCATGGTCAACGACAATGCCCGCCTCACGAAAGGCCTTGGTCATGTAGGCGGCTGCTTCGAGATCGTCTTCGATCACCAGAATCTTCATGTGCGGCACAATAGCGTCACCGCCGGTTTTCGTGCCACTGGATTCGGCAGTGTTACTCGTGTCCCAGCGCATTTTGCTCCCTTTCAACAGCAAGGGCGCCGACCGTTGCCGGCGGCGCCCCTCTTTTGCCCGGCAGGTTCGATCAACCTTCGTCGATCGGCAGCGCCATGAAGCGGCTCGAGCCGTTGCCTTCCACCTGGAACAGGGCGCGGGTGCGGCCGTCCTTGCGGGCTTCCTCGATCACGCGGCCGATGTCGTTTGCGCTTTCGACCTTGCGGTTGTTGACCGAGACGATCTTTTCGCCGGTCTTGAGGCCGCGGGCAGCAGCTTCGGAATCCGGATCCACGTCGGTCACCGAAAGACCCAAGCCATCACCGGCCGGTGCGACCGTGATGCCAAGGTTCGCAAGTGCCTTCTCGCTCGACGGTGCCGGCGATTCAGGCTGCTCAGGCGTCGGGGCGGATGCTTCGTCGCTCTGCAGGTTGCCAAGCGTCACGGATACGTTCTGCGACTTGCCATCGCGCCACAGGGCGATGTCGACCTTGGTGTTGGGCCCAAGTGCCGCGATCTTGCGCGACAGTTCGCGGGCGTCCTTGATCTGCTGGCCGTTGACGGCAGTGATCACGTCGCCTTCGCGGATGCCGGCCTTCTGGCCGGGCGAGCCTTCCTGCGGTGCCACGACAAGCGCGCCATTGGCTTCCTTGAGACCGAGCGATTCGGCGATATCCTGGTTCACCGGCTGGATCTGAACACCAAGCCAGCCGCGCTCGACCTTGCCGTCCTTCATCAGGTCGGCCACGACATCCTTGGCGGTGGAGGCAGGGATGGCGAATGCGATGCCGACGTTGCCGCCGGACGGCGAGAAGATCGCCGTGTTGATGCCGACCACTTCACCGGAAAGGTTGAAGGTCGGGCCACCCGAGTTACCACGGTTCACCGCAGCATCGACCTGGATGTAGTCGTCATACGGACCGGAGCCGATATCACGACCGCGCGCCGAAACGATGCCGGCAGTCACGGTGCCGCCAAGGCCGAACGGGTTCCCGACGGCTACCACCCAATCGCCGACACGCGTCTTGCTGTCGTCAGCGAAGGTGACATAGGTGAACTTGCGGCTGGTGGCATCGACCTTCAGCACCGCGAGATCGGTGCGGCTGTCCTTGCCGATCAACTTGGCTTCCAGTTCCGTGCCATCGTTCAGCACGACGGTATAAGCCGCGCCATCGGAAACGACGTGGTTGTTGGTGACCACGTAACCGTCTTCTGAGATGAAGAAGCCGGAGCCCTGGGCAGCCGGACGCAGGCGGTGCGGACGGTTGCCGTCGCGGTTGCGCGGGCCACCGCGTTCGGCGCGGTTCTGATTGCCGTCCTGGCCATCCTGGCCGCCGAATTCACGGAAGAAGCGCTTCAGCGGATGGTCGTCGGGAAGCTGGTCGAAGCCGCGGCCGCCAAAATTGAAGGAGAAATTGCTGCCATCGTTGGAAACCGGCTGCGCGTCGGACTGAACGCGAACGGAAACAACGGCCGGCGAAACGGCCGCTACGACATCGGCAAAGCTCGGTGCCTGCGGCGCCGTGACGCTCACTGGAGCCGCATAGGAGCTGATGATTTCGGCTGGAATGCCGGTGGAAAGCATGACCGCTCCGAGACCAGCGACAGTGGTGGTCTTCAAGACGGTCTTCAGAGAGGGACGTCCTAGTTTGCGCATCTTTACCTAACCTTCTTATCTTCTGTCATCTGTGTGGCCGGAGGTCCGGCGGGCGGTGGATGACGAGAGATATAGGAGCGGTCAGGTTAACTGCACGTGGCGGCAGGATGAAATCTTTGTAATGTTCGAGGACGCTACTTTTCGAGAAGCTCGTCCAGGCGCGCCTGCTCTTCCGGCGTCAATGCGGCGACCGCGCGCTGGCGCGGCCTTGTGCGAACGTAGACGATCATCGCAACAGCGCCGCCCAACAGGAGCAGCACCGGCGTCGCCCACAAAATGATCGTCTTGGCGCTCATCCGCGGGTTAAGCAGCACAAACTCGCCATAACGCGACACCACGTAGTCGATCACCTGTTCGTCGCTGTCGCCATTGCTCAGTCGCTCGCGAACGAGGACACGCAGGTCGCGGGCGAGTTCTGCATTGGAATCATCGATCGACTGGTTCTGGCAGACCATGCAGCGCAGCTGCGCCGAGAGGTTCCGTGCCCGCTGCTCCAGAACAGGATCGGCCAGCACCTCGTCAGGATTGACGGCCATCGCCGAAAGCGGCGCGAGGATCGACAGCATCAATGCCAGGAGCAGGCCACGCCACATCACTCGGCCGCCTCCAGCACTGGCTTCACCGCCCGCGCCTTGCGGTTCGGCGCGCCCACCCGGAAGCGTCGGTCAGACAGCGAGACGAATCCGCCAAGCATCATGATCAGCGCGCCACCCCAGATGCACAGGATGAACGGCTTCCACCAGATGCGCACCACCATGCCGCCGCCTTCCATCGCATCACCCAGGGATACATAAAGCTGGCTGAGGCCAAACGTCAGGATGCCCGCTTCCGTGGTCGGCATGCGGCGGGCGGTATAAAGCCGCTTCGACGACCATGTGTCGCCCACCGTTGCCCCAGCCTTGCGCACGGTAAAGTGCCCGCGCTGCTCGGTGTAGTTCGGGCCGACCGCGTCGCGCATGCCGTCATAGGTCAGCACATATCCGCCGGCATTTGCCGTCTGGCCCTGCTTCATCTCCACCACGGTTTCGGTGCCGAAGGTGGTCGCGGCAAAAATGCCGAGCACGGTGACGCCAAGCCCGAAATGCGCAATCGCCGTCCCGAAAACGGAGCGCGGCAGCCCGGCAAGCCTCTTGAAACCGACGCTCACGCCCACCTTGGCAAAGTTGCCGCGGTACCAGAGGTCGGCAATGGCGCCGAACATGCCCCAGAAACCGAGCGCCAGCCCGAAGATCGCCATAACTGGCCCGCCATTGTGGATGTAGAAGAAGGCGAGACCGGCAAACAGCGACAGGCCGGCAAACACGTAGAGCCGCTGCAGCGCGCCAAGCAAATCGCCGCGCTTCCACGCCAGCATCGGCCCGAACGGCACGGCCATGAGAAGCGGCAGCATCAACAGCCCGAAGGTCATGTTGAAGAAGGGCGCACCGACCGAGATCTTTTCGCCCGTCAGTGTCTCGAGGATCAGCGGATAAAGCGTGCCGATCAGCACGGTTGCGGTCGCCACCGTCAGGATCAGGTTGTTGAGCACCAGCGATCCCTCGCGCGAGATCGGCGCAAACAGCCCGCCCGCCTTCAGCATCGGCGCCCGCCAGGCAAACAGCGCAAACGCGCCGCCAATGAAGATCGCCAGGATGCAGAGGATGAAGATGCCACGCGCGGGGTCCGTCGCGAAGGAATGAACCGAGGTCAGCACGCCAGAACGCACGAGGAAGGTCCCGAGCAGCGACAGCGAGAATGTCATGATCGCCAAAAGCACAGTCCAGATCTTCAGCGCCTCGCGCTTTTCCATCACCAGCGCGGAATGCAGAAGTGCGGTGCCGGCAAGCCAAGGCATGAAGGAGGCGTTCTCGACCGGGTCCCAAAACCACCAGCCGCCCCAGCCGAGCTCGTAATAGGCCCAGTAGGAGCCCATCGCGATGCCCGCCGTCAGGAAGGTCCAGGCGGCCAGCGTCCACGGCCGCACCCAACGCGCCCAGGCCGCATCGATGCGCCCTTCAATCAGCGCTGCAACGGCAAACGAGAAACAGACCGAAAAGCCGACATAACCGAGGTAAAGCAGCGGCGGATGCACCGCGAGCCCCAGGTCCTGCAGGACCGGGTTAAGGTCCTGGCCTTCCGCCGGCGCGGGTTCAAGCCGCAAAAACGGATTGGACGACAGCAGGATGAACAGCAGGAAAGCGACCGAAATCCATGCCTGCACCGCCAGCACATTGGCCCGCAGCGTTTCCGGCAGGTTGCGGCCAAAGAGGGCCACAAGTGCGCTGAAGAAAACCAGGATCAGCAGCCACAGCAGCATCGATCCCTCGTGGTTGCCCCACACGCCCGAATATTTGTAGATCAGCGGCATCAGCGAATGGGAATTCTCCCACACGTTCTGCACCGAGAAGTCGGAAACGACATAGGCCCAGGTAAGCGAGGCGAAGGACAGCGCCACCAGCGCAAACAGCGTCAGCGAGCCGGTCGAGGCCAGCCCCATCATTGCCATGTCGCCGCGTCTTGCGCCAATCACCGGCAGGGTCGAGACGATCAGCGCGGTGGCGAGCGCCAGAACCAGTGCATAATGGCCGAGTTCGATGATCAATTCGTCATCCCCTTGCCGGTGCCCTGAGCATTTTCGTCGGGGTCCTTCCAGGTCCCGTCGGCCTTCAGCCGGTCCGCGACCTCCTTCGGCATGTAGTTCTCGTCATGCTTGGCGAGCACGCTGTCGGCCACAAAATTGCGGGAGGTGGGCTCGAAGCTGCCTTCCGTCACCACGCCCTGGCCCTCGCGAAACAGGTCCGGCAGAAGACCGCTGTAGGTCACCGGCACGCTGCCGGTCCCGTCCGTCACGGTAAAACTTACCGTGGAGCCCTGCCCGCGCTTCACGGAGCCTTCAGCTACCAGGCCACCGAGCCGGATGCGCGTACCCGGCTTGATATCGGCGGTCGCAAGATCGGCCGGCATGAAGAAGTAAGCGACCGATTGGCTGAAGGCGAACATCACCAGCAGCACCGCTACAAGAATAAAGCTCATGCCGCCGGCAATCACCGCAAGCCGTTTCTGTTTGCGCGTCATTGCATCGTTCCTTCCACGGCAAGCCCGATCTCGTTGGCCAGCGCCACCAGTTCACCCGAAGAGGGAAACTGCTTCAGGCCGCTTTTCAGCGCTTCCTGCGCCTTGTCCCGCTCGCCGAGCACAGAATAGGATCGCACCAGCCGCAGCCAGCCTTCCAGATTGTCGGGGTCTTCCTTCAGCCGCGCCGCAAGCCCATCAACCATGCCGCGGATCATCGCCTGCCGGTCACCCTGGTTCAGGTTCGCAGCTGCCGCGACATCCTCCTGGCTGGGGTTGCCAAGCGCCTTCTCCGGCGAAGCCGTTTGCGGCGCGTTCTTGCCCGCCACGGCCGTCCCGCCATTCTTGGTGATGTGCTGGTTCACCAGTTCCATCCACGGCGCGTCGGCGGGTGATTCCTTGGCAATCGCCTCGAAAGCCGCAAGTGCCTCCGCCCGCCGGCCCGCCTGCTCGTGGCTCAGCCCGACATAAAAGCGCGGGCGCGGATTGGTCGGATCGAGCTTCGCCGCCTCTTCGAAGGCGAGCCGCGCATCCTCCGTCACAATGCCATCGTTTGCCGCGACCAGCGTTTCGCCAAGCCCCGCAAGCCGCGCCGGATTGGTGCCAAGGATGCGGATTGCATTACGGTAAGCCATTTCTGCGTCGCCGAGCCGCATCGAGCGGAAATAGATCGGCGCCAGCAGGTCCCAGCCGGCACCGTCATTCGGGTTCTGCGCCAGGTGCCGCTCGGCCTTGGCCACCAGCAGCGCGATGTTGTTGCCGGGATTGGCAAGCCGCGCTTCAAGCGGCTGGTCCGGCATCCCCGGGTTGCCAAGCAGCAGGTAAAGACAGAGCCCGATTGCCGGCGGCACCACGGTCACGACCATGGCCGGGTAACCGATCTTGCGCGGGCCCGCACCTTGCGAAGCCTCGTTTGCGGCATCGGCGGCGGCCAGCAATCGCCGACCGATCTCGGCGCGGGCATATTCCGCCTGCTCCGCATCGATCAGCCCCTGCGCCCGATCGCGCTCGAGTTCCTTCAACTGGTCGCGGTAAACGGCGATCTCACCGGCGCGGTCGGCGCCCGCCGATCTTGCACCGCGGGCAAGCGATAGGATGAGGACTGCCGCAACGGCTGCCGTCAGAGCTGCGAGGACGATCCATAAAAGCATAGTGGCCCATTACTGCAACGGCCGGCGCTTTCCAACTGCGGCGCTGCGGTTGACGCGAATTTGAGGCGTTTCGCCGCAAGCAATCGCGGGACTTCCATTCTCGCGATGCTTATGAGGCTTCAAATCCGGCAAAGCCATGACGTAAGTCAATTGGTCGCGCTAGATGAGTGGCGACCACGTCCCATCCGTATTGCGGCAGGCTGCGCCGCGCGCCACCACTTCCTTGCCACCGACGGTCACCGTATGCCGATACTGCCGGCAGTTCTGCGTCCCGACCTGGTAGGGCGCGTTGGCAACGACCTCGCCATCGGCGTTGCGCCCTTTCCAGGGGGTGGCGCGGCCGGGCGCTGCGTCTTCCAGGGCCCGGTATTCGGCCTCCAGCGCCCGGGAGCGATCGCTTTCCGATAATGTCGCGCCGGTGCGACCGATGATGCCGCCCTGCAGAGCCGAGATATAGGATGCCGAAGGGGACGGGCGTGGAGACAGGAGCCCTCGCGGCCCGCTGCCACCCGTGGATGCGGTGGTGCAGCCAGCCAGAACCGATGCCGCCATCAGCAGCACTCCGATATGCCCGTAGTTCAATCTCTGCATCTTAGATGTCGCCCCAGCCACCATTCCGGAATCGTTGATGAGACTGCTCCTGTCCCGCAATGGCATCATTAAGGCATCTTTGGCAAAACACGAGAATCTGGCGATCATCAGCCCCTGTCGTCGCTCCGCGCGTCCCGCGCGGCCTCAGGTTCAAAGATATAGCAGGCTTCGCTTGCGTCCACATCCGGCAGGCACGAATGCGCGGTTGTTGCCGCTCCGCCACAGTTCGCGCCGCCACCTTACGAATGCGCAACATCCTTGGTCACCGCCGGCAGGGTGAGCCTTGCCCTCAGGCCGCCCCGTTCGCCGCGCGAAAGCTCCAGCGCGCCCTGGTATTCGGTCACGATCTCTCGCACGATGGAAAGGCCAAGGCCCGCACCCGGCTTGCTTTCGTCAAGCCGCCGTCCCCGCTTCAGTGCCTCGCGGATTTCGTCGGGCTCCAGGCCCGGCCCATCGTCCTCGACCGCCATCTCGATCCAGGGCCGGCGTGCGCTGTCGCCCTCCGCCCCCGCTGGCGCGGGTCCCGGCACCGCCGTCACCCAGACAGCCGTCTTGCAGAATTTCGCGGCATTCTCGAGCAGGTTGCCGATGGTTTCCTCCACGTCCTGCTGCTCCATCGCAAGGCCGATGCCCTGCGGCGCCACGTAAAGGTGGAACTCCTTGTCTGGGTTCAGCCGTCTCATCACCCGCACCAGCCGTTCCAGCACGGGCTCCACTTCCGTGCGCGCCAACAGGGAATCCCGCTGGGCGGCAATGCGCGCCCGGTTCAGATAAGACTGCACCTGCGACTGCATGCCTTCCGCCTGCGAGCGCACGAGGTCCGACTGGACCTTTTCCACCGCGCGCGACTCGTTCAGCAGCACCGCAATCGGTGTCTTCAGCGAATGCGCGAGATTGCCGACCTGCATGCGGGCCCGCTCGATGATCCGGCGATTGCTTTCGATCAGTGCATTGATGTCGTTCGCCAACGGCATGATTTCGCGCGGGAATTGTCCCTCCACCCGCTCCACCTCGCCACGCCGCACCCGATCCAGCGCACGCCGTGCGCCGTCCAGCGGCTGCAGCCCGTAAAGGATCGCCAACCCGTTCACGATCAGGCTGCCCAGGCCGAACACGGCCAGGGCAATGTAGAGGCTACGCGAGAAGGTCTGGATGTCCTCCTCGACAACCGAGAGGTTGCCGGACACCCGGAAACGCGCCGCGCGTCCCTCGCCGTCCAGCACCACCTCGGTCTCGGCCACCAGCACGTTGTTACCGTAGGCGTCGGTCGCGTTGTAGAAGCGCTCGTAGCGATTGTTGAAGGGCACTGCGAGGATCGACGGCACGCTGATATTGGAGGTCCCGAGCGATGACGACGAAAGTGGCCGCGCCGCGAATGTCCCGAGCGGCTCGATGATCCAGTACCAGCCGGTCTCCGGCTGCGAGAACCTGAGGTCGCCCAATTGCGGGCTGCCGGAAAGCTGGTTGTCGTCGCCGATCGTGATCGAGTTGATGACGTTGTAGAGTTGCGCCCGCAGCAGGTCGGTGAAAGCGCGTTCGGCAGACTGTCGGTAAAGCTGCGAGATGACGATCGAGATCACCACCAGCGCCAGCGCCGACCACAACGTGGCCAGGAGCAGCACCCGGGCGGTGAGCGAGCTCGGCCCGAGCTTCAGGCGCGGAAGCCTATTTCGCATTGGTGGGAGCTTGCATCCGGTAACCGAGGCCGCGAACCGTTTCGATGAGGTCGACGCCCAGCTTCTTGCGAAGCCGGCCCACGAAAACCTCGATCGTATTGGAGTCGCGGTCGAAGTCCTGGTCATACATGTGCTCCACCAGTTCGGTGCGTGAAACCACCTGGCCCATGTGGTGCATCAGGTAGGAGAGCAGACGGAATTCGTGCGAGGTAAGTTTCAGTTGCACCCCATCCACCGTCGCCTTGGAGGCCTTGGTGTCGAGCTTCACCGGCCCGCACACGATCTCGGAGGAGGAATGACCGGCCGCCCGGCGGATCAGCGCCCGAACCCGGGCCAGCACTTCTTCGACATGGAAGGGCTTGGCGACATAGTCGTCGGCGCCGGCATCGATACCGGCTACCTTGTCGCTCCAGCGGTCGCGCGCCGTCAGCATCAGCACAGGCATACCCTTGCCTTCCGCACGCCATTTCTCGACGACCGTAATCCCGTCGATCACCGGAAGGCCGATGTCGAGGATCACCGCGTCATAAGGTTCGGTGTCGCCGAGGTAATGCCCTTCTTCGCCGTCAAACGCCTGGTCAACGACGTAGCCCTGTTCCTTCAGGGCGTCGGAAAGCTGCCTGTTGAGATTGACGTCGTCTTCGACAACCAGAATGCGCATGCACCGCCCCTCAAATTCAATATGCCGGCCTTGAACCTGCGTTGCCCACCTTACATGGGAACCCTGACGGTAACCTTGCGCGGTCGCTGCTTGCCATCGCCCTGCACCAGGACAGTGACGACGCAAGTCTGGCCATCAGCCGAGGGTTGGGCAGACAGCAACTGCCCGCCGGTCTCGCGCACCACGCGGGTCGCTGCCGATCCACAGTCACCCGCGACAAAAACGAGGTAGTCGAGTGCGTGGGCACGGTCCGGCTGCACACCAACCGAAGCGGCTATGCCGGCGGCCAGTATTGCGATAATCGGCAGTCGCGCCATAGCTACCTTTTCCACTCAACGTACGACAGGATTCAGATGCAAAGCATGTGATGGATTATGTATCCAACGGCTGCTGAATGGCAAATGAATGCTTGGTAGGGCCAAGTAAGTCAGCTTATTTTCCCCTGATTCCACTATCGGCTACAATCCGGCCATAGATCGCCAGAAGTCCTCCGACAACGCCGGCTGAAGTCACGATAAGTTCAACGAGATCGGCCTGCACATCCGGACCGAGTTGAAGTCCGGCGACCTGCAGCAAGGATGCTGCGACGGCGATCAATGCGCCCCAGACGGTCTTTGACCGGTACCAATGTTTTGTATCACCCATGCTCATGCTCCCTTGTTAATCCTCGACGATGACAATGGTTTCAGCTGGAATGCCGAGAGGCACAGCCCGACCCAGTTGCCTCACCCTCAGCGAAAGGCTCGCCTGCGGTGCGCCGAAGTCCGCCAGTTCGTCCGATGCCGGGTACACGAATAGCGGCTCCGCCACCTCCGCCGTGCGCTTCACCGCGGTCCCCTCCAGCAGTTCCACGCGGTAGCGCTCGTCCGGCTCATCGAGCGGGATGTCCGAGCCGTCCCAGCTATCGCCCTCCAGTCGGCTGCGCCGCTTCCATGTGATCTCGATGTCACCGCTCCCCAGTCGTTTCGCACGAAGATGCACCGGCGCCAGCGCCGTCTCGGCACGCAACCCACCGGCAAAGACATGCGGACCAGATCGGCCGCCTGCCGGACCCAGGCTTTCGACGATCCAGTTGAGGCTGCGGCCACGTTCCTCCGGCAGCAGCCCGAGCGGAACGACCGCCTCGTCCAGCACCACGACGGGAGCGCCAACCGCGGCCCCGGCGCCCATCGCGTCCTCGGTCCCGGCAAGAGCACGCAACAGCCGCGTCAGCCGCCAGCGGTTCGGCGCGACTTCCTCGGCATCGACGAACCCGATGATCTCCCAGACGCCGTTTTCCGCCTTCACCGCCAGGCGGTTCTCGCCATTCAGCACCGCGAGTTCTGCCGCCGAAGACAGGCCTCCGAAATAAAGATCCAGCTCGATCGCGTTGACCTCATCGAACATGCCCGTCACGCCACCCGTCAGCGCCGACGTCAGGACACCCACGCGTGCCGGCCGCTCGATCGTAGTGCGGGTGCGATATCCTTCCGTCGTGACCGATGACGACACCGCCATCCGCCTCCACGGCCGGCAGAAGCCTGCGAGGCGGGCAAAGCTCGCCGCCTCGCCTGAATAAAGGCGCGGCAGGTCGAGGAAATGCAGCACCGGCGCAAAGCCCTCCGGGCCATTGCCGCCGCCATTCCGGCGAAGCACCGGTCGCCCGCGATTGACCGGAGCAAGCGGCGCATGATGGCGTGCCTCGATGCGTCGCACACTGGCTTCCTCGACCCGCTCGACGATGAAGACCCCGTCCGGATTGGCCGCCTCCGGAAGGTCAAGCCGCACCGCATCCCCGGGCTCCAGCGTAATCTCCGCCGGCGACATGGCGAAACTGATCGTCCGCCGTCCCAGGCGTTGCGCGCGCAACAGCGTCTCGGCTGCTTCCAGCGACAGGTCCTCCGGCAGCACCGCCGGCAGGTCGTAGGAGAGCGTGCGTCGGCTTGGGCCGGCCGCGCGACGGGAGCGGCTGCTCGACTGCTCGTAGTCCAGTACCGGATTATAGGCGGTAAGCACTGCTTCTGCCGCAAAGTCGCTGTCATGCCCCCGGCTTTCCGACCAGAGCGGCTCGTCCTCGATATCCGCCACCACGGAAACCGGCTTCGGCGCCAGGCTCGCCTTCAGCCGCGAGCGGAAAGTCAGCCGCCCCGCCTCCTCGGCTACGTCCACCTGAAACACCTCCAGCAGCGGTTCGAGCAGCGCGCGCGCCGAAGTCACCTCGCCCTGGACATAACCGTTCAGGTCGCCACTCACCTGCGACACGTCGAAATCATCAAAACCATGTTCGCGCAGGATCGCCGCGATCGTATCGCCTAGCGTCGTTGACCCGAGGCGCCCGGAGAGCCAATGACCGGTCTGCCAGTTGTCGCCGTCCGCCCACAGATCGACATTGTTCGGAAAGGCCGGCTGCGGCCGCGCATCCCAAGTCCAGACAAAAACATGGTCAGGGTCCACCATGCCCGCCGGCGCATCTTCCCCCTGCCACCACAGGTGGTGCGCCTCGAGGAAACGTCGCTGCATGCTGTCGTTGCGGCCGCCGCTCGAAAAGTAAGGCACTGCGCTTTCGGCAGACTTCGGATCAACGAAGACATTCGGCTGGTTTGCGCCCTTGTCGATCGCTGGGCAACCTAGCTCGGTAAACCAGATCGGCTTCATGCCCGGCAGCCAACCCGTCGGCGCCACATGTTCGGCACCACCGGCCCGATCGTAGTGCCGGTTCGACCACCAGCCACGCAGGTCCTTGTAGCGAAACACCCAGGGCTTGTTCGCCAGCCCGTCGGTAATCGGCGAGCGCGTGCGGCTCAGCCTCGCTTCCTCGCTCGCGTAATACCAGTCGAAACCCTCGCCGGCGCTGATCTGGCCCTGCATCGCCGCGACATCATCCGGCACGCGAAACCCATCGGGATTGACCGCGCCCAGATCCTCGTCGCGCCAGTCCGCCAGCGGCATGTAGTTGTCGATCCCGACGGCATCGATATCCGGCGAAGCCCAGAGCGGATCGAGATGGAAGAACACGTCGCCCGAACCGTCCTGCGGATGGTAGCCGAAATATTCGCTCCAGTCGGCACCATAGGTCAGCTTCGGCTCCGGTCCCATCACCGCCCGCACCTCGGCGGCCAGATCCACTAGCGCCTTCACGAAGGGAAAGGCATTCTCCTCGTCGCGCAATTGCGTGAGGCCCCGCAGCTCGGAACCGATAATGAAGCCGTCGACCCCGCCAGCCGCTGTCGCGAGCGCTGCATAATGCAGCACCATGCGGCGGTACCCTTCTGCCCCATCCGTGAATGCAGCGAGTTGGTCCGCGACGGCCGCCGTCCCGTCGCCCGACACGGGAAAGCAGGTGATCCGTCCGCGCCACGGATAACCCGCCTGCTCCTCGCCGCCATACGGATCCGGCAGCCCGTTGCCCGGCGGAATGTCCATCATCACGAAGGGGTAAAGGTAGATCTTCAGCCCGTGCGCCTTGAGGTCGGCGATCGCCTGCATCACGCTCGCATCGCTCGGCGTGCCGCCATAAGCGGGGCCGCCGTTCTGGCTCACCAGATGCGCCTCGGCCCGTGATACACCCGCCACGGCCCAGGGGCTGCTCTCGTCGCGCCTTTGCGCCACTTCCACCCCCGGCACGATCCGGCAGTGACCTGCCCTCAAGTCTGTGCCGAACCACGACACCACCAGCGCCACCCTTTGCAGGTTCGGGCAAAGCGCTTGCAGTTCGTCGAGCGAAGCCTGCCAGTCTGTCCCCGCCGTCACCACATTGCGGTTCAGCACCCTGGCGCTGCCCTCGCCCGTCTTCTCCGTCACGGCAACCGTCGCATAACCATGCTCGCTCGCGCCGGGGATGATCGTCACGGCCCGGATCTGGTTCTCCAGCGAACCCACGGGCCGCAGCACTTCAAACTGGAGAAGCGGAATGCGGTTGCCGAAGCTGTCGAGCGGCAGCCGTTCGAACACGACGTATGCCAGGCCACGATAGGCAGGCGCATTGCCCTCGCCCTGCTTTGCCTCGATCAGCGGATCGGGCAATTGCTCCTCGTCACCGCGATAAATCCGCATCTCGATGGTCGTCAGATCCAGTTCCCGCCCATCTGCCCAGACCCTCCGCACGCCGGCAATCGGCCCCTCGCAGAGCCCGACGGCCAGGTTTGCGAAGTAACGGAAGGTTTCCACCCGAGGTCCGCTCGTCGCCTTGCCGCCGGTGCGCTCGCGGGTCACCTCTTCTTCGAATCGCGTCGCCCAGATCAGCGTGCCGCCCACCCGCGCCGTGCCATAGACCCGGTTGATCGCCGTTCCCTCGTCGGCACCCGGAATGCGCGCAGTGGCAAGCCGCGGCCCAGACACAGTCGGCGAGCCACCAAGCAGCGCCCGATCCACCATGCTGCCGCCGAGCGCGCCTGCCGCACGGCCGATGATCGCCCCCACAGGGCCGAACACGCTGCCGAGCGCCGCCCCCGCAGCCTGGAAAAGAATTGTGGCCATGGCAGTTCCCTCGGCGCGTCCAGCGATGCCACTGGATACCCGTCAAAATTGTGCTAGCGTGGGAAGGTTCGAAAGCAAAAGCAGAACGCGCCGTACCAGCCGGCGCACCGGTGGAGACAGGCTACACCGGCTCAGGCAGGAGCCCTGCTTTCGAACATGGAGGTGATGTTATGAGGCTCAGGCCGATTAGCATTGCGCTTATCGTGAGGATGACCCGGACGGGCTGGTCAATAGCCGTCCGGATCAATTTCAACAGATAAGCAAACGGTGGGCGAGGCTGCAACCTCGCTCACCACTCCAGAAACATAGCTCAGCAGCCCGTTTTATTCAAGTTCTGCGGGAAACGGTGCACCGCCGCAATCCGCCGCCGCCACCCCGGCACGAGCGCCGATCGCGTCACGGCGCATTGTTCGTAGGCATGGATGAAATGCTGCGGCCCCGCCAGGATCCCGGCGTGTTTTGCCGCGCAGTCTGGCCGCCAGCGAAACAACAGGAGATCACCCGGGGCCGCCTCACTCACCGGCACGGGAGGCCCAAACAACCGCCGCGCTGCATCCAGCAGCCGGTCGTCGCCGCTTCGCTCAGCCCAGTCCCCGGCATAAGCCGGGACCGGCTCCGGCTCCTCGCCATAAAGCTCGCGCCAGATGCCGCGGATCAGGCCGATGCAGTCGCAACCGACGCCCCTGGTCGCCCCCTGATGCCGGTACGGCGTGCCGATCCATGTCTCGGCCAGCGCCACGATACGTGCCCCATCCGCCCTCATGGAAAGATCGGCCCGCCGTCATGGACGCGCTCCCCATCAGCATAGGAATAGGCGAAGTCGGCGCCCGGCACATGCGGGAAACCGCGGAAGTTCAAGTGGTTTTCAAAGCGAGCCTTGCAGGTCGCATAGCTCTTGTCGCAGCCGGCCGTGATTTCGAACGCGGCCCCCGGTGCAAGCTCTTCCTCCAACGGCAGCCACAGCGTCAGCTCGGCACGACCATCGGCCCGCTTTGCCACCGTCTCGACGTCTGCATGAACGCCGCCCGCAAAGCTGATCCTGCCCCTTTCGAAAAAGCCCCCGTCAAAGGCCTCCAGCCCCGACACCACCACATGGCTTCGGTCGGCAACAGAGACGACCGCCCCCTCCGCCCTCCACAGGGCAAGATCGACACCGCAGCGAGCGTCACCCAGCACCGCATCGCAACGTCGCGTATAAACCCGACCCTGCGGCTGGCTCAGCCGATGCGCCAGGCTGCGAAGCTCGGCCCGGAACTGCCCGCCCACCCGCGCAACCTCGCCGATCTCGCGAACATTGAGCAGCAGGTGCTGGGTCGGGTCGCTCCAGTTGACCAGAAACAGCTCCACCCGCGCCCCATCATAGCGCCCGACCGTGAGGTCATCCATTGTTAATCTCTCTTGATTAGGATTTGCGGACAGATCGGCAACTGGCGGTCACAGCCCCATCGCGCCGGTATCAAATTACATTCATTTGAATCGGTTGCGCGCATTCCTCGCAAGTCGAGTCAGCGTCTTCACACATTGATTCAACGAGGCCATGCCTCAGAGATCAGGATCTTTTCGCAGTTCCAGAACGATCTGCCGTAGCACCGCCGGCCGCCCATCCGCGCCCGCCTCGGCGGCAAGACGCCGGCTCACGCCACCGGCGCGATAATCATAGCCGCTCACCCAGCCGTCACGCCCTTCCACCACCGTCACCCGGTCCGGCCGCAACAGATGCAGCTCGCGCAGTTCGCCGCCGATCGCCAGAGGCTCGACATAGGCATTGCCGGAAAGCAGCAGGTGACCATAGAGCATCTCGAAGAAGTCCGGCCCGCTTTGCCGCCCGTTCGGCCGCGCAAGAAGCCCAAGCGCCGGATGGTCGGGCACCTCCTCGGCCCCGTCATAAGCGAGCCAGGGAATGGAGGCCGCAGCCTCCGCCACCATGCGCATGGCACGATGCGCCACCGGGTTTTCATGAAGCCACCGCGCGCGAGCGCGGCATAGGACCGGCCGGACCACTGCGCCGCCGCCTCGCCCGAGACAATGGCAAAGCCGGAACTCAAGGTCCCCGCCATCTTCGCCTCTGCAGGCATGGCTGCCGACATGGCGCGGGGCGCCTTTGTAGCCACGGCTTTTCGCCCGCGCCTGGAAAACCAGGCCGGTTGGAAGAAAGGTTTCATGTGAATGTCCCGAGGTTTAAGCGGCTTCGCTGAAAGCCATTTCAACGGTGATCTTGTCCCACGGCACGTGTACCAGACCGCCAGATTCCTTTTCGATCAGACCCGCTGCAAGAAGTGCCGTGACGTCGGCATGAACGCCGCGATAGTCGCGTCCGAGCCTCGCCGACAGCTTGCGGATCGACGAGGCGCGGTCTGCCTTCAATGCGCGAAGCAGCCGCCACCGGTTTGGCGTCAGAACCTTGAGCAGCAGATCCATGCTTTCAAAACCGATTGCCGAGGCTCCACCGCCCTCCTCGCCGCCATCGATCGAGGCGGCAGCCGTTGCCGCGTCGGAAAAGAAGTTATCCATGCCGGTCACATGCAGTCGGACTTCGCTCATTTCGTCATCTCCCTGCGCACATCTTCCTCGAAATCGGCAATCAGTTGCTGAAGGCTTGAGAAGCTGTAGGGTTCCTCACGTTTGCCGTAGTGCCTGTGATCCCCCTTGCCTGCCTCGTTGTCGTAGCCAACGATCCGCTGGCCGGGCCTGCCGAAGAACAGCGAATACTTCAAACCGTGAGGCCGCTCCGGACTTGCCTCCGGCAGCCGCCAGACCTTCATCTGGATGATCCTGCCGTCATTCAGCAACAGTTTGCGGTCTAGGATCAACAGCGCTGGAGCCATGATGTATAAAATAGCATATGGCGGGATCAGCATCAACCAAGAGCATCAACCAAGAGCGTCGGCAAATACCCGGCCATGGCCGGCTATCAGTTCCGCCCGGTCGGTGCCGTTGATGATTCGTCGCGCGCCGATCCAGTCGCTTTTTCGCGCCGTGAAATAGTCGCCGAGCTTGCGGCCGGTAAAGGTGCCATGCCGCATGCCCTCGATCAGCACCTCCACCGAAACCGGCAGGTCGAGAAGCCAACCCGGATCTGCCACCAGGTCCATGCCAACAAGCTTCGACATGGTTACGTAGTTGCGCCGGTGCGTCAGTTGCACGAGGCCGCGGCCGAACCATGCCTTGCCATCGCTGTCCGGCCGCCAATAAGGCCGAGCCCAGGCGCCCGGCGCGAAACGCCCTTTCCAGCCGCTCGATTGCCGCCGCGTCATTCTTTGCCAGCGTTTCACGCACCGGCTGCATCGTTGCGGCTGTTTCATGATAGGCGGTGGCCAGCACATAGGCCAAGGCAGTCGCCGGCAGGTCCGGCACCCGGCCTTCCCAGCCGTCGAGGAGCGCGTTCAATCCTGCCACCTGGCCGGTGCTGAGCCTGCCCTTCCAAGGCCTGAGGCGGATCATCCGGAAGAAGCGGTTGCGGTCGAGACCCATGTTAAGCTTACCCCTTCACCCTATCCCAAAGTTTCAATCGGTTTAGAATTTTTCAATCGTTTTAGAGCCTTAGCGGCTGATTTACATTCCGCTAATGATGTGGAACCAAAGACGGGCCGCAACGTTTTGGTCGGCTTTCTGAAGACAAGGAGATCATGATGATGCAGCAGCCAATTCCGGCCGCCCCTTCGAACCCGATCCCGCAGCACATCGTTGAGCGCCTCGAATCCGAGTGGAAGCAGATCCGCGAGAGCGCTCCGCAGCAGCCCGCGACCCGGCGTTGATCCAGCAGCCGGCTTGATCCGGCTGCCATTCCGGAGCCGCCGTTAGATCCCTCGGACGCGCGGCTCCGCCGTGTTCTCCAGCATCAGCGCCGTCAACGCCCAGACCAGGGCGTCCAGCCGATCCGGAGAGCGACCGGAAGACAATCCGTCCGGCCCGAAGTCACACATCTGATCCTCCAGCTCCGAAAATCGTCCGGCATGCGCCACCCGCCCCTGCTCATAGAGCGCGGCAATCGGCTCGGCGCGCAGGAATTTCCCGCGCGTGGCGCGCACCATGCGCACCGGCAGGCCGGCATCAACGCTTTTCAGCATCGCCTCCACCATCTCGCCGCCCTGGTTCACCTCGGCAACGATCCGGTCGGCTTGGAAACGCCCATAGGCCTTCGCCACCGCAAGCGCCCAGCCGGCGGGGCTCAAGCCTTCGACGGAACAATCAGCCAGCACCACGGCGCGAACGCTTGTTTCGAGCCCCGCCACGACAATGCCGCAGCAGGAGCCGGCACCTGAACCGGACGGTGGATCCACCGCCACCACGATCCGCCGGATCGCGCCCATCATCCGTCCGCCATGGAAGCCGATCCGGCAGGCCTCGAGATCGGCGCGCTTCCAGAGCGCGTCTTCCCGGTCCTCGATCAGCTCGCCGCCGGGCTCCTGGCGTCCAAGCCGCGAGCCGCCGTAACGCGCCTCCAGCGCTGAAATGTAGCCCGGCGCCAGGTTGCCGGCATTGTCCTGCGTCGAAATCCGCACCAGCCGCGTGCCGGGATCGGCGATCAGCCGTTTCAGGATCGGCACCGGCCGCGGCGTCGTTGTCACCAGCTGCCGCGGGTCGTGACCCAGCCGCAAACCGAACTGCAGCATGTCGAACGTGTCTTGCGGATGTTTCCACTTCGCCAGTTCGCTGTACTAGTGAATTCCATGCAAAAGCAGCAAGCGTAACGCAAGTGTGCTACTTCACTGAAAAA
The DNA here is from genome assembly GCF_023223505.1 of Neorhizobium turbinariae. NCBI lineage: Bacteria > Pseudomonadati > Pseudomonadota > Alphaproteobacteria > Hyphomicrobiales > Rhizobiaceae > Neorhizobium > Neorhizobium turbinariae. The sequence continues at coordinate 59,213 of NZ_JALPRY010000019.1, forward strand.
TACTGATCAAACTCGATGGCAAAGCAGATGTTACAGAAGCCAAAGGCGTACTCGTATGTCCGTATCTCGTCCAAAGGGCAGATCGAGGGGCGTGGTATCGCACGACAGATAGCAGCGACACAAGAATACGCTGACAAGCATGGCCTGGACCTCGATGAAAAACTGCAAGACGTAGGCAAGTCAGGCTTTCACGGTGATCACGTGAAGTTAGAGGTGGTGCCGGGTTCTGAGACAGGGGCATAAGGTGGATTTTCCGATGAGAAGGACAGTCCAGCATGAAGACACGCAGACGGTTTACGGCCGATGACGTGCACCCAATAAATTGAGCCATCCGGAGCTGGATTTTCCA
>NZ_JALPRY010000002.1:0-2747 GCF_023223505.1 Neorhizobium turbinariae
GTTGCAGGACGACGATGCTTCTCGCCGGTGGCGGAAAGGCTGGCGTTTGATCCCAGGCTTCCCGACGGACCCGAAAGCCCGGCGACATCATCATCCCCGACCCCCATGTGTGCCGCACAGGGACGTCCGACGCGCTCTTTCGGGCATCAGAAGCAGATGGCCGGTCCTTCTAGCCGCCTGCTTCCCCCGTCTCGCCGGAGGGAGACCATTTTCCGCGGACCCCGATGATGAAGGTTCACGTCGTCCCTTCACCACCAGCGCCGGCCGCGCCTCGCCAGGACGCCTCCTGGTGTATCCGCGGCGGGACAGGAGCATTGTAGGCGCGGGTTTTCAGGGCGTGGACGTTGATGGCGCTAAGTCATTGATTTTGGGGTGGGGAGGGCGCCGAAAAGGGCGAAATTGTCCACGGGGGTGGGGGTGGTTGCCGGAAGGATGAGGCGAAAGAGTCTCTGCGCTGCAGACGCGGCACTGCTGGATTCAACTGGCAAGCACAGGAATGATGGAGCTGGCATGTCGCCGGAGGGAGACCATTTTCCGCGAACCCGATGATGAAGGTTCGCATCCTACCTTCATCGCCAGCGCCGGCCCGTCCTCCGGACCGCCAGGACGCCTCCTGGTGTATCCCCGGCGGAACGGGGGAGATTATGGAGCAGGCAGGGGGGTAATGTGGAGGGGGAAAAGTGGTTGATATTCGGTGGGTGGGGTGCTGTTTTGGAGGAACAGCTAGCACCGTTAGGGTGGAGGGGCAGCGGGCTTGCGCGAAGGCGAGCGACAGTGGATTCAGAGAGAAAGTAGAGACAGCCCCTGCTGCAGACGCAGCGCTGCTGGAGTCCTGTGACAATCCAGGACAGACGGAAGGGAGACGCAGTTCAACATAGCGATATGCCGCTTTAAGGTAGCCAAGCGTCCTTTCATGAGGAAATGCTGCTACGAAGGTAAAAATGCTAAAGACAGTACTTGAATCAAAAGAAGAACCCACCCATAATTAGTCCGTGGGGTGTCCCATACGGCAAGCCCAATCTGGATTGGTGTCCCGGATCACGGTAACGCGTGAGTCAAGTGTTAAGACTGTCAATAGGACAGGCGGTCAATAGTGCTGCGATCATCAGGATTACTCCTATGGTTCTGCGCAATCCCGTCTTCCTGGCGATGACGCCGACGAAAGTCGACATCACCTCCACAATGACAGAATAGCATACTTCGTTGATTTAGGACGATAGTGGCGCGAATGCCATGCGAAACTGGCGGAGGCGGCAACTATACCATGCCTAGCGGTGTTGCTGTCTCCACTCACTCTGATACGGAGTGGGAGCCACGGGATAAAGACGTTAAGCGTTATATCCATTTCGATCGTGATCTATCTAAGCAGGCTCTTGCGGCAATCGCAAATGATCCGAAGCGAGTTGCGTATCACGCCTTTTTCCCAATGCTGCGCTTCCACGAAGAGTGGACTAAGTACAGAAAGCAAAACCAACGGAAAAAGAAGGTCCGGCCCCTACGTTATGCTGCTCGCATAGACGCAGCCATATATGCGCGCTACAGAGCTCTGCTAACAAGCCATTACGAGCAAGAACTCTCGAAACGCAATATCGGTGACGTACCTGTCGCCTATAGGCGCCTGCCAAAGGACGGCGGCGGCAACAAATGTAATATTGAGATTGCGAGAGACGTCTTTTCGCATATTCGGGATATGGGTGACTGCACCGTCACGGTGGTTGACATAAAGTCGTATTTCGAAAGCCTCGATCATGCGCGGATCAAGTTGGTGTGGGAGCGCTTACTTGGACAACCTCTACCGCCGGACCACACGGCGGTCTTCAAATCCCTCACCAAGTATTCAATCGTCGACCTCGACAAGCTGTTTCAGCGACTGAAGCTCAATGACCCGGATAGTCCCTCAAGTGGCACTCGGAGCCAGCGAAGGATGCGCAAGATTGATGTGTTGAAGGCTAACCGCTACAAGCAAATTTGTTCAACTAAAGAGTTCCGGGAGATCGTGTTGGGAGCAGATGGAAGTGCTCCTAGCCTTCTCCAGAAAAATGGCTTTGACTTTGGGATCCCCCAGGGCACGCCCATCTCGGACCTTGTAGCAAATTTCTATCTCCTCGATTTCGACGAGGAGATGAAGGTTTGGGTCTCAGCAAGAGGAGGTATTTGCAGGCGATATTCTGACGACATCGTGGTGGTTCTGCCGCGTTCCGAGAATCCTATGGAAGCAAAGAGTTTCTTCAGCGTTCAATTAAGTAGTACGGTCGGCAGCTAAGGATCCAGGATCGAAAGTGTTGTCGGGTTTCAGCGGACGGAGCGCGAACTTCAATTTCAACACATCGCCGGCGAAGCGTCGCGAAACGGACTTGAGTATCTCGGCTTCGAGTTCAACGGCAAGACTGTGAAGATAAAGAACTCCACGCTTTCAAATGCTTGGCGGAAAATAAAGCGCAGGGCGTACGGGCATGCATGTAGATTCGTCAAACGATATCGTGGCAAAGGTCGAATTTGGATGGTAAATAATTATCCGCGACGGATGCTTGAGACTATCATGCTGCGAGATGTCACCTACAATCAAGATGTAGGCTTCGAAACATGGACATTTGTGAAATACGCGCGCAGATCAAGTAGAAGCTTCGTCGGTTTCAGTCCGTCATTCTCGCGCCAGACGAAGCGTTATAGGCGCTACACCAAGGTGATCATATCTGACGCGTTGACGTGCACCCAATAAATTGAGCCATCCGGAGCTGGATTTTCCA
>NZ_JALPRY010000020.1:0-47682 GCF_023223505.1 Neorhizobium turbinariae
AAACGAAGAACTTCGTCGCTAGCAGCGCCGCCGCCCTCGTCAGTGGTTGTGCTTATAAAGGTAGTCCCTTCGCGAAGTCAACAGGCCATTTCAAAAAACTGTCACTTTTCTCCGTCGGCCATCGACTTGTTCGGCCGCGACGGGGTTTTCAGCCGCCTGACGCTTTCATGGCTCCCATGGCTTTGCGACCCGCGCCCCGCGTTGCTAAGGTGCCGCTCCCTTTAATACCCGCTGATACCCAGGAGTACCCCGCATGCTGGTCATGGACGAAGAACAAACACGCGCCGCCCTTCCCTTTCCCGAACTGATCGACGCGATTGCGAAGATGTTTGCCAGCGAATGCGTGATGCCGGTGCGCCATCACCATGACATGGAGGTGCCGGGCGAAGCGCATGCGGTGATGTTGCTGATGCCGGCCTGGGTGCCGGGCGAATATGCCGGCGTGAAGATCCTCAACCTGTTTCCCGACAACCATTCACGCTCGCTCCCCTCCATCATTGGCCGTTATCTCCTGTCCTCCGGCAAGACGGGCGAGATGCTGGCCATGGTCGAGGGTGGCGAGCTGACCGCGCGCCGCACCGCCGCGGCCTCCGCACTCGCAGCCAAATATCTTGCGCGCGACAACGCCGAGACCATGCTGATGGTCGGCACCGGCCGCCTGTCGCTCAACCTGATGCAGGCCCATGCGGTCAACCGGCCGCTCAAGCGCTTCCTGCTCTGGGGCCGCGACGCGGCGAAGGCGCAGGCCATGGCAGAGGAAGCCAAGGCCCTGGGGATCACAGTCTCCGTCGTCACCGATCTTGCCGCCGCCTGCGCCGAGGCTGACATCATTTCCTGCGCAACGCTTTCGAGCGAGCCGCTGATCCGCGGCGAATGGCTGAAACCCGGGGTGCACCTTGATCTCGTCGGCGCCTACAAGCCGACCATGCGCGAAAGCGATGACGAGGCAGTGCGTCGTGCTTCGATTTTCGTCGACACCCGCGCCGGTGCGCTGAAGGAAGGCGGCGACATCGTCATGCCGCTCCAGGCCGGCATCATCAGCAAGGATGCGATCAAGGCGGAACTCGCCGAACTCGTGGCGGGGAGTCACCGGGGTCGCGCCAGTGCGGACGAGATCACCCTGTTCAAGTCGGTAGGCGCAGCGCTTGAGGATCTCGCCGGCGCCATCCTTGCTTATCAGCACGCGAGCGGACAAGCCGGTGCTTGACCGGAGCCGTTGCCATGGGTGATGGCGCAAATGCAGCACGGCTGCCGAAACTTCCTGTTTCGGAGGTACTGGGCGACATCACCAAGGCGCTTTCCGATGAGGCGCGGGCCGTGCTTTCGGCCCCGCCCGGTGCGGGCAAGACGACCCTGGTGCCGCTTGCGCTGCTCGACGAGCCGTGGTGCACCGGCAAGATCATTCTGCTCGAGCCGCGCCGGCTCGCCGCGCGGGCCGCAGCGTCCCGCATGGCGTCGCTGCTTGGCGAACCTGTCGGGGAACGCGTCGGATATCGCATGCGCCTCGACAACCGCGTTTCTGCCCGGACGCGGATCGAGGTGGTGACGGAAGGCGTGTTTGCCCGGATGATCCTCGAAGATCCTGAGCTTGCCGGCGTCTCCGCGGTGCTGTTCGACGAATATCATGAACGGTCGCTGGATGCCGATGTCGGTCTGGCGCTGGCGCTCGATGTGCAGTCGGCGCTGCGCGAGGATCTTCGCCTGCTGGTGATGTCGGCGACGCTGGATGTCGAGCGGGTGGCGGCGTTGCTGGGTGATCCGGCGGTGATCAAGAGTGAGGGCCGCACCTTCCCGATCGAGATCCGTCATCGTGACCGGTCTGCCGCCGAGCGGATCGAGGATGTGATGGCGGCCACCATCATCGAAGCACACCGTGGCGAGCAGGGCTCCATCCTCGCATTTCTCCCCGGCCAAGCGGAAATCACCCGCACCGTCGAGCGGCTGCAGGGGCATTTTGGTGCCGAAACGACCGTGGTGCCGCTTTATGGTAACCTGTCGCAAAAGGAGCAGGACCTCGCGATCAGGCCGGCGCCTGCCGGCCAGCGCAAGGTGGTGCTGGCGACATCGATCGCGGAAACCTCGATCACCATCGACGGAGTTCGAATCGTCATCGACAGCGGCTTGCAGCGCCTGCCTGTGTTCGAACCTTCGACCGGCATCACCCGGCTGGAAACGGTGCGGGTATCGCGCGCCTCTGCCGATCAACGCGCCGGACGTGCCGGGCGTACCGAACCGGGCATCGCCATACGCCTTTGGCACCAGGGGCAGACGGCGGCACTGCCCGCCTTTACCCCGCCGCAGATCCTGGCGAGCGACCTGTCCGGCCTTGTGCTCGACCTGGCGCATTGGTGCGTTCAGGACCCGGCGACACTTTCCTTTCTCGATCCGCCGCCGGCCGCGGCCTACAATGAAGCCAAGGGATTGCTCGTTCAGCTCGGCGCGCTGGAAGAAACCGGAAGCCTGACCGAAAAGGGCAAGTTGATGCGCGACCTCGCCCTGCCGCCACGACTTGCAGCCATGGCGATTTCGGCGACAGAGGAGGGACTGGGCCAGGAGGCCTGTCTCCTCGGCGTACTGCTGACCGAACAGGGGCTGGGCGGCAATGATGTCGATCTTGACGAGCGGCTGAAGCGCTTCCGGCACGAACGCGGAGACCGGGCTGACGCGGCGCGCAAGCTTGCACAGCGGATCGCCGCAAGTCTGCCGAAGACGAGCCAATCGCCTGAACCGGCAACGGCCGGGCGCCTCCTCATCCATGCCTATCCTGACCGGATCGCCCTGCAGCGTGGCGGTCGTGGCCGCTTCGTGATGGCGAATGGACGTGGCGCCGAGCTGCCGGAAACCGAGCGGCTGTCGGCCTCCAGGATGCTGGTGATCGCCGACCTGACCGGGCGCGCGGCGGCAGCACGCATTATGGCGGCAGCTGAAATCAGCCGCGCCGACGTGGAAGCAGAGCTTCAACATGCCATAATCGAAGGCGACGAATGTTTCTTCGACCGCGCCAGCCGCCAGGTACGGGCACGCAAGGTAACCCGGCTAGGTGCGATCATCTTCGATGAGCGGCCCCTGCCGCGCCCGAGCGGCGACCAGGCGGCGCGGGCTCTGGCGCAAGGAGTGCGCGAGCTTGGACTCCAGGTGCTGCCTTTTTCCAAGGAAGGGGCGCAGTTGCGCGATCGGATCGGTTTCCTTTACCGCACGATCGGCGAACCTTGGCCGGACATGAGCGACGAAGCGCTGCTTGCGCGGCTCGAGGACTGGTACGTTCCCTTCCAGGGAAATACGTCAGGGCTTGATGCGATCAACCCCGGCAGCTTGTCGGAAGGGTTGCGTTCGCTTGTGCCGCATGAGGTGGCGCAGGACCTGAACAAGCTTGCACCCACGCACTTCACGGCGCCGACGGGAGAGCGGCATCCGATCCGTTACGACGGGGAAGAACCGGTTCTGGCGATCCGCGTCCAGGAACTGTTCGGGCTGACGAAACATCCGGCGATCGCCGGCGGGCGATTGCCGCTGCTTCTCGAACTGACATCGCCGGCGCACCGGCCGATACAGACGACGCGCGACCTGCCCGGTTTCTGGGCCGGATCCTGGAAGGACGTGCGTGCCGAGATGCGCGGGCGCTATCCGAAACATCCGTGGCCGGAAGATCCGGCGCAGGCGCAACCGACGACGCGTGCCAAACCGCGCGGTACGTGACAGAATGCCGCCTCGCGCACCAGCGGAGGAACGGTATGACAGTGCCGAACACAAGCCAAGGTGAAGGACGGATTGTGAGCATGGACAGCCCATCGGTGCGATTTGCACAATTCGGCCCCTCCAGTCGGCGCATTCGCCTGCAGACCCTGGTGCGACTTCGCTGGCTGGCGGTGGCGGGCCAGACGATCACCGTGCTGATCGTCGGCGTCGTGCTGCGGTTTCCACTGCCGTTCCAGGAGGCGGCGATCCTGATCGGCGCGCTGGCGGTGGCAAACCTTGCGCTTTCCGCCTGGTTTCCGGCGACCCACCGGCTTGAACCAAAAGCGGCGCTTGCGCTACTCGCCTTCGACTTGCTGCAGATGGCCGCATTGCTGTTCATCACCGGCGGTCTTGCCAATCCGTTCGCGCCGCTCATCTGCGTGCCGGTCATCATTGCCTTTGCGTCGCAGCCGCTTCGCCACTCGCTGGTGCTGATCGTTGTGGCGCTCGCCGGCACCACGGCGCTTGCCCTCTCTCCTTACCCAGTGCCCTGGTATGAAGGTGAAACGCTGCGCATCCAGCCGATCATGCAGCTTGGCGTCTGGTGCTCGATCGCTTCGATGATGATGTTTGCTGCCTTTTACGCCTACCGCGTCAGCCATGAGGCGACGCTGCTGGCCGATGCACTGGCAGCCACCGAACTGGTGCTGGAGCGGGAAAAACACCTGTCACAACTCGACGGACTGGCGGCGGCCGCGGCCCATGAACTCGGCACACCGCTTGCCACCATCAGCGTCGTTGCCAAGGAAATGGAACGAGAACTCGGCGGTGACGAGCGCTTCCGGGAAGACGTGCAGCTTCTGCGCAGCCAGAGCGAGCGGTGCCGTGACATCCTGCGCCGGCTCACCTCGCTTTCGGCGGAGAGCGAGGAGCATATGCGTCGCCTCCCCTTGTCCTCGATGATCGAGGAAGTGCTTGCGCCGCATCGCCAGTTTGGCATCCAGATCGCTCTCATCGAAAACGGAGATCGGGCGACCGAACCGGTCGGCAACCGCAATGCTGCGATCCTTTACGGCCTTGGCAACCTGATCGAGAACGCGGTGGATTATGCGCGCAGCAAGGTGACCGTGACCGTCGCCCATGACGCGTCGCGGGTCTCGATCACCATCGAGGACGATGGCCAAGGTTACAGCCCGGAGGTCCTTTCCCGCATTGGCGAACCCTATATGACGCGGCGGCCGCGCGAGGATCAGCGCGCCGGGGGCCTCGGCCTTGGCCTCTTTATCGCCAAGACGCTCCTGGAGCGCTCCGGCGCTTCGATTCGCTTCGGCAACAGCGAAGGCAGCACGCTCGGCGCGCGTATTCATGTCGAATGGCCACGTTCGGTGATGGACGTGGCGGATAAAAATGATTTGGCTCCATCAACGGTAATGCCCATATAGATTGCACAAGGCAGGTGACAGCAGCCTGCGGAGAAGAAACGCTATGGAAACACACCTGGAACAGCCCTTAAGGCCGATTGATCCGGATCTCGGCCCGGACCCATCGCTGCTCATCGTGGACGATGACGGCCCGTTCCTGCGGCGCCTGGCGCGCGCCATGGAAGCGCGAGGCTTTGTGGTGGAAACGGCCGAATCGGTGGCCGAAGGTGTGGCAAAATCCAAGGCGCATCCGCCGAAATATGCGGTGGTGGACCTGCGGCTGGGTGACGGTAACGGGCTCGACGTGGTCGAGGCGATCCACCAGAGCCGCGAAGACACCAAGGTGATCGTGCTCACCGGCTACGGCAACATCGCAACCGCCGTGACGGCGGTGAAGCTTGGCGCACTTGATTATCTTTCGAAACCCGCCGATGCCGACGACATCTTCAGCGCGCTGACGCAGCGGCCGGGCGAGCGCGCCGACGTGCCGGAAAACCCGATGTCGGCCGATCGCGTGCGCTGGGAGCATATCCAGCGCGTCTACGAGATGTGCGAACGCAACGTTTCCGAAACGGCACGCCGGCTCAATATGCATCGCCGCACGCTGCAGCGCATTCTCGCCAAGCGCGCGCCGAAATAACTACATCTCGTCGAAGTTCCTGCCCGTCGCCCATTCGGCCATCATCAACCGTTGTGCCGCCGCGCGCGAGAAGCTGAGCGTGACGGCCTTGCGGGTCGCCGGCGCCAGCTTATGCTCCGGCGCATCGCGCAGCAGATGTGCGCCATAGCCATCCGACAGGATCAGCCCGCAGTCTTCCGGGAAGATATCGAGCGGCACATCCTTGTGGGTAGCAAAGAACAGCCTGTCACAGCAGGCACGGTAATCCGGCCATTTACGGTCGACGCGGAAATCCTCCACCGATGTCTTGATCTCGATGATCCAGATCTCGCCCTTCTCCGTCAGGGTCATCAAATCGGCGCGTCGTCCGCTGGATAGCACCATTTCCGGCAGGAGCGCATGGCGCATGTCATGCAGCAGGATCTGCACGCCCTTGCGCACCATCATGGCACGGGCGGACTGGCGCCCATCGATCAAGGGGTTGTTGCTGACGACATTCAGTATAGTCATGGGCTCTACGTATCAGGGACCAAGATGATGTTGCAAAAACACCATGCCCTTTTTCAATCATACGCCGGCTCTGTTTTGATGCGCTGCAGCGCTTGCCAAGACGAATCTTATCGAAAATAACCCCTGACGAAGGTGGTCGTCCACCTAATTCATCTGCCCAATCATCAAGAGACTTCCATGCGCGTCCGCAACAGCATGCTTGCACTCGGCCTTCTGGCGTCCGTCGCCCTGGCCGGCTGCTCCACCGTGACATCCAGCTCCGAAACCAAAAGCGTCAGCTATACCGAGCAAATCTTCACCGATTCCTACGGCTCGGTGCAGGACGCCGGATATACCTTGCCGGCGATCCCGATCAACCGGATGGACAAGAAGTTCGTTCGCCAGATCGTCAGCTACCAGACGAACGAGAAGCCCGGCACGATCGTGGTGAATACCCGCGAACGGCATCTCTACTACATCCTGCCGAACGGCAAGGCGGTGCGCTATGGCATCGGCGTCGGCAAGCAGGGCTTCGCCTGGTCAGGCACGGCTTACGTTGCCTGGAAACAGGAATGGCCAACCTGGCACCCGCCGAAGGAGATGGCAGCCCGCAAGCCGGACATCGCTCGTTATGTCGAGGCCGGCATGGGCCCCGGTCTCAACAACCCGCTTGGCGCGCGCGCCATGTATCTCTTCAATGAGAAGGGCCAAGACACGCTGTTCCGCCTGCACGGCACGCCGGAATGGGCTTCCATCGGCACCGCGGCATCGTCGGGCTGCATCCGCCTGATGAACCAGGACGTGATCGACCTCTACAGCCGCGTTCGCCCCGGTCGCCAGACCAAGGTCGTGGTGATCCAGTAAACGCAGCCATCCGCGCAGGAATAAAAAGGCCGCCAGGAGAGTTTCTCCGGCGGCCTTTTTTGTCGCTTGTGATTGCCCCCTCGTGAGGAGGCATTCCGGTATAGGGAATCACCCCGCCAGCTTCGCCTTCAGCTCCTGGCGACGACGGTGCAGCACTGGCTCGGTATAACCGTTCGGCTGTTCGCGGCCCTTCAGCACCAGGTCGAGCGCCGCCTGGAAGGCAACGGAGTTGTCGAAGTCCGTCGCCATCGGCCGGTAGAGCGGGTCGCCGGCATTCTGGCCATCAACGACCGCGGCCATGCGCTTCATCGTCGACACGACCTGTTCTTCGCTGACCAGTTTGTGGTGAAGCCAGTTTGCCATGTGCTGGGCCGAGATGCGCAGCGTTGCGCGGTCTTCCATGAGCCCGACATTGTTGATGTCCGGCACCTTGGAGCAACCGACGCCCTGGTCGATCCAGCGGACGACGTAACCAAGGATCCCTTGCGCATTGTTGTCGAGCTCGCGCTGGATCTCGTCCGCGGTCCAGTTCGGCCGCGAAGCAACCGGAACCGACAAGATATCCGAAAGCTTCGCGCGCTCGCGGCTCTTCAGCCCCGCCTGAACGGAGGCAACATCGACCTTGTGGTAGTGCGTCGCGTGCAGGGTTGCCGCAGTCGGCGACGGGACCCAGGCGGTGTTTGCTCCCGCGTTCGGATGGGCGATCTTCTGCTCCAGCATCGCCGCCATCATGTCGGGCATCGCCCACATGCCCTTGCCGATCTGCGCGTGGCCCGACAGGCCGCACTGCAAACCGATATCGACGTTCCAGTTTTCATAAGCTGCGATCCAGGCAGCCTGTTTCATGTCGCCCTTGCGGATCATCGGACCGGCTTCCATCGAGGTATGGATTTCGTCGCCGGTACGATCCAGGAAGCCGGTGTTGATGAACACCACCCGCTCGCGCGCCTGGCGAATGCATTCCTTGAGGTTGACCGTGGTGCGGCGCTCCTCGTCCATGATGCCCATCTTGATCGTGTTCACCGGAAGCCCCAGCGCCTGCTCGACGCGCGAGAAGATTTCCGAGGCGAAGGCCACCTCTTCCGGCCCGTGCATCTTCGGCTTCACCACATACATGGAGCCGGTGCGGGAATTCTGGCGGCGACCGTTGGGGCCAATGTCGTTGATGGCAATCAATGCCGTGATCATGGCATCCATGATGCCTTCCGGAACCTCGTTGCCGTCCCGGTCGAGGATTGCCGGATTGGTCATCAGGTGGCCGACATTGCGGATCAGCATCAGCGAACGGCGCTTCAGCACGAAATTCGAGCCATCCGGCGCCGTGTAGTCGGTGTCGGGGTTCAGCCGGCGGGTGAAGGTCTTGCCGCCCTTCGAGACTTCTTCCGACAGGTCCCCCTTCATCAGCCCGAGCCAGTTGGCGTAGACGGCAGCCTTGTCCTCGGCGTCAACGGCTGCGATCGAATCTTCGCAGTCCATGATCGTGGTAATGGCGGATTCGACCCAGACGTCGGAAATCTCCGCCGGATCATCCTTGCCAATTGCCGTCGTCGCATCGATCAGGATCTCTACATGCAACCCGTTCTTCTTAAGCAGGATATGCGTCGGTTCGGCGGGCGAACCCTGGTAGCCGGCAAACTGGTTCGGATCGGCAAGCTCGACCGTCTGGCCATCCTGCGCGGCGGCCTTCAGCCTGCCATCGGCAATGACGAAGGAGGTGACACCGGTCCAGCTCGCGCCAGACAGCGGCACGGACTGGTCAAGGAAGTCACGCACCCAGGCGATCACCTTGGCACCGCGCACCGGGTTGTAGCCCTTGCCCCTGTCGGCGCCATCCGTTTCGGGAATCGCATCCGTGCCGTAGAGCGCGTCATACAGCGAGCCCCAGCGGGCATTCGCCGCATTGAGCGCATAACGAGCGTTCATCACGGGCACGACAAGCTGCGGGCCAGCAATTTCTGCGATCTCGGGGTCGACATTCTGGGTGGAGACGGTGAAGTCCGGTCCTTCCGGCAGGAGATAGCCGATCTCGCGCAGGAAGGCTTCGTAGACTGAAAGATCCGTGGGAGCGCCGTTCTGCCGGTACCAGTCATCGAGCTTCGCCTGGAACTCGTCACGCTTTGCCAGCAGCACCCGGTTCTTCGGGGCAAGATCATGAATGATCTTGGAAAACTCGGAGAAGAAGTGGTTCGCATCCACGCCGGTGCCGGGAAGTGCCTGGTCGACCAGAAAATTGTAGAGCGTCTCGTCGATTGCGAGACCGTTCTTTTCGATGCGGGCCATGTGCCTCCCCTTGAACCGATTGCGAAAACTGCCTGTCACATTGCGCGGGCAAGGCAAGCTGTCAATGCAACGAATGGGCAGCGGTCCTACATTCACCCAACTGCGACGCGCGGCCGGCCGGCGGCAGTGGCGGTGATTCGCGCTTCCACAAGCTTTCGCGCGCCTTCGACCTCTGCGGCATCGACCTCTTCCGTGACCGCCAGAACCGCTTCGGCCGCGCCATCGGACAGGGCCCGGGCAAGCGCGACATCGGATGCCAGTTCCCGTGCTTTGGCAAGCGCTTCCGCCTCGCCCGCCAGCACAAGCCGCTCGCCAGCACCGGACAGGATGAAGCGCCCCTCTTCCGGTGAGGTGACGACAACCGTGGCGGACGCCCGCACCTGGCCCACGACAGCACCAATGGCGTTTGCCACATCCGCATCGGCGGGAATGACCGGCTGCGCGCCGAGCATGGTCGCCACGGCCGGATAATAAACGGCAGCCGAAGCACCAAGACCGACCAGCGGGCGATCAAGAGATATAGAGAGACGCGCAATGCCGGGAGTTCGCTTCAGGGCTCGATCGATTGCAAGCGAGGTGGCCGGGTCGATGGCGCCCGCCCCATCGTCGGCCAGACAGGTCGCAAGCACCGCCTCTGCCGACTGGCGCGTCATCCCGTCGACGATCCTTGTCGCCAGCATCTCCGCAGAGGCGGCGACCTCACGTCCTGCACCATCCTTGCGACGCGCGTGGAGTGTGAGACCAAGATGTGCCGCCTCGGCGTTCCACTGGTTCTGCCGCCCGAGCACATGCAGCGCATCCGACGGCGTGACGCCGCCGATATGAACAAGGCCACGCGCCACGAGCCGATCTAGAACCGCCTTCTGCGACGTCATCGTCAGCAGATCGTTCAGCGCTGTTGGATGTTCGGTGATGCGGTCGTAGAGGGAACGGTCGGCAGAGGCCAGCCCCTGCGCCAGCGCTTCCGGCACCCCGGTGCGGATGGCAAAGCGTGCGTCATGCCGCCCCGCATGCGTCGCGCGCAGCTGTTTCTCCAGAGAGCCAAGAACCTCTTGCCCGTGAGAAACCGCCAGCAGGCTGAGCGGCAGGATGCGGCGGGGCCCAAGTGAAATCCGCGCCTCGAGCCCGCGCTCATCGACATAAACTTCCGAATCACCGCCGAGCCCATAGGTGCGTAGCGCGACCGCCTCCACCATGGTCTGGTGCCCACCGACAACCGCCCCCTCCTCCGCAAGCTTCGGCCGCCCCTCATGCAGCACGGCAACGTCGGTCGTGGTGCCGCCGATGTCCGACACCACCGCCTGGTCGAGTTTCGTCAGGTAACGCGCTCCGACTAGGCTTGCGGCCGGCCCCGAGAGAATGGTTTCGATCGGCCGCAGCCGCGCCTCCGTTGCCGAAATGAGGGCGCCGTCACCGCGCACCACCATCAGCGGCGCATGGATCTGCCGCGCATGGAGAAAACCTTCGCAAGCGCTGACCAGCCGGTCGATCACGGAAACGAGCCGCGCGTTCAAAAGCGTTGTCAGTGCTCGCCGTGGTCCACCGAGCTTCGATGACAGCTGATGACTGCAGGTGACCGGCAGATGTGTCAGTTGGCGCAGCCGATCGCGCACCCGGATTTCATGCGCGGGATTGCGAACAGCAAAATAACCGGCAACGGCAAAGGCGGTGACATCGGTGGAAAGTCCAGCAGCAACCTGCTCGAGCGGTTCGAGATCGAGCGGCGTTTCATTGCCGTGGGCGTCATGCCCGCCCTGCAGGAAGATCACCGGGTCGCTGCCCAGCGCTTCTGCCAGACCGCTGCGCGCCAGATCGTCCGGAGCAAAGCCGATCATCACCAGCGCGGAACGGCTACCCTGCCCTTCCACCAGCGCATTGGTCGCAAGTGTCGTCGAGATCGACACGAGGCCAATCCGCGAGGAAGAAAGCCTGGCCTGTGCCAACACCGCATCCACCGCACCGGCGATGCCGACCGAAAGGTCATGCCGCGTCGTCAGCGACTTCGCCTTGGCGACAACGCCTTCTTCCTCACGGAACAGCACGGCGTCGGTATAAGTGCCGCCGGTATCGATGCCGAGAAGATAAGGAGATGCCACGCGAAGATCCCGAGGATTGGTCACGGGATCATTAGCCGATGCCGGGCAAAGATCAATTCACTGCACGAGACGTCCTGTGTCGCGGACTGACCTTCATGGGCATGCCGTCGCGCGGCTGCGTTGTCAGCTTCTGCACCGGCCAAACCCGGCTCTCCGGCACCCGATCGAACCGGTAGCTTTGCATCAGCACGGCAAGCGCGATCACCCCTTCCTGCAGCGCGAAGGTGGCACCGATGCAGGTGCGTGGGCCGACACCAAAGGGGATATACTGGAAGCGGTTGATGGAGCCACGGTTCTCCGGCAAGAAGCGCTCCGGCATGAAGGCGTCGGGTTTGTCCCAATAAAGCTCGTGGCGGTGCAGCGTCCACGGCATGACGAGCACGGTAACGCCCGGTTCGATATGGATCGTCTCGCCTTCCGGGCTGGTCCAGGAGTCAGCGCCGATCGCTTCGCGATTGAGGGATGGTGCGGGCGGATAAAGACGCAGCGCTTCCTCGAAAGCGGCCCGCACCCAGGGCATCCGCTCCACCCATTCGACCGGTTCGGTGCCCTCCGCCAGCACGCGGCCAATCTCCTCTTCCATCCGCTCGCGCACATGCGGCGAATGGCCGACGCAATAAAGCGTCCAGGCCAGCGCCCGCGCCGTGGTCTCGTGGCCGGCGCCGATGAAGGTGAGAATATTGTCCTCGATCTCCTCCATGGTCAGCCCGTCTGGACCGGCCAACTGCAACAACAGGGTGAGAAAATCCTGCGGCACGTCATCCGGCGCCTTCCGCATCCGCTCCTGCCGCGCCGCCATGGTATCGGACACCATCTGGAGGAATTTTTCCAGCATGCGCCGCCCGCCAAAACGCGTCAGCCGCGGCACCCACGGTGGCGCACGCATCATGTCCATCGGGTCGACGCGCCCCATGCGGTGGAGAAGTGCATCGACATCATTGGAAACGGTGTCCTTGTCGCCCGCCAGTTCTCCCGAAAACAGCGTTTCCGCAAGGATCGCATAGGTCAGGTCGGTCATGTCGGCGGAAATGTCGCTCACCCGGCCTTCGCTGCCGATCAACGCATAACGTTCGATGAATTGCTCAGACATGGCCAGCATTTGCCCGGCAAAACCGCGGGAATGTTTCGGCGTGAAGACCGGCGCCATTGCCTTGCGCGAGCGTTTCCAGACGGGTCCTTCGGCGGTGAGCAGGCCGTCCTTCAGGATCGGCCTCAGCACCAGCTGGCGGACCTCCGACATCCGGTAGTTGGCGGCATTCTCCACAAGCAGATGGCGGATGAGGTCCGGATGGTTGGCAACGATCGTGCGTTCGCGAAAGAATTTCGATTCCATCCATGGCAGACGATAGGCGTCCTGCCTCCACAGCTCGAGCGGGTTGCGAAGCGCGGTCCAGATGATTTCGGGCGGCGTCAGCTGGCGCTGCCGCGGCACAGGCGCGGGCGGTACGAAGGGTTCCGGGCGCATGTCCATGAACTGCTCTCCTTGAGGTTGCTCAAGGAGATATCAGTCTCGACACCTTGGGTTTCAACTAGAGCAGGGATCGCAATTCCGCGAGCTTGTCGTTGACCAGCCAGCCGTAATAGTTTTCCTGGGGCAGTCCGCCGCGCGCTTTCAGAGCAGCCGCGCGCTGCACCGATCCACCCGTGTTGTACAGCGTTGCGGTGATGCCGGGGTTGCGGGAAATATCGACGCCGGCGATCGTCTTGTAGTCGTCGATCGAACGGCGGATGTTTGCCGCCATGAAGGCGAGCGATTTGTCGGGATCCATGATCGCGTCATAAACCTCAGCCGCCCTCGTCTCATCGAGCTTCGGGAAACCGGAAACTCGCGACACCAGGTCAGAAAGCATCAGCGCCGTCAGCGGATTGACCTGGCCAAGCCCGAATGTCTGCCCGGCAAAGAAGGGCTGGAAGAAAACCGCGCTAAAACGGTTGTCCGGGTAACCCTTGCCGCCGACCTTGCGGCCGCGGAAGGTCTTTTCCCAGATGTCTTCGCGGCAGTTCCACAGATCGTAGGAATCGCTGAACTTGGCGCAGCGGGAAAACTCTTCGCGGCTGACGAACTGGGTGATGGTCTCGTCACCATAGCCGAAGCGGAACTTGTTGCCGGCATAGGCGGCCGCCTTCACGTAATAGGTCTGCAGGCGGTCATAGGCGTCGACATTGTAGGTATGCTCGCCAACGATCGCGCCGACGATATGGATCGGGTCGATGCCGTAAGCGGCAGCGGTCGACTTGATCTTGCCGATCAGCTTCTTGTCGCTCGCCAGCAGGTCGCGGATCTTGTCGTATTTGTCATCGAAGGTGGTGCGGCCAGCCTTGGTACGGCGAACCGAGGCGCCGGGGATCTTCGGCTGCTCGGCATTCCTGTTTCCCTCCGGCACGAGCGTCATGGCGGCGGCGAAATCGGGCGCAGCGCTGATCGCGGCAACAGCAATCATCAGGGAGAATAGAATGCGCTTCAAGATGCAGGTCCTGGGGCGTGCGTCACGCCGTTCGTGGCATGCTGTCCAAAGCTGTTCCGGCCGCTCCTGTTCCGCAAGGTGCCGATCAACTTTGCAATGTGCCTCCCTTACGCCAGCGCTGCGCGGCCTGTCGAGACGGGAGGGATCAAAAACCCGTCAGAGGCGTAGGCGTGGCAGCCCCACGTTGCGCGGCTGCCACGACCGTCATCAGAGAATATAACGCGACAGGTCGGTATCGGATGCGAGGTCCCCGACATGCTTGCGCACATATTCCGCATCGATCGTCACCGACGAGCCACCGCGGTCCGGCGCGTTGAACGAGATCTCGTCCAGCACGCGTTCCATCACCGTCTGTAGCCGGCGAGCCCCGATGTTTTCGACGGAGGAGTTGAGATGCACGGCGACATCGGCGAGCGCATCGATCGCGTCGTCGGTGAAGTCGAGTGTCAGTTCTTCCGTTTCCATCAGTGCCTTGTACTGGCGGATGAGGCTTGCTTCGGTTTCCGTCAGGATCCGGCGGAAGTCCTCCTTGGTAAGCGGCTTCAGTTCAACACGGATCGGCAGGCGGCCCTGAAGCTCGGGCAGGAGATCGGACGGCTTGGCGACATGGAAGGCACCTGAGGCGATGAACAGCACGTGGTCGGTCTTCACCGGACCATATTTGGTCGAAACCGTGGTGCCTTCCACCAGCGGCAGCAGGTCACGCTGCACGCCTTCACGTGAAACACCGGCACCCAGGCCGCCGTCGCGGGCTGCGATCTTGTCGATCTCGTCGAGAAAGACGATGCCGTCGTTTTCCACTGCCCGCACGGCCTCGCGCTGGATGACTTCGTTGTCGATCAGCTTGTCAGACTCGTCGCGAATCAGCTCACCATAGGATTTTGAAACCGTGGTCCGGACCTTCTTGGTGCGGCCGCCCATCGCCTTGCCGAACATTTCCGACAGGTTCAGTACGCCGATATTGGCGCCCGGCATGCCTGGGATCTCGAAGCCGGGCATGCCCGACCCGGTGTCGGAAACCTCGATCTCGATTTCCTTGTCGTCCAGTTCGCCACTGCGGAGCTTCTTGCGGAAGCTGTCGCGTGTTGCCGGAGAGGCCGTAGCGCCCACCAGCGCATCAAGCACGCGCTCTTCGGCGCTCATATGGGCCTTGGCCTGTACCTCGGCGCGCTTCTTTTCGCGAACAAGACCGATGCCGACTTCCACGAGGTCACGGATGATCTGCTCGACGTCACGGCCGACATAACCGACTTCGGTGAATTTCGTGGCTTCGACCTTGATGAAGGGCGCGCCGGCGAGCTTGGCCAAGCGACGGGAAATCTCCGTCTTGCCGACACCCGTCGGGCCGATCATCAGGATGTTCTTCGGCATGACTTCGTCGCGCAGGCTCTCGTCGAGCTGCTGGCGCCGCCACCGGTTGCGCAGCGCAATCGCCACGGCGCGCTTGGCATCGTGCTGGCCGATGATGTGCCGGTCCAGCTCGGAAACAATTTCTCGGGGAGAAAAATTGGTCATTACAAATCCGTTTCCTGGTTTGCGTCCAGCGCCATGAAATGGGCCGGACCATATATGGTTGTTCTGGAATCGACGTAGCGGAAGCCGGCTTTCTCGTAAGCCCGGATCGCACGGATGTTGTCCGGATCCGGGTCGATGACGAGCCGCGGCACCCCGGTTTCGAAAAGCTCCTGCGCCAGCTGGCGAACGATCGCACTGCCGTGCCCAAGCCCTAGCAGTTCCGGCGGGCCGATCGAGATATCGATCCCGAGCGTGCCCTTCGGCTGGTCCTGGTACGGATGATCCTCTTCAAGATGCGGATCGTAATACTGGAGGTAGGCGATCGGCCTGCCATCCAGCTCCGCAATCATCGGCCGCGTCTCGACGCTTTCCACCGCCTCTTCGATGCCTGCCAGCTCCTCCTCGACACTGCCCCACCACTCCGCCAGATGCGGTTCCGCGAGCCACTGCCGCAGCAGCGGAAAGTCATCGCGGGTCCCGTCGCGCAGCGTGTATCGAGGCGGTCGATCAGGCATCCGCGTCCAACTGCTCCACCACGAGATTGTGGTTGGTATAAACGCAGATGTCAGCGGCGATATCGAGAGCCGTCCGGGCGATCTCCTCGGCAGACTTGTCCGAATCCATCATGGCGCGTGCCGCGGCATAAGCGAAATTGCCGCCGGATCCGATGGCAATCGTGCCATGTTCCGGCTCCAGCACATCGCCATTGCCGGTGACGGCAAGGGTGATCGACTTGTCGGCGACCAGCATCATGGCTTCGAGATTGCGCAGATACTTGTCGGTGCGCCAATCCTTGGCGAGCTCGACGGCAGCGCGCATCAGCTGCCCGGGATATTGTTCGAGCTTCTTTTCAAGCCGGTCGAGCAGCGTAAAGGCGTCGGCCGTGGCGCCGGCAAATCCGGCGATCACCTCGCCCTTGCCGATGCGGCGCACCTTGCGCGCATTGCCCTTCATCACCGTCTGACCAAGGCTGACCTGCCCGTCACCGGCCATGATGACCTTGCCGCCCTTCCGCACAGTTATGATTGTTGTCATTCAGCACCTTCTGGCCCGCACCGCGGGCGTTACATTTTAGGGGAGCAAACCGCTCCGTTGGCTCCTATGTAAGATGGAGCAAGGCGAATGCAAACCGCTTGCGCGTTGCAGCATTCTGGCCCGGCTTTTACTGGATATTTGCCGAACTGCCTGATATGCAGCCCGGATCAAAAGGAGCGGGAGACGCTCCGAGCATGGAGAGACCCATATGGGTGAAACGACAGTCGCAAGCACCGGTACACGCACGGGAAGCATTTCGCGCAAGACCAACGAGACCTCGGTCAACGTCTCCGTCAATCTCGACGGCACGGGCGCAGCCAAGATCTCGACCGGCGTTGGCTTCTTCGACCATATGCTCGACCAGCTTTCGCGACATTCGCTCATCGACATGGAAATCGACGTGAAGGGCGATCTTCACATCGACGACCACCATACGGTGGAAGACACGGGCATCGCGCTGGGACAGGCGATTTCCAAAGCGCTCGGCGACCGTCGCGGCATCAACCGCTATGCGTCGCTCGATCTTGCCATGGACGAGACCATGACCAAGGCCGCGATCGACGTCTCCGGCCGGCCGTTCCTCGTGTGGAACGTCGCCTTCAGCGCCCCGAAGATCGGCACTTTCGACACCGAACTCGTGCGGGAATTCTTCCAGGCCTTCGCGCAGAATACCGGGATCACCCTGCATGTGCTGAACCATTACGGCGCCAACAACCATCATATCGCCGAGACCTGCTTCAAGGCCGTGGCGCGGACCCTCCGCGTTGCAACCGAAATCGATCCGCGACAGGCCAATCGCGTTCCTTCCACGAAGGGCATGCTGGTCTGACGCTTCCGGGAGCACATCCCTGTGAAAGCGAAACATGAGAAGCTATCTCGTCCTGACACCGCCCGGCGGCCCTGATCGCGATCATCGCTCGACCTTGATCATGCGTGACGGGTTTTCCTGGCCGGCCTTGTTTTTCCCCTGGGCTTGGCTCCTCTGGAACCGGCTCTGGATCGCCGCGATCGTTATCTTCCTGCTGCAGGTGCTCAGCGGCTTCCTGATGGGTTTTGCCGGCCTTGAACTTGCCGGTGGCCTGTTCGGTTTTGCCGTCAGCCTGCTCGTCGCACTCGAAGGCCGACATTATCGCTCCGAATCCTTGATCCGTCGCGGCTGGACGCTTGAAGCCGTGATACCCGCACCCGATCTGGACACGGCAGAAGAAACATTTTTCGCCGGCCTTCCGGAAACACAGACACAACCGATGCCGGCTTCCGCCGATTGGGCCAGGGACGCAAAGTCCCCTGCCGGCTGGCAGGCTCCCCCGATGGGGCTATTTGAACACGGAGCACGCTGATGCGCGTTGCAATCATCGACTACGGATCCGGCAACCTCCGATCCGCGACCAAGGCCTTCGAACGCGCCGCCCGGGAGGCCGGCATCGATGCCACGATTGACCTCACCGACAAGGCGGATGCCGTCGCCACGGCTGACCGCATCGTGCTTCCCGGGGTTGGCGCCTATGCCGACTGCCGCGCCGGCCTCGATGCCGTGCCCGGCATGAAGGAAGCCATCATCGATGTGGTGGAAAGCAAGGGCCGCCCGTTTCTCGGTATCTGCGTCGGCATGCAGCTGATGTCGTCCCGCGGGCTGGAGAAGACCACGACCGAAGGTTTCGGCTGGATCAAGGGCGACGTCGTGGAAATGACGCCGAGCGACCCGAGCCTGAAGATCCCACAGATCGGCTGGAACACGCTCGATCTCGTGCATCCGCACCCGCTGTTTGATGGCATTCCGACCGGCAAGGACGGGCTGCACGCCTATTTCGTCCATTCCTACCACCTTGCTGCTGAAAACCGGCAGGAGGTGATCGCCACCACCGACTACGGCGGCGCCGTGACGGCCTTTGTCGGCCGCGACAACATGGCGGGCTCGCAGTTCCACCCGGAAAAGAGCCAGACGCTTGGACTTGCCCTGATCGCCAACTTCCTGCGCTGGAAGCCTTGAAACGGCTCGCGCATCTACAGGACCTTTGAAAGATGATCCTTTTTCCTGCCATCGACTTGAAAGACGGTCAGTGCGTGCGCCTGAAGCTCGGTGACATGGACCAGGCCACCGTCTATAATCCCGATCCTGCGGCGCAGGCCAAAGCCTTTGAAGACCAGGGTTTCGAGTGGCTGCATGTTGTGGACCTCAACGGCGCCTTTGCCGGCGAGAGCGTCAATGGCGCAGCCGTCGATGCCATCCTAAAGGCGACTACGAACCCGGTGCAGCTTGGCGGCGGCATCCGTACGCTCGACCATATTGAAAACTGGCTGAGCCGAGGGCTGGCGCGTGTGATCCTGGGCACCGTCGCGGTGCGCGATCCGGCGCTTGTCATCGAAGCCTGCAAGAAATTTCCGGGCAAGGTCGCGGTCGGCATCGATGCCAAGGGCGGCAAGGTAGCCGTCGAAGGCTGGGCCGAAGCCTCCGAACTTGGCGTGATCGAGCTTGCCAAGAAGTTCGAGGGCGCCGGCGTATCCGCAATCATCTACACCGACATCGACCGAGACGGCATCCTGGCCGGCATCAACTGGGCGTCCACCCTTGAGCTTGCGAACGCCGTTTCCATTCCGGTCATCGCTTCGGGCGGGCTTGCCTCGCTTGACGATATCCGCCGCATGCTGGAGCCGGATGCGGCCCGGCTGGAAGGTGCGATCTCCGGCCGCGCGCTTTACGATGGTCGCATAGACCCCAAGGAAGCGCTGGCGCTGATCCGCAGCAGACAAGGACGTGCGGCATGACCCTCAAGGCCCGTGTCATCCCCTGCCTCGACGTGAAAGACGGCCGTGTCGTCAAGGGCGTCAACTTCGTCGACCTCATCGATGCCGGTGATCCGGTGGAAGCGGCCAAGGCCTATGACGCCGCCGGCGCCGATGAGCTATGCTTCCTCGACATCACGGCATCCTCCGACAACCGCGACACGATCTTCGATGTCGTGGCCCGCACAGCCGATTACTGTTTCATGCCATTGACCGTCGGTGGGGGCGTCCGCGCGGTCGGCGACATCCGCAAGCTGCTGCTTGCCGGCGCCGACAAGGTTTCGATCAACTCGGCGGCGGTGAAGAACCCGGATTTCGTGGCCGAGGCGGCAGACAAGTTCGGCAATCAATGCATCGTGGTATCGATTGACGCCAAGAAGGTTTCGGCAGCCGGCGAAACGAACCGGTGGGAGATCTTCACCCATGGCGGGCGCACGCCGACCGGCATCGACGCGGTGGAGTTTGCCGTGAAGACGGTGGAGCGTGGCGCAGGCGAATTGCTCGTCACCTCCATGGACCGTGACGGCACGAAGAGCGGCTACGACCTAGAGCTGACCCGCACCATCGCCGACAGCGTCCGTGCGCCGGTCGTAGCATCTGGCGGCGTCGGCAACCTCGACGACATGGTCGCCGGCATCAAGGAAGGCCACGCCACGGCCGTTCTCGCCGCTTCTATTTTCCACTTCGGCACCTATACCGTCGGCGAAGCCAAGCGCTATATGTCCGAGCACGGCATTGCCATGCGGCTCGATTGACCGGGGAGAGTGATCTTGAGCAAGTTTTCCCTTGAGCAACTCGAGGCGATCGTCGCCAAGCGTGCAGAAGCGTCGCCCGACGAATCCTGGACCGCAAAGCTTGTTGCAGCCGGGCAGGAACGGGCCGCCAAGAAACTCGGCGAGGAAGCGGTCGAAACCGTCATCGCGGCGATCTCGCAGGACCGGCAGAACCTCACTGCGGAGAGCGCCGACCTGCTCTATCATCTTTTGGTCGTGTTGAAGATCGCGGGCATTCCGTTGCAGGATGTGCTTGACGAACTGCAGCGGAGGACCGGCCAATCCGGGCTTCAGGAAAAGGCGAGCCGGCCCAAGTGATGAGATTTGCGTCATGACCAACGCAGCCCAGACTGCCGAGCCCGCGGACGCCGCCAGTGCGGCAGATTACTATTCGCCCTACCACTCCTTCACGGCTGAGGAATGGGCGAAGTTTCGCGCCGACACGCCGCTGACGCTGACGGCCGACGAAGTGCAGCGGCTGCGATCGCTGGACGACCCGATCAACCTCGACGAAGTGCGGCGGATCTACCTGTCGCTGTCGCGCCTGCTTTCCACCCACGTGGAAGGATCGCAGCTGCTGTTCCAGCAGCGCAACCGCTTCCTGAGCCTCTCCGACGTCACCAAGACTCCGTTCATCATCGGCATCGCGGGCTCGGTCGCCGTCGGAAAGTCAACAACGGCTCGTATCCTGAAGGAGCTCCTGGCGCGCTGGCCCTCCAGCCCCAAGGTCGACCTCATCACCACAGACGGTTTCCTTTATCCGAATGCGGTGCTCCAGCGCGAAAACCTGATGGAGCGCAAGGGTTTTCCGGAAAGCTACGACATCGGCGCCATTCTGCGCTTCCTGTCGGCCATCAAGGCGGGCGAGCCGAATGTGCAGGCGCCGCGTTATTCGCACCTGACCTATGACGTGCTGCCGAACGAATTCACACTGGTGGACCGTCCGGACATCCTCATCTTCGAAGGCATCAACGTACTGCAGTCGCGTGCGCTGCCGGCGGACGGCAAGATCGTGCCGATCGTTTCCGATTTCTTCGATTTCTCGATCTATATCGACGCCGAGGAAGAGCAGATCCACCAGTGGTATGTGCAGCGTTTCATGCGGTTGCGTGAAACCGCCTTCCGAGACCCGACCTCGTTTTTCAAGAAATACGCGGCCATCGATCGAGAGGCGGCCATGGCTGTTGCTGAAAACCTCTGGGAAAACATCAACCTGAAGAACCTGCGGCAGAATATCCTACCGACCCGCCCGCGCGCCGACCTCATCCTGCGCAAGGGCCGTAACCACTTCGTGGAAACGGTTTCTCTCAGAAAACTGTAGGCGATCTATCGTAGAGGCTGGATTAGGATCGTCAGCTATGGACGCGGCGCAGCGTCAGGTTGATGCGCCCGCCATTCTTCAAAAGCGTCGATGTACCGGGATAGATCCGGTCGACGCCGTGGAAGGCCAGCCTCCCCTCACCGCCGAGGATCACCACATCGCCACTCGACAGGCGGAAGGACCCGGTCGGGTCATGGCGGCTCAAGCCGCCGACGCGAAACAAACAGGTATTGCCGAGCGAGATGGACAGGACCGGTGCGTCGAACGCCTTCTCGTCCTTGTCCTGGTGCAGGCCCATCTTTGCGTCATCGGCATAGAAGTTGATCAGGCAGGCTTGCGGCGGCTTCGGATAGCCGGAGAGCTTTTCCCAAAGCTCCAGCAATTCGGTCGGGATTGCCGGCCACGGCCTTTTCGTCACCGGATGTTCAGGCTGGTAGCGATAACCGCGCGCCTTGTCCGTAACCCAGCCGAGCGGGCCGCAATTGGTCATGCGCACCGACATCGGCTTGCCAGTGCCTGGCATTTCCGGCGTATAAAGCGGCGCCTCAGCGACGACCGCGCGCACCACTTCGACCAGATGCTCCTGTGCCGCCCGGTCGAGATACTCCGGCAGGTGCCGGATGCCGTTTGGGAGTGTCGCCACGATCGTCTTCCAATCTCAGTCGCCGATTGGCCGGCCGCGCATCTTCTTCACTTCGGAACGGCCGGATTTTTCCTTCAGGCGCCGCTCAACCGAGCCACGGGTCGGCTTTGTCGCCTTGCGGGGTGGCGGTGGCGGCTTTGCCGCTTCAAGGATCAGTTCCTTCAGCCGCTCACGCGCCTCTTCCCGGTTGCGCTCCTGGCTGCGAAAACGATTGGCTTCTATCATCAGCACGCCGTCCTTCGACACCCGTTTCCCGGCGAGCCTGATGGCGTTCTGCTTGACGCGATCCGGCAGCGAAGGCGAATTGAGGATATCGTAGAACAACTGGACGGCGGTCGAGACCTTGTTGACGTTCTGGCCACCGGGGCCGCCCGCCAGCACGAACTGCTCGTTCAGTTCCCATCCGGCGATGGTGATGCGGCTGTTGATCTGAAGCGGATTGCTGGCCATGCATCTCCATATGTCTTGGCGAGCCGGCTTGTCCAGAAAGGTGTCTAAAAGAAAACCGCCGGTGCAGGCATGGCCCGGCACCGGCGGTTTCACGTGAATCCTTAAAGGTATCGCTTATTCTGCCGCAGCGAGGACACCAGGAGCAGCGGAGCGCACCTTGCTGTCGACGTGATCCTCGTACTGCTCGAAGTTCTGGATGAACATCGACACAAGTTTCTGGGCATAGGCATCGAAGGCGGCGCCATCAGCCCAGGTGGAACGCGGGTCGAGGATCTTGCTGTCGACGCCTTCAACGGCAACCGGCACCGCGAAGCCGAAGTTCGCATCCGTGCGGAACTCGGCGTTCTTGAGGCTGCCGTCGAGTGCAGCGGTCAAGAGGGTGCGCGTGACCTTGATCGGCATACGATGGCCAACACCATACTGGCCACCGGTCCAGCCGGTATTGAGCAGCCAGCAATCAACCTGATGCTTTGCAATCAGGTCCTTGAGCAGGTTGCCGTATTCAGCCGGATGGCGCGGCATGAACGGGCTGCCGAAGCAGGTCGAGAAGGTGGCTTCCGGTTCCGTTACGCCCTTTTCGGTGCCGGCAACCTTGGCCGTGTAACCGGACAGGAAGTGGTACATCGCCTGTTCCGGCGT
Source organism: Neorhizobium turbinariae (assembly GCF_023223505.1). Lineage (NCBI taxonomy): Bacteria > Pseudomonadati > Pseudomonadota > Alphaproteobacteria > Hyphomicrobiales > Rhizobiaceae > Neorhizobium > Neorhizobium turbinariae. The sequence goes on from NZ_JALPRY010000020.1 coordinate 23,070, forward strand.
CAGCTTGGCAACCGGCGGCATGACGCCAAAGGCGTCGGCCGTGAGCAGGATGATGGTCTTCGGATGGGGTGCGAGACCCGTGCGCGAGGCATTCGGGATGAAATCGAGCGGATAGGCGCTGCGGGTGTTTTCCGTCAGCGAGCCATCGGTAAAGTCCGGAACGCGGTTCTCATCGAGCACGACGTTTTCAACGACCGTGCCAAAACGACGGGTCGCGGCATAGATTTCAGGCTCGGCTTCGGCCGACAGGTTGATTACCTTGGCATAGCAGCCGCCTTCGAAGTTGAAGACGCCGTTTTCACCCCAGCCGTGCTCGTCGTCGCCGATCAGCGTGCGGTTCGGGTCTGCCGAAAGCGTTGTCTTGCCGGTGCCGGAGAGGCCGAAGAACAGCGTCGTGTCGTTGTTCGGGCCGACATTCGCCGAGCAGTGCATCGGCATGACGCCCTTTTCCGGCAGGAAGTAGTTCAGCACCGAGAAAACCGACTTCTTGTTTTCACCCGCGTAGGACGTACCGCCCACGAGGATCAGCCCGTTGGTGAAATCGCAAGCAATAACCGTTTCCGAACGGCAGCCGTGGCGCGCCGGGTCCGCCTTGAAGCTTGGCAGGTTGATGATCGTCAGCTTCTGCTGGAAGGTCGACAGCGTGTCACGCTTCGGACGGATCAGCAGGTTGCGGATGAACAGCGAATGCCATGCGTATTCGCTGACAACGCGCGTCGGCAGGGCGTATTCCGCGTCGGCGCCGCCAACCAGATCCTGGACGAAAAGCTCCTTGCCCGCGGCATGCGCGATCATGTCTGCCTTCAGCACCGCGAAGTGCTCCGGCGACATCGCCTTGTTCTCGTTGCTCCACCAGATCCGCTTTTCGGTCTCGGCATCGCGCACCATGAACTTGTCCTTGGGCGAACGACCGGTGTGCTGGCCCGTGATGGCCCGCAAGGCGCCATCGACCGTCAGGTCAGCTTCGCCGCGGCGAATGGCTTCTTCATAAAGCTCGACTTCGGAGGAATTATAAAAGACGCGCGATGCGCCGCTGATGCCGATCGCGGCTAACCCGTTGTTCGGGTTGCGAAGTCCAAGCTCTTCCATTCGCGCACTCCTTCCGTGACCGTGGAAACGTGACGCGAAACTAGTGGCAGATGCGTGAAAGAGCAATAGTCGAGTCTGGAATTAACCAATGATATCAATCAATTAATCGATTTAAAAAAATTTATTCCTGATTAAATCGGTTTAAGAGTGGATTCCAACTAGTGCAGCACCACATGCGGAAGCGTCATCTCTGACCACGGAAGCACCGCCGCCCCTTTAACTTTGCCACAATTTGTTCCACCTTTATCCCCAGAAGGCGCATCACGGAACTTCTCGGGCGGGGGGATGATTCCAGGAGATGCGCATAAGATGTTCATGGAGACGGAGAGAATGCAGACAATCGCCCTCGTGGATGACGACCGCAACATCCTGACCTCGGTGTCGATTGCACTGGAAGCTGAAGGTTACAAGGTCGAGACTTACACCGACGGTGCATCCGCACTGGACGGTTTGATCGCCCGTCCGCCGCAGCTGGCCATCTTCGACATCAAGATGCCGCGCATGGACGGCATGGAACTTCTGCGCAGGCTTCGCCAGAAGTCGGACCTGCCGGTGATCTTCCTCACCTCTAAGGATGAGGAAATTGACGAATTGTTTGGCCTGAAGATGGGCGCCGACGACTTCATCACCAAGCCGTTCTCGCAGCGGCTGCTGGTGGAGCGCGTCAAGGCGATCCTGCGTCGCGCCGGTGCACGCGAAGCTCTGGCTGCCGGCGGCGGTGTCGGCACCAAGGCAGCGGCTGACGCGCAGGCGGCGCGCACGCTGGAACGCGGCCAGCTTGCCATGGACCAGGAGCGCCACACCTGCACCTGGAAGGGCGAGCCGGTAACGCTGACCGTCACCGAATTCCTGATCCTTCATTCGCTGGCGCAGCGCCCCGGCGTGGTGAAGAGCCGCGACGCGCTGATGGACGCCGCTTATGACGAGCAGGTTTATGTCGACGACCGCACGATCGACAGCCACATCAAGCGGCTGCGCAAGAAGTTCAAGATGGTGGATACCGACTTCGACATGATCGAAACGCTCTATGGCGTCGGGTATCGCTTCCGCGAGGCGGCTTGACCCTGTTCATGCCAGCTTGCGAAAGCTTGACTTGAGGCCACCCCCATCCGGGGCTAGAAGATGCCCGGTGGAAGGACTGCAGTGGCAGATCGAACATTCGACAATGAAGTAGCCGGCGACAGCGCAGCGACTGGCACCGACAAGGCCGAGACCCGTCGCGCTCCGCGGCGGTTCTGGTCGCGCTCCTTCACGCTGATCCGTCGCGTCTTCGGCCATGCGGTGTTCTCCAGCCTGACGCGGCGCATCCTGTTCTTCAACATTGCCGCGACCGTGGTCCTGGTTGCCGGCATTCTCTACCTCAACCAGTTCCGCGAGGGGCTGATCGATGCGCGCGTCGAAAGCCTTCTGACACAGGGCGAGATCATCGCCGGCGCGATTTCCGCCTCCGCCTCCGTCGATACCAACTCTATTACCATTGACCCGCAGAAACTGCTCGAGTTGCAGGCCGGCCAGAGCATCACGCCGGTGCCGAACGACGAGGATCTCGATTTCCCGATCGACCCGGAGCGGGTGGCGCCTGTGCTGCGGCGGCTGATTTCGCCCACCCGCACCCGCGCGCGCATCTTTGATGCGGATGCCAACCTGCTGCTCGACTCGCGCCACCTTTATTCCCGTGGCCAGGTTCTGCGCTACGACCTGCCGCCGGTTGAAAACACGCAGCAGACCTGGAGCGAATGGTTCGCAAGCCTGTTCAACCGCATGCTCCAACCGGGCAACCTGCCGGTCTACAAGGAAGCGCCCGGCGGTGACGGGTCGATCTATCCGGAAGTGATGAACGCGCTGACCGGTGTGCGTGGCGCGCTGGTGCGCGTCACCGAACGCGGCGAACTGATCGTTTCCGTTGCCGTTCCCGTCCAGCGTTTCCGCGCCGTGCTCGGCGTGCTGCTTCTTTCTACCCAGGCCGGCGACATCGACAAGATCGTGCATGCCGAGCGCCTTGCCATCATGCGGGTGTTCGGGGTCGCGACACTCGTCAACATCCTCCTGTCGCTGCTTCTGTCCTCCACCATCGCCAATCCGCTGCGCCGGCTTGCGGCAGCGGCCATCCGCGTGCGGCGCGGCGCCAAGCAGCGCGAGGAGATTCCGGATTTCGCCTACCGCCAGGACGAGATCGGCAACCTGTCGATCGCGCTCCGCGAGATGACGAACGCGCTTTATGACCGCATCGATGCGATTGAAAGCTTCGCGGCAGACGTCAGCCATGAGCTCAAGAACCCGCTGACCTCGCTGCGCAGCGCGGTGGAAACCCTGCCTCTCGCCAAGTCGGAGGAATCGAAGCAGCGGCTGACCGAGATCATCTTCCACGACGTGCGCCGCCTCGATCGCCTGATCAGCGACATTTCCGATGCCTCGCGACTGGATGCCGAACTGGCCCGCACCGACTCCTCGCCGGTTGATCTGGAGAACCTGCTCGGCAATCTCGTCGACATTTCCCGCCAGATTCGCACCGGGCGCAAGCCGGTGGATATCGAGCTCAGCATCGACAACAAGGGCGGCAACAAGTCGGCTTATGTCATCAACGGACATGACCTGCGTCTCGGCCAGATCATTACCAACCTGATCGAAAACGCCCGCTCCTTCGTACCGGACAAGGGCGGCCGCATCGCGCTGCGGCTGACGCGCACCAAGGACCGCGTCGTCATCACCGTCGATGACAACGGGCCCGGCATCCAGGCGGAAGACATCGACCGGATCTTCGAGCGCTTCTATACCGACCGTCCCGAAGGCGAGAGCTTCGGCCAAAATTCAGGCCTCGGCCTGTCGATCAGCCGGCAGATTGCCGAAGCCCATGGCGGTTCGTTGCGGGCTGAAAACCTCCACGACCCGAAGACGGGCGCTCCTCTGGGCGCCCGGTTCATCCTGTCGCTGCCGGCTGGTGAAACCCAGTGACCGCGCCGGTCAACATTCACGCAACGGCGATCGTCATCGGGACGAGAGGCATTCTTTTTACCGGACCTTCGGGAAGCGGCAAGTCGATGCTCGCCTTCACCTGCCTTGCGGCCGCTCGGCGGCAGGGGATGTCTGCGGCGCTGGTGGCCGACGACCAGGTGTTCGTTTCACGCGATGGCGCGCAGATCATTGCATCGCGCCCGGAAACCATTGCCGGGCTCATCGAGATCCGCGGCAGCGGCATCGCCAGGATCGACAGCGTTCCACAAGCAGTGCTGGAGCTTGCCGTGTCCCCCGTATCCTTTCCGCAGGCAGAGCGGCTTCCGCCGCAAAACGAACGGTTCGAGGTTGGCGGGCTGGGTTCGCTTCCGCTGCTGCGCATCTGGAATGGGGCACCCGATCCCCTGGCGATCATCGCCGCCTTCCACCCGCAGTTCGCCGCGCAGGTGCCGTTTTGCTAATCAAGCTGGCGGATTTTTGACTTGAAGTTCATCTTAACATGGAGAAGATGGGCTCCCACCGCTGGACCACTTTATTGCGATGCGATAATGGCGCCGAGTTTTTGCAGCAGAGGGCAGTTTTCATGATCGGACTTGTGCTTGTCACTCATGGCAAGCTGGCTGAGGAATTTCGTCATGCTGTGGAGCATGTCGTCGGACCTCAGAAGTGCATCGAGACAGTCTGCATCGGCCCCGAAGACGACATGGACCAGCGGCGCCAGGACATCGTTGACGCCGTCGCAAAGGCAAACGACGGCCATGGTGTCATCATCCTCACCGACATGTTCGGTGGCACGCCGTCCAACCTGTCGATTTCGGTCATGGAGAGCGGCCAGACGGAAGTCATCGCGGGCGTCAATCTGCCCATGCTGATCAAGCTCGCCGGCGTGCGCAGTGACAACAACATGGACCGGGCGCTGGCAGAAGCCTCCGAAGCCGGCCGCAAGTACATCAATGTGGCAAGCCGCGTCCTGAGCGGTAAGTGAGATTTCCCCACGCATGTCGTCCCCCACGTCCCGCGAGTTCCTGATCGTCAACAAGCGGGGCCTGCACGCGCGCGCCTCCGCCAAGTTCGTGCAGATGGTGGAGCGTTTTGACGCCCAGATCACCGTTTCGCGCGACGGCACCACCGTCAACGGCACATCGATCATGGGCCTGATGATGCTCGCCGCGAGCCCCGGCTGTACGATCGAAGTTGCAGCCGATGGCGCCCAGGCGTCCGAGGCGCTCGACGCCCTGCAGGACCTTGTCGCCAACAGGTTTGGCGAAGAAGCCTGACCTCTCCCGCCACTACATAAACATATAAAGACCTCTTTATGTCCCGTTGCCAGTTGGCGGGAACCCTGCTAAACCGCCTCCAGCTTCCGCCGCTGACGGCGGGTCGTGCGGTTTCTCGGCTGCCAGCCTCGTGCGGCAACTGAACAAGGAGAGCTTTATGAGCGCAGAAAAAGATTACATCGTCGCCGATATCAGCCTTGCCGACTACGGTCGCAAGGAACTGGACATCGCCGAAACCGAAATGCCGGGCCTGATGTCCTGCCGCGCCGAATTCGGTCAGTCGAAACCGCTCAAGGGCGCTCGGATCTCCGGTTCGCTTCACATGACGATCCAGACCGCGGTCCTGATCGAGACGCTGAAGGAACTCGGCGCCGATATCCGCTGGGCCTCGTGCAACATCTTCTCCACCCAGGATCACGCTGCCGCTGCCATTGCTGCTGCGGGCATCCCGGTCTTCGCTGTGAAGGGCGAGTCGCTCACCGAATATTGGGAATACACCGACAAGATCTTCCAGTGGTCCGATGGTGGCTTCTCCAACATGATCCTCGATGATGGCGGCGACGCCACCATGTACATCCTGCTCGGCGCCCGCGCCGAAGCCGGCGAAGACGTGCTGTCGAACCCAGGTTCTGAAGAAGAAGAGATCCTGTTTGCGCAGATCAAGAAGCGCCTCCAGGCCTCGCCCGGCTGGTTCACCAAGCAGCGTGACGCCATCAAGGGTGTGACCGAAGAAACCACCACCGGCGTTCACCGCCTGTACGAGCTCTCCAAGAAGGGCCTCCTCCCGTTCCCGGCAATCAACGTCAACGACTCCGTCACCAAGTCGAAGTTCGACAACAAGTACGGCTGCAAGGAATCGCTGGTTGACGGCATCCGCCGCGGCACCGACGTGATGATGGCCGGCAAAGTTGCCGTGGTTTGCGGTTACGGTGACGTGGGCAAGGGTTCGGCCGCTTCGCTCGCCGGCGCCGGCGCACGCGTGAAGGTCACGGAAGTTGACCCGATCTGCGCCCTGCAGGCCGCCATGGACGGTTTTGAAGTCGTCGTTCTGGAAGACGTTGTCTCGACCGCAGACATCTTCATCACCACCACCGGCAACAAGGATGTCATCCGCATCGAGCACATGCGCGCGATGAAGGACATGGCGATCGTCGGCAACATCGGCCACTTCGACAACGAGATCCAGGTTGCGGCTCTCAAGAACCTCAAGTGGACCAACGTCAAGCCGCAGGTCGACATGATCGAGTTTCCGAAGGGCAACCGCATCATCCTGCTGTCGGAAGGTCGCCTGCTGAACCTCGGCAACGCCACCGGCCACCCGTCCTTCGTCATGTCTGCTTCGTTCACCAACCAGACGCTCGCCCAGATCGAGCTCTTCACGAAGCAGGGCCAGTACAAGAACGAGGTCTATATCCTGCCGAAGCACCTCGACGAGAAGGTTGCTCGCCTCCACCTCGCCAAGCTCGGCGTGAAGCTGACCGAACTTTCGCCGGAGCAGGCCGCCTATATCGGCGTCTCGCCGGAAGGTCCGTTCAAGGCTGAACACTACCGGTACTAATCCCTAGCCGGTTAATCCACAACATATAGACAGCCGCAGCCTTGACAAAAGCTGCGGCTTCTTTTTTGGCCGCCTCCCTTCCCGGCTTTTTCCTCAGCAGTTATCCTTTTCACGTTGATTCGTGACTTTCCTGAAATCGACGTCCGAAACCTTCGGTCGTCCGGCTCGGGGCAAGGCACGGTATGGTATGTCTTGTCGATGAGCGGCAATTGGACGGAGACAGACCGGTATGTCGGTAAAAAAAATGAGCCTGTTTCAGCAGGCCGATCCTTCTTGCGGGGACGCTGGCGCGAAGACAACGGGACCTTCCTGTGGCGACACGGTTGAGGGCTCGGTGAGCGGCAAGGCAAAGCGTCTGGCGTTGTTTGCCAGCGCCTTTCTATCAGGTACGGCTTTTTCCGGATTGGCGACGGGGGCGCTCGCGCAGCAGTCCGGCAGCGCCGCCGTCCGCCTTTTCTCCTCTACCGAAGTCATCGTCTCCTCCGTCGTGCTCGGCGCACTGGGTGCTGCCCTGCTCTCGTCGGTCTGGCTGGTGCGTCAGCGCGGCAATCTCACCGCCGAAAGCCAGGAAATCCGCAGCGCGCTTTCCGACGCTCAGCAGCGGATTTCCAAATACGAAGCCCTTATCGCAGACAAGAACCGACGCATCGTCGTGTGGGAAAGCGGCTCCTCGAAGCCGGAATTCCTTGGCCAGCTGCCGGTTGAAACCGGTGCGCCGCAGAGCGATCGCGATTTCCTCGCGTTTGGTCGCTGGCTGCGCCCTGCATCGGCAGGCGAGTTGGACAAGCTGATCGAGGCGCTGCGCAACGAAGCCCGCACCTTCGATACCGTCGTTGAGACGAACCGTGACGAAATCCTCGAAGTCCAGGGCCGCGTTTCCGGCGGCAAGGCCTTCGTGCGCTTCCTGGCACTCAACAACCTTCGCGCCGAACTGGCCGAACTGAAGATCGAGCGCGAGCGGCTCACGACCTCCATCTCCATGTTCCACTCCCTGCTCGACGCGATCGAACAGCCGGTCTGGCGGCGTGACGCACAGGGCAAGCTGACCTGGGTGAACCACGCCTATGGCGAAGCGGTGGAAGCCTCCACGCCCGAACATGTCATCGAAGAGGGCCGCGAATTCCTCGGCACGATCGCACGCGAGAAGATCAAGGCGACCGCAACCGCGGCTTCACCTTTCCATGATCGCGTGTCGACCGTGGTGCATGGCAACCGTACCGTCTTCGACGTCGTTGATGTCGTGGTGCCGGGCGGCTCGGCTGGTATGGCAACTGATGTCTCCGAGGCGGAAGCCGTGCGCGAGGAGTTGAAGCGCACGTTGAAAAGCCACGCGGAGACGCTCGATCACCTCGGCACGCCTGTCGCGATCTTCGATGGCGAACGCCGGCTGCAATTCTACAACCAGGCTTTCGTGCAGCTCTGGGGGCTGACACTGCCCTTCCTCGATTCCAGGCCGGACAACGGCGAGCTTCTCGACAAGCTGCGCAGCGACGGAAAGCTGCCGGAACAGTTGAACTGGCGCAGCTGGAAGGATTCCGCCCTTTCCGTCTACCGCTCGACCGAAACCCAGACCGACCTCTGGCACCTCCCTAACGGCCAGACGCTGCGTGTCATCGCCACCGCCCATCCGCAAGGTGGCGCAACGTGGGTGTTCGAAAACCTCACCGAACAGGTGGATCTCGAAACGCGCTACAACACCTTGGTGCAGGTCCAGGGCGAAACGATCGACCACCTGTCCGAAGGTGTCGCCGTGTTCGGTCCGGACGGACGCATCCGCCTTTCCAACCCCGCCTTCAGGGCGCTCTGGGGCATCACGGCGGAACAGGCCAAGCCCGGCACCCATATCAAGGCGATCGAAGCCGCCTGCGCACCGTCCTACGACCAGCCGGACGGCTGGCGCCGCTTCGGCCAGATGCTAACGACGTTCAACGATGCGCGCATCCCGCTCCAGGGAACACTCGAATTGTATTCTGGCCTGATCCTCGATTACGCCGCGATCCCGCTGCCGAACGCGCAGACCATGCTGACCTTCGTCGACACGACGGCCAGTGCACGCGCCGAACGTGCGTTGAAGGAAAAGAACGAGGCGCTGCAGAAGGCCGACGAGATCAAGAACGATTTCGTGCAGCACGTTTCCTACGAACTGCGCTCTCCGCTCACCAACATCATCGGCTTCACGGACCTCCTGAAGACGCCGGGCGTCGGCCCGCTCAACGAGCGCCAGGCCGAATATATCGACCATATCTCGACCTCGTCCTCGGTGCTGCTCACCATCGTCAACGACATCCTCGACCTTGCGACGGTCGATGCGGGCATCATGGAACTGCAGTTGTCCGAGATGGCGATCGACGACCTGCTCGATGATGTCGCCATGCAGATCGCCGACCGGCTGCACGAAAACGGGGTCAATCTTGCGATCACTGCCCAGGCAGGCCTCGGCATGATCGTCGCCGACGAGCAGCGCCTCAAGCAGATCCTGCTGAAGCTCCTGACGAATGCGACCAATTTTGCGCCGGAAGGGTCGACCATCACGCTGAACTGCTGGCGCAACCCGAAGGAAGTTTATTTCTCAGTAACCGACAAGGGCCCCGGCATGTCGGAAGACATGTTGAAGACCGTGTTTAACCGCTTCTCCGCCAACAGTCGCGGCGGCAAGCGCAGCGGCGCCGGCCTGGGTCTCTCGATCGTCGAAAGCTTCGTGCACCTGCATAACGGCGACGTTGTCATCGACAGCAAGCCCGGCCAGGGTACCACCGTCACCTGCCGGATCCCGAGCGGCGCCGCAGTGCGCTCCATCGCCGCCGAATGACCGACGCCGAGCCTCTTTCGCTTTTTCTCGCCGACGAGGCCGAAACCGTTCGCCTGGGCGAGGACCTGGCGCTTGCACTTGGCAAGGGTGACTGGATCGCCCTGTCGGGTGATCTCGGCGCTGGCAAATCCACCTTCGCGCGCGCCTTCCTGCGGGCGCTGGCCGACGATCCGGAGCTTGAGGTTCCGAGCCCCACCTTCACCCTGGTCCAGGCCTATGACCTGCGGCTCCCGGTCGCCCATTTCGATCTTTATCGGTTGGGCGACGCGTCGGAACTCGATGAGCTGGGCTTCGATGAAGCCCTCTCCTCTGGCATCTGCCTTGTCGAATGGCCGGAAATGGCGGACGAGCTTCTGCCTGCAGCACGCATCTCCCTGAAGCTGGAGCACCAGGCCAACGGGCGGCTGGCGACGATCACGGCGCCTGACACGCAGATGAAGCGCATCCGCCGGGTGCTGGCGATCCGCGCCTTCCTTGAGCAGCACGGCTACGCACACGCCAAGCGCCGCTTCCTTACCGGCGACGCATCCACCCGCGCCTACGAGACGATTACCACCGGGGCTGCCGAAACGCTGGTCCTGATGGACTGGCCGCACCCGCCGGAAGGGCCCGCCGTGCTTGATGGCAAGCCTTACCCCAAGGTCGTGCATCTGGCGCTCGACCCCTATCCCTTCGTGGCAGTCGACGAGTACTTGCGCGAACTCGGCCTCGCGGCGCCTAAAATACTCCATACCGACTACGCGCAGGGCATCCTGCTGATGGAGCACCTCGGTGACGAGGGCGTGGTGGATGAAGCTGGCCAGCCGATCGCCGATCGTTACCGTGAGGCAGTGGTCTGTCTAGGCTACCTGCACAGCCACGAGATGCGGCAGGATCTGCCTGTGGGCGACGGGCATGTGCACCATATCCCCGATTTCGACGCCACGGCGATGAAGATGGAGGCGCGCCTCCTTCTTGACTGGCACCTGCCCTGGAAACGTGGCACCCCGGCGACCGAGGAAGAACGCGCCGAATACCTTTCGATCTGGGATGGGTTGATCGCCGAGCTGGCCGATACGGAAAAGAACCTGCTGCTGCGCGACTTCCATTCGCCCAACATCATCTGGCGCCCGGACGAATCCGGCGTGCGGCGCGTCGGCCTCATCGATTTCCAGGATTCGATGAGCGGCCCCACGGCCTATGACCTCGCCTCGCTTGTTCAGGACGCCCGCGTCGACATTCCGAAGCCGCTCGCCGACCAGTTGATGGTCGATTACCTGGCGCTACGCCGGTCGCTTGGCCCTTTCGACGAAAAAACCTTCATGAAGGCCTGGGCGATCATGGCGGCGCAGCGCAATTGCAAGCTCGCGGGCCTTTGGGTGCGGCTGTTGCAGCGTGATGGCAAACCGGGCTACCTGAAGCACATGCCCCGGACGCTTCGCCATCTATCCACAGCCCTTCGCCATGAAGTGCTTGCCCCCTTGCGGGATTGGTGTCTCAGGTCTGGAATACAACTTCCCGAATCATAGACGCCGAGTTCGATGATCATCAAAGAAGCCATGGTGCTGGCCGCAGGTCTTGGGACCCGCATGCGCCCGATCACCAATACGATGCCGAAGCCGCTGGTGAAGATCGGCGGCAAGCCGATGATCGACTACGTGCTCGATTCGCTGAAGCAGGCGGGCGTGAAACGGGCGGTCGTCAACGTCCACCATTTCGCGGACCAGATGGAGGCGCACCTCAAGGCGTATGAGGGGCTGGAGATCCTGATCTCGGACGAACGGGACGCGCTACTCAACAACGGCGGGGGCATCGTCAAGGGGATCACCCAGCTTGGCCGCGACACCATCTTCGTGATGAATGCCGACCTGTTCTGGGTCGGCGAGCCGGAAGAGGGTCCAAGCAACCTGCAGCGGCTGGCTCAATTCTTCGACCCGGACCGCATGGACATGGCGATGCTCTGCATCCGCATTGAAAACACCACCGGTCACAACGGTGTCAATGATTTCAGCATGGGGCCGGATGGCAAGCTCACTCGCTTTCGCGACGACCCGTCCAACCCGGTGGTTTATGCCGGTGCCTTCGCCATGAAGCCGGAATTCCTCGATGACGCGCCGCGCGAGCCGTTCAACATCAACACCTATTTTGACAAGGCAATCGCCCGCGGCCGCCTCTACGGCATGATGATGGACGGCCACTGGCTGACGGTCGGCACGCCCGAAGCCGTGGACGAAGCGGAGGCGACGATCCGGCGGCTCCGGGCGTCGGCGTGACCTGATGGCCGAGGCGACGAGACACCTTCCCCGCGTTTTCACCATTCCGCCAGGCGCGCCTTTCCTCCAGACGCTCGCCGCCACGCTCTGCAACGGCGAGCTTGTCGAAACCTTCCGCTATGATCCGACCGATCCGCTTTCCTTGGCCGATGTCACGATCTTCGTGCCGACCCGGCGCGCGGCCCGCGTGCTGCGCTCGGAGTTTGTCGATCTGCTCGGTGGCCGTTCCGCGATCCTGCCGGTCATCCGGCCGCTCGGTGAAACCGATGATGACAGCGGTTATTTCGACCTCGTCGCGCCGGAAGAGATGGATCTTGCCCTGCCGATCGGCGGCACGGCCCGTCTGCTCGAGCTTGGCCGGCTGATTCTTGCCTGGCGTAACCAGCTTCCCCAGGTCGTCCTCGACATCCACTCGCAGTCACCGCTGATCGCACCGGCCAGTCCGGCCGACGCCATCTGGCTTGCGCGGGCGCTTGCCGAACTCATCGACGCGATCGATACCGAAGAGCGCGACTGGGCGGACCTGAAGAACCTCAACACAGAGGAGCATGCCCTCTGGTGGCAGCTGACGGCCGAATTCCTGTCGATCGCCAGCGCCTTTTGGCCGGCGCGCCTGGAAGAGCTGCGCCGCTTCTCGCCGGCACGGCACCAGGCGGCAATCCTGCGCGGTGAGTCACGCCGCATTGCGACCAAGACGCACAAGGGCCCAGTGATCGTGGCCGGCTCCACCGGCTCCATCCCGGCGGCGGCGGAGCTGATCGCGGCGATCTCCCGGCTGCCGGAAGGCGCAGTCGTGCTTCCCGGGCTTGACCTCGCCATGCCGGCCGATCAGTGGGCGCTGATCGGCGAGGAGACATTGGATGGGCTCGCCGAGCCACCGAGCCGCAGCCACCCCCAGTTCGGGCTCTGGCGCCTCTTGACCCGGCTTGGCATCGATCGCAGCGAGGTTGTGCTGCTGGGCGACGTCCCTTCCGATCTCAAATTCCGCGCAGAGACCATCTCGCAGGCGCTGGTTCCCGCCAAGGCTACGGATCGCTGGAGCACCTGGCGCGACGACGTCGATCTCGAGAAGCTTCGCGTAGCCTTCGCCGATGTATCGCTGATCGAGGCAGCCAACGAACGCGAGGAAGCCGTAGCCATCGCCATTGCGCTTCGGCTGGCGCTTGAAGAACCGGGCGCCGATGGCGGCGAAACGCGAGCGGCGTTGATTACCCCGGACCGCGCGCTCGCCCGGCGCGTCACGGCTGAACTTGCCCGGTTTGGCGTTGTCGCCGACGATACCGCCGGTTCACCGCTGTCCGGCACGCCACAGGGGACTCTGGTACAACTGCTTCTCGAAGCAGCACTGCGCCCCGGTGATCCAGTGGCGATCGTTGCGCTCATGAAGCATCCGCTGCTGCGGGTCGGCCTGCCTGCTGATGCGATCTGCCCGGCTGTCGAAGCGCTGGAAATCCTCGCATTGCGTGGCGGTTTGGGCGACATGGATCTCGGCACGCTGGAGCCTCTGCTGGAGACACGGCTTGCCCAGCAGAAGACTGACCGGCACACGCCGCAATGGCGGCTGGCCCTTGACGAGGAGGCACCGACACGGGCGCGTGATCTTGCCAGGCGCCTTGCGGCGGCCGCCGAACCACTGATCTCCGCGCTTGTCACCCGCCGCCCCGATGGCCGGGGACTGACGACCAAGCTGACGCTGTCGGAATGGGCCGAGCGCACGGGCCGAGCGCTGGAGGCGCTTTGCATCGATGAGAACGGCCGCCTTGCCGCGCTGTGGTCCGGAGAGGCCGGCGAACGTCTGGCCGGCATGCTTGCCGAAGTCATCGAGACCGATGGGCAGATCGAGGCAGACGGTCCGCAATGGATCGACATCGTCATGGCGCTGACCACGGGCGAAGCGGTGAAACCACGCGCCCTCAGCCATCCGCGTGTCTTCATCTTCGGCACGCTTGAAGCGCGGCTGCAGACCGTCGACACGATGATCCTCGGGGGGTTGAATGAAGGTTCGTGGCCTGGCCAGACGGTCAACAACCCGTTCCTGTCACGCACGATGAAGACCGATATCGGCCTTGAGCCACCCGAACGGCGCATCGGGCAGCTGGCGCATGACTTCGAAATGGCGTGCGGCATGCGACGGCTCATCCTGTCGCGAGCGCTGCGCCAAGGCTCGACACCAACGGTCGCGTCGCGCTGGCTGCAGCGCTTGCTGGCGCTGGGCGGCAAAACCTTCGCCGACGAGTTGAAGGCTCGCGGGGAGCAATATCGGCACTGGGCGGCAGCGGTCGATGCCGGTGAAAACCAGCCCGGTGCCAAGCGACCGGCGCCAAAGCCGCCGGCTGATCTGCAGCCGGTGAAATATTCCTTCAGCGAGGTCGGACGCCTGCGGCGCGACCCCTATGCCATCTACGCCCGCCGAATCTTGAAGCTCGACCCTATCGACCCGTTCAATTCGGATCCGGGCGCCTCGGAACGCGGCACGCTCTATCACGCCATCATCGACCGCTATACCCGGCAGGGCCACAAGCCAGGCACGCCGGCGGCGAAGGAGGCGATGCGGGAGATCATGGAAGAGCTCTTCGATGCCGAGCAGCTTCCTATCCATATCGACCGCGTCTGGCGACCACGTTTCTGGGAAGTCGCTCGAGCCTTCCTTGATTGGGAAGCCGCTCGAGCCCACGACATTCGCCGGACGCTGACGGAAGTCGGCGCCGGCTGGGATGTGCCCGTCGCTGGCATCCGCGTCACCGGTATTGCAGACCGCATCGACATCAAGGGTTCCGGTCTTGTCGATATCGTTGATTACAAGACCGGCCTCAGCCCCTCGGTTTCCCAGGCGCGGTCGCTGCTCGATCCGCAGCTTGCGCTTGAAGCAGCCGCATTGCGCGCCGGTGCCTTCCGGGACCTGGACGCGCTGACGCCGGAAAACCTCATCTACGTGCGCCTTCGTCCGGGAGACCGGTTCCGGGAGGACAAGGTCAACAACGAGGGCGCCTCTGCCACCGCCAAACGCCAGCCGAAATCGGCGCTCGACCTCGCGCAGGAATCGCTCGACCAGTTGACGCGTTTCGTGGTGACGCTCCGGAGCGGTGAAGCCGGCTTCGCATCGCGCCTCGTACCCTTCGCGCAGGGCGATTTCGGCGGCGAATATGACCACCTTGCCCGCGTCGCCGAATGGTCGACGGCCGACGAGGACAATGAGGTTGATGCCGATGAGTGAGCTTCCACCTCCCCCGCTTCCCGAAGACGATGATCCGATTCGCTGGATCGACTGGACGACGCGGCAGCAGTCGCTCGCGTCCGATCCGGCAAGCTCGGCCTGGGTGTCGGCCAATGCCGGCTCCGGAAAGACGCATGTGCTGACACAGCGCGTCATCCGCCTGCTGCTCTCGGGCTGCCGCCCCTCGGCAATCCTGTGCCTCACCTATACGAAGGCCGCGGCGTCCGAGATGTCCAACCGCGTCTTCCAGCGGCTGTCGGAATGGACGGTGCTTTCGGATGCTGAGCTGCGGCAGCGGATCAAGGATATCGAAGGTATTGAGCCGGATTCACTGAAGCTTGCCGAAGCACGCCGGCTGTTTGCCAAGGCGCTGGAGACGCCAGGCGGGCTGAAGATCCAGACCATTCACGCCTTTTGCGAAGCACTGCTGCACCAGTTTCCGCTCGAGGCCAACGTCGCCGGGCATTTCTCGGTGCTTGATGATCGCGCCGCGGCAGCACTGCTCGCCGAAGCGCGGCGTTCGCTGCTGACCGCCTCGTCTGCCGAGGAAGACCCGCAGCTCGCAGAAGCCTTCGCACATGTGCTGGATCTTGGAGACGAGTTCGGGCTCGAAACGCTGCTTTCCGACATCATCGCCAACCGCACCGCGCTGCGACGTTTCATTGCGCAGGCGGAGCACCAGGGCGGTCTGGGCGTCGAGCTGAAGCGCGCCTATGGTCTTGATCCGGCCGACACCGAAGATAGCGTCGCCGCCTCCTACTGGCCCTTGCCCGGCCTTTCCGGCATTACGCTTGATCTTTATCTTTTGCTTGCTGACCAGAAGGGCGGAGCCAAGGCGACCGAGGTTGCATACGGCCTGCGACTGGTGATGCGCGAGCCTGACGTGTTCAAGCGCGCCCAGCACCTCGACCAGATCTTCCTCACCCGTGAAGGCAAACCAAAGGCAGATTCCTCGCTGGTCGCCAAGGCTATGCTGACCATGGCACCGGAACTGGCAGACGCCGTGGACGCCGCGCGATCACATGTTGTTGCCTGCCGCGATCGCCTGCGCCTGATCCGCATGTTCGGTGCGACCAAGGCGGCACTGATCTTGGCGCAGCGGCTCAACGACGACTACGAGGACCTGAAGAAGCAGCGCAGCCTGCTCGACTTCGAGGATCTGATTGCACGCACCGCCGATCTGCTTACCCGTGACGGCGTTGGCGCCTGGGTCCATTACAAGCTCGACCAGGGCATCGACCATATCCTGGTCGACGAGGCGCAGGACACGAGCCCGGTACAATGGACCGTCATCAAGTCGCTTGCGGAAGATTTCTATTCCGGCGCCAGCGCTCGCAACACGCGCCGCACAATCTTCGCCGTCGGGGATGAAAAGCAGTCGATCTATTCCTTCCAGGGTGCCCGACCGGAGCGGTTTGCCGAAGAGCGGAGCGAGACGGAAAAACGGGTGCGGGCCAGCGGCCAAGCCTTCCATCCTGTCCGCCTGCCGCTTTCGTTCCGCTCCACGGCGGATGTGCTCGCCGCAGTCGACCAGGTTTTCGCGCTTGAGGACAATGCCCGTGGACTGAGCGCCACCGGCGACCCGGTGCAGCACCGTTCGAACCGCATGGGTCATCCCGGTGCGGTGGATCTCTGGGATGTCATCGTTCCCGAAGCATCCGACCAGGACGAAGACTGGACCGCACCCTTCGACGCGACGCCCGACAAGGCGCCCTCGGCGATCCTTGCGTCCCGCATTGCCAACCGCATCGGCGAGATGATCGGAAACGAGACGATCATCGAAAAGGGCGTCGAGCGGCCGATCGAGGCCGGTGACATCCTGGTGCTGGTTCGCAAGCGCGATGCCTTCGTTAATGCGCTGACGCGGGCGCTCAAACGGCGCGACAATATTCCCGTCGCCGGTGCCGACCGCTTGAGGCTGACGAGCCATATCGCGGTGCAGGACCTGCTGGCGCTCGGCCGCTTCCTGCTCCTGCCGCAGGACGATCTTTCGCTCGCCGCCCTGCTGAAGAGCCCCTTGTTCAACCTCTCCGAAGAGAATGTTTTCGAGGTTGCAGCGCTGCGCCCGGAAAAGACCAGCGCCTGGGACGCGCTGAAACGCCTGGCGGAAGATCAGCCGCTGCGTTTTCAGGATGCGGCGGAGCGGCTTCAGCACCTGCTGGCGCTGTCGCGGCAGCTCAGTCCTCACGATCTCTTTGCCCGCATCCTTGGTCAATACGGCGGGCGTCGCAAATTCCTCGGGCGGCTTGGCACGGAAGCCGGCGACATCCTTGACGAGTTCCTCACCTTCGCGCTCGACCACGAAACCAGCGGCCTGCCCGGGCTGCAGGCATTCATCTCGACGCTCGAGATCGAATCACCGGAGGTGAAGCGCGAGCAGGATGCCGGCCGCAACGAAGTGCGGATCATGACCGTGCATGCCTCCAAGGGGCTTGAGGCGCCAGTGGTGTTTCTGGTCGACAGCGGCTCGAAGGCCTTCATCTCCTCGCATGTCGCCAAGCTTCGGCTGCTGCGGATCGATGGGCAGGAAGTGCCAGCCTGGGTGCCGGGCAAGACGCTGACGAATGCGCTCACCGTAGCCGACGACACCCGCATACGCTCCGCCACGGAAGAGGAATATCGCCGGCTACTTTATGTCGGCATGACCCGGGCGGCTGACCGGCTGATCGTTTGCGGTTACCGCGGCAAGACCGATAACCCGGACACCTGGCAGTCGATGATCTCGAAGGCCCTGGCGGCGGACGAGTACCGCTGCAGCCCGAGCGATTTCACCGACAAGGACGGCCAGTGGAGCGGCTTCAAGTGGCGGCTCCCGGCTTCATCCGACACACGGGCAAGCAAGGCCGAAAGCAGGGAGACGGCACCGGTGACGGCGCCACCCCTGCCGGCAGCGCTTTCCCGGCCGCTACCGCCGCAGAAGATGTTGCCGAGGCCGCTGAGCCCCTCCGGTGCCGGCACCATGATCGACGACGAGCCGGATGATCTGGTCTACGCCTCGCCGCTGTTCAGCACCAAGGAAAGCACGGGGCTTGCGGCCCAGAAGGGTCGGCTCGTGCACCGCATGCTGCAGATGCTGGCCGAGTTCCCCCATGCCGAGCGCGAAGCCGCAGCTTATCGTTACGCGGAACGGGCAGCGCGTTTCTGGCCTGCGGCCGAGCGGGACAAGCTCGTTCAATGCGTGCTGTCCGTGCTCTCCAACCCGGCGCTTCATCTGGTGTTTTCCGAACGCGGACAAGCGGAAGTCTCGATCATGGGCACGCTTGCGCTCGAAGGCCGCGATTACGCCATTTCTGGACGGATCGACCGGCTGGTGGTCACCGACGACCGGGTGATCGTGCTCGACTACAAGACCAATCGCACACCGCCGCGCGATGCTGAACAGGTGCCGCTGGCGCATCGGGCACAACTTGCGATCTACCGGGAGATCCTGCGCCCCCTTTACCCGGGCAAGGACATCGAATGCCTGCTGGTCTATACCGAAACCGGTGGAGTGATATCGCTCTCGCCGGAGCTCATGGCGCGCTCGCTTGCCGAACTCAAAACAAAGTGAGATGACGGTCATTGAAATGCGTGGGGCTCAGTCTCACATTTGGGTCAACAGAATTGTTAAGGAGAGCCCCATGGCTACCGTGAAAGTCGACAGCAACAATTTCCAGGCTGAGGTCCTGAATTCCGCCGAGCCTGTTGTGGTGGATTTCTGGGCTGAGTGGTGCGGTCCGTGCAAGATGATCGGCCCGAGCCTGGAAGAGATCTCCACCGAACTCGCCGGCAAGGTGAAGGTGGTCAAGCTCAACATCGATGAGAACCCGGATCTGGCCGCCCAGTACGGTGTCCGTTCGATCCCGACGCTCGCCATGTTCAAGGGTGGTGAAGTGGCCGACATCAAGGTTGGTGCCGCTCCGAAGACCGCGCTTTCTGCGTGGATTTCCAGCGCTGCCTGATCAGGCAAGACTTCAGAATCAAAAAGCCCGGCTGCCTTTCGGTAGCCGGGCTTTTTCGTGCCGTCAGGTCGGCGGCGTTCCGTTGTCTGCCAGCACATTGCCGGCGAAATACAGCGAGCCGCCGATCAGGATGCGCGGCGGAATGGCGTCCGGCAGCTGGCGACGGGTTATTTCCTTCAGCGCTTCTTCCGCCGATGCGGCAGGTTCCGCCACCAGACCCGCATCGAAAGCCGACTGCGCCAACGCCACCGGATCAAGGGCTGCTTCGCTGTCGCGGATGCGCACGGTGAAGACATGTTCGGCGAGATCCGCAAAGGCGCGGAAGTAACCGACCGGATCCTTGGTGTTGATCATGCCGGTGATGAGGTAAAGCGGCCGCGGCTGACGTTCCTCAAAAGCGGCCATCGCTTCCGCCACGACTTCCCCACCGGCCGGGTTATGTCCCCCATCAAGCCAGATCTCGGCGCCTTCGGGGGCATGCTGGATGAGCTTGCCCTCGGTCAACCGCTGCAGGCGTGCCGGCCATTCGACCGTCGCCATCGCTTCTTCCATCATCGCCTCGGTCACCGGGAAACCGGCGGCCTTGACGGCGCGGATTGCGGCGGCGGCATTGGCATATTGATGGCGGCCCGGCAGGCGCGGCAGCGGCAGGTCGTTGAGACCGAACTCGTCCTGGTAGATCATCCGGCCGAATTCCTCATGCGCCGAGAAGTCCTGGCCATAGACCACCATCGGGCAACCGAGCCGTTCGGCGGTGGAAACGAGCACATCGAGCGCGGCATCAAATTCCTGCTGGCCGATCACCACGGGACGGCCGCGCTTCATGATGCCGGCCTTTTCAGCCGCGATCAGTTCGACGCGGTCGCCGAGGTAAGCCTGGTGATCGAGCGAGATCGGCATGATGACCGAAACGGCGGGATCGGTGATGACATTGGTGGCGTCGAAGCGCCCGCCAAGGCCAACTTCCAGGATCACCACATCGGCCGGCTGTTCGGAGAATAGCAGGAAGGTCGCGGCCGTCAGGATTTCAAAGACCGTGATTTCCTGGCCAGCGTTGGCGGCTGCGATGCGGCGCAGCGCATCTGCCAGAAGCGCATCATCAACGATCTGGCTGCGGCCGCCCTTGACGCCGATCCGGTAGCGTTCGTGCCAATGCACGAGATGCGGTGAGGTGTGGACATGCGCCGCATATCCACCCGCCTCAAGCAACGCACGACAGAAGGCCGTGAAAGAGCCCTTGCCGTTGGTGCCGGCCACATGAATGACCGGCGGCATTTTCCTGTGCGGGTTGCCGAGGACCTCGAGAAGCCGCGTGATGCGGTCGAGTGAAAGATCGAAACCCTTCGGGTGAAGGGTCATCAGCCTTTCGATTTCCAGTTCGGCTTCGCTCGTCGCGGCTTCACCCATGGTCGTCATCCCGCCGCCCGCCTATCTCGCCGTTCGCTCAGGCGCTCACGGCGACCGGTGCCGGAACAACTTGCTCGGCCGGCTGGCGCATCAGCATCTTCAGGATGCGGGCAAGCGTCGACGGGATGTCGTGGCGCTTCACAACCATGTCCACCATGCCGTGCTCCAGCAGGTATTCCGCCGTCTGGAAGCCTTCCGGCAGCTTTTCGCGCAGCGTCTGCTCGATCACGCGCTTGCCGGCAAAACCGATCTCGGCGCCAGGTTCCGCGATATGGATGTCGCCGAGCATGGCGTAGGAGGCGGTGACGCCACCGGTGGTCGGGTTGGTCAGCACGACGATATAGGGAAGGCCTGCTTCCTTCAGCATGTCGACGGCAACCGTGGTGCGCGGCAGCTGCATCAGGGACAGGATGCCTTCCTGCATGCGGGCACCACCAGAGGCCGGGAAGATGACCAGCGGGCACTTTTCAGCAAGCGCGCGTTCGCAGGCTTTCACGATCGCCTCACCGGCGGCCATGCCGAGCGAACCACCGATGAAGCTGAACTCGTGCACCACGGCAACGAGCTTCACACCCTCAACAGTGCCAAGACCGGCAAGGATCGTATCCTCCTGCTCGGTCTTCAGGCGGCTGTCCTTCAGGCGGTCGACGTATTTCTTCGAGTCACGGAACTTCAGCGGGTCCTGAGCGACCTTCGGCTGCGGCAGGCTTTCGTACTCGCCACCATCGAACAGGTCCTTCAACCGCGCCTTGGCCGGCATCTTCATATGGAAACCGGAGGCCGGAATGACCCACTTGTTCTCTTCCAGATCCTTATGGAAAACCATCTCGCCCGTTTCCGGGCACTTGATCCAAAGATTTTCAGGAACGTCCCGGTTGGGGCGGCCAAGCATGGAGTTGATGCGCGGCCGGACGTAATTGGTGATCCAGTTCACTGGTTCTACTCCGAATGTTGTTCTAGCTTCATGTGGGCCGGTTATTCAGCCGCGACAAGACGTGCGGCACGAACGCCGGTGGCAAGGCCACGTACGAGGGTGGCGACAGAGGCGACCGTATCCGGGCCAGCCTTGCCGTCCTTGGTGAGGCTGCCGGCGACCTGGGCAACGATAGCCGAGCCGACCACGACGCCATCGGCTGCAGCACCGATCGCTCTTGCATGCTCAGCCGTCTTGACGCCGAAACCGACGCAGACCGGCAGGTCCGTATGGCCCTTGATGCGGTTGACGGCGCCCGACACGAGCGAGGGATCCGGCAGGGCCGACCCGGTAATGCCGTTCATCGAGACGTAATAGACGAAGCCGGAGGTGTTCTTCAGAACCGCGGGCAAACGTTTGTCATCGGTCGTTGGCGTCGCCAGGCGGATGAAGTTGATGCCCTTTTCGAGCGCCGGGATGCAAAGTTCGTCGTCCATTTCCGGCGGCAGGTCGACAACGATCAGGCCGTCGATGCCGGCTGCCAGCGCGTCATCCAGAAACTTGTCGACGCCGTGGATATAGATCGGGTTGTAGTAACCCATCATCACGATCGGCGTGTCGTTGTCGGACTTGCGGAATTCGCGGGCGAGCTCAAGCGTCTTGGCAAGCGTCTGGCCGGCTGCGAGCGCGCGCTGGCCCGCCATCTGGATCACCGGCCCATCGGCCATCGGATCGGAGAACGGCATGCCGAGCTCGATGATGTCAGAGCCCGCTTCCGGCAGCGCCTTCATGATGCCGAGCGAGGTTTCGAAATCCGGATCGCCGCCCATGAAATAGGTGACCAGAGCGGGGCGGCCTTCTGCCTTCAGCGCCGCGAAACGTGCATCCATACGAGCAGTCATATTACATATCCATTCCGAGGATCTTGGCGACGGTGAAGATGTCCTTGTCGCCGCGACCGGAGAGGTTCATCACGATGATCTGGTCCTTGCGCATGCTGGGTGCACGCTTGATCACTTCGGCAAGCGCATGGCTCGGCTCCAGCGCCGGGATGATGCCTTCGAGGCGGGTCAGGAGCTGGAAGGCATCGAGCGCCTCCTGGTCCATGATCGGCACATACTGGACGCGACCAATGTCATGCAGCCAGGAGTGTTCCGGGCCGATGCCCGGGTAATCGAGACCGGCCGAGATGGAGTGGCCTTCGAGGATCTGGCCGTCGTGATCCTGCAGCAGATAGGTGCGGTTGCCATGCAGCACGCCCGGCGCACCGGCGGTGATCGAGGCGCAGTGTTCGACGCCCTGCAGGCCACGGCCACCGGCTTCGACGCCAACGATCTGGACGCCATCATCATCCAGGAACGGATGGAATATGCCGATTGCGTTGGAGCCGCCACCAACGGCTGCGACCACCAGGTCGGGCAGCTTGCCTTCGGCCTCGAGGATCTGCTCGCGGGCCTCCTTGCCGATTACCGACTGGAAATCGCGAACCAGTTCCGGATAGGGATGCGGGCCGGCCGCTGTGCCGATCAGGTAATAGGTGTCGTCGACATTGGTGACCCAGTCGCGAAGGGCCTCGTTCATCGCATCCTTCAGCGTGCCGTTGCCGGAACTCACCGGCACCACTTCGGCGCCGAGCAGCTTCATGCGGAACACGTTCGGCGCCTGGCGCTCGACATCGGTTGCGCCCATGTAGACGACGCAGGGGAAACCGAAGCGCGCCGCAACGGTTGCCGAGGCGACGCCATGCTGGCCGGCACCGGTTTCAGCGATGATGCGGGTCTTGCCCATGCGCTTGGCGAGCAGGATCTGGCCGATGCAGTTGTTGATCTTGTGCGAGCCGGTGTGGTTCAGTTCTTCGCGCTTGAAATAGATCTTCGCGCCGCCGAGATGTTCGGTCAGGCGTTCGGCGAAATAAAGCGGGCTCGGGCGGCCAATATAGTGCTTGCCGAGTTCGGCCAGTTCCGACTGGAAGGCCGGGTCGTTCTTCGCCTTTTCCCATTCGCCCTGGAGATCAAGGATCAGCGGCATCAGGGTTTCCGCAACAAAGCGGCCACCGAAAATGCCGAAGCGGCCGTCTTCGTCCGGACCTGACCGGAAAGAGTTCGGTTTTGGCGTCTCGTTCACTGTCAATCTCCTTCAGGCGCTTTGGCGGCGCGAACTGTTTACGGCGTCAAAGAACGCATCGATCATGCCAAGATCCTTGACGCCCGGCGCGCTTTCCACGCCGGAGGATATGTCGAGACCTCGTGCACGGGTGGAGCTGAGCGCAGACGCGACATTGTCCTTGTTCAGCCCTCCGGAAAGCATGTATTCCACGCTCTCGTCAAGCGATGCCATGAGGCTCCAGTCAAAGGAAACGCCGTTGCCGCCCGGCAGTTCGGAACCGGCCGGGGCCTTGGCGTCAAAAAGAAAGCGATCGGCAACGCCGATGAAGGGATCCACCCGGTCGAGATCGCCCGCTTCGCGGACCGAAAATGCCTTCATGACCGGCAGGCCGTAAAGCGCCTTCAAGTGCAGGATTCGCTCCGGGCTTTCATGACCGTGGAGCTGCAGAATGTCGGGCCGCAGCAGCGAGACAATATCATCGAGTTCCTCGTCGCCGGCATCCACTGTGACGGCCACGATCTTCACCTGGCCGCGCACCCGGTCAGCGAGTTCTGCCGCATCCTCTGGGGAAATGTTGCGTGGGCTCTTCGGGAAAAAGATGAAACCGACGTGGGACGCTCCACGAGCAACGGCACGTTCAACAGCGTCGGGCGTCTTCAAACCACAAATCTTGATTTCGGGCTTCATGGGCGTCGGAGTGGCATGAAATCGTGTTGGAGTCGAGGCAAATCAGGCGGCAGGCGGACTCCTGCCTTGGCGATCTCGGTATTTTGATTTCGGCCGGGGCGCTGAAAGCTGCCTCTTAAGTTTTAGTTTTATGTGACACCTCTCAGCGCCCCGTTCAGTGTGTTTTTCCGCGCAACTCCGGTCCGTCTGCGGCGGCCCCTCTTGTTGTTCTTGGTGGGCCGGGTTGTGTGCGACACACGCACGCCTTGTTCAGGGGCAGACCATTTTCTGCGCAGCTTCCGGGCGGGCGCCTGCATAAGGGCGCCTTCCCGGACCACCGGTCCCGCCTCGCCGGTTATGCGGACCGGTGTAGCCGAAGCGGAACGGGCTTAGTGTAGAGGCAGGCGGAAGAGCGTGGATAAACGGGGG